>NZ_JBHWKQ010000053.1:0-50271 GCF_042730865.1 Streptomyces sp. NPDC059897 | reverse complement strand
GGTGCCGGGGCATCCCCGGCACCGCTCGCTCGCTGATCCTGGCTGAACCTGGCCTGGACGGATGATCACCCCAGTCGTCACACTGGACACGCACCGTCACACCACGAACGCCTACACACGGTCACCAGCGCAGGAAGTGAGAGCACCGTGCCACCCGAGCCCATCTCCGACCGCTACGAACTCCTTGAGGAGCTTGACCACGGCGGTATGGGCGATGTGTGGCGTGGCTACGACACCGTGCTCGACCGGCCGGTGGCCGTGAAGCTGCTTCGGCAGGCGTCGCTGGCCGCGGCGCCGCACCTCGCCGAGGAGTTCGCCAAGCGTTTCAAACGCGAGGCCAGGATTACCGCGCGCATTCAGCATCCCGGCGTGCCTCAGGTGTACGACGCGGTGCTGGACGCCTCGCTGGAGCGGCTGTTCCTGGTGATGGAACTCGTCGACGGCGTCTCGCTGGCCCGGTACGTCAATCCGGCGCGCCCGCTGCCGATCGGCTGGGCGGCAGCGGTGGCCGCGCAGGTCGCGACGGTGCTGTCGCACGCCCACCAGGTTCCGGTGATCCACCGTGACTTGAAGCCGTCCAATGTTCTGGTCGCCCGCGACGGCACGGTGAAGGTCCTGGATTTCGGTATCGCCGCCATGCTCCGTACGGACGTCACGAAACTGACCGCCACCGGGACACCCATCGGCACGTACCAGTACATGGCTCCCGAGCAAGTACGTGGCGGCACGATCACTCCGCAGACAGACCTCTACGCACTCGGCTGCGTCCTGCATGAACTGCTCAGCGGACGACTCCTGTTCACCGCAGGCGACGAGTTCGGCCTGATGTACCAGCACGTGAGCGAAGCCCCGACTCCGCTGAGGCAGCTGCGCCCTGAGGTGCCACAGGCCCTGGAGGAACTTGTCCTGTGTCTGCTGGGCAAAGCACCCGAGGAACGGCCGGCCGACACGCAAGAGGTATATGAAAGGCTGCTCCCGTTCCTGCCGCAGCCTGGCGATGAGACAACCGTCAACGGCGGGCAAGGCCCTTCAGGAGTGCCTGATCCGACTGCTCTCTACCGCAAGCCTTACGCACCCCGGGCTCGTGAACAGGCGCCCGCCGTTGACCGGCCGGCTCCCGTGGTGCCGCAACCCATGCCGGTGCCTACCCAGTTGCGCGAGGACATCAGGGCAGCCCGTGACCAGGCAGACCTGCTCATCATGGAGGACCGGTTCTCGCAGGCGGTCGACGTGCTCAGCGAGGTCATCGAACCTGCGGCCCGCGCGCTCGGCCCGGAGAACCGGGCCGTCCTGGGACTGCGCAGGCAGCGAGCCGCGGTGCGCCTGCTCGGCGGTGACTACCGCGCCGCGCGCCCGGAGTTCGACACGCTTGCCGACGCGTATGCCCGTATCGCCGGGCCGACCAGTGAGCAGGCCCGTGCGTGTCGTGCCCAGGCCGCTCGATGCCGCGCCGAACTTGGCATGGTCACCGACGCGCTGGCGCAGCTGAGGGAGGTACTGGACGTTGTACGCGCCGTCGAAAGTGATGCGAGCGAAGAAGCGGTGGAGCTCCGGCACAACATCGGCATGCTGCTGCTTGCGCAGGGGCGGACGGCGGAGGCCAAGGAGGTGCTGGAGCCGCTGTATCAGGACGTGGTCCTGGTCAGTGGACCGGAAGACGAGTTGGCGGTCGAGATCGCCGAGGCGCTCGCGGTGATCGAGCTCGGCCTCGACGACCCTGGGCCGGGCGCCTGACGGGAGGACGGCCCGGCCCTGAGTGGTCAGCCCGTCATGGCCGTGGATCGTGGTCGATCAGCTTCAACAGGCTCAGCAGCTGCTTGGTCTCCGTCAGCGCCTCGGTCTTCGTCTCCGGAGCGTCCATGTCCCAGTGCGCGAGTTCGTTCCGGTAGTCCTTGACGGCGGCGACTCGGCGCACCAGGTCGTCCTGCTCGTAAGGCCACGCCAAGGTCGCCCAGCAGGTGTCGTCCTTGAGGACCTCCGGATACTGGCCGAGGGTGAGGTACTTGCCTGCGGCACGGGTCTTGCGCACTCCCGAACCGGTGGGCAGCTCCTCCACGGGCAGACGGTCGGTGAGGCGGCGCAGGCGCCGCTCCGCCTCGCCGAGGAGGATGAACGGCTCGACCCGCAGCTTGAGCTGATCGGCCAAGTCGGATGCGGTGAGGATGCCGAGCACGAGGTTGTCGCCATCGGTGACGATCAGGAACCCGTGGCGCTGGATGTCGTCGATACGGACGAACAGCTCTTCTTGCTCCTGAGCGGTGAGCGGGTGGGGGTTCAGGGCCGCGGCTATGGTCGCGCCGCGATGACCCAGCTGGGCGCGGGCGATGCTCTCCCAGGTGACGACTCCTCGTAGCACGTTGTTCCGGTTCACCACGGGAAGCTGTGAGAAGTCGCCTTGGACCATGCGCGTGATGGCGCGACTCAGCGGCTCGTCGAAGCCGACTGTCACCACATCCCGGGCGAAGGGGAGGCTGCCGATACGCCAGTGTCGACTCAGGTCCTCGCCCGCCACCCTTGTGGGGGTGTGACCAAGCTCTGTCCCCGGCGGCTCCTGGACCGTGTCCCCGGTCAGCGTGGTCTCCTCCGCGGAGACCGTGATCAGGCCGTCGAGCTGCACCTCCGTGAAGTGCGGGGCCACCTGCAGACCGCGAGCCGCGAGCTCTCTGTCGACGAGGTCGATGACGTCACCGGTGCGCCTCTGCCAGCCCCACAGGCCGATCAGGTCCCGGGCGGTCAGCTGTCGGGTGCCCTCGTCGCGCACGTCCTGCTCAAGCGCCTCGGGGTCCGCAGGCGGCTCCACGGCGCCCTTGTAGCCCGGGTCCACGCCGGTCTGCGCCAGCGTCTCGACACGGTGGGCCGCGTCACGGCGGCTCAGCTCGCTCACGGTCAGGAACGCACCGATGCTGTCGCGGAGGTCGCCGCCGATCGCCGCCCGCTCGACCTGGCTGCGCACCCACTCCACCTTGCGCGTGTGCCGGAAGCCGGGGGCGGCCTCGCTCCGGTACTCGTAGCCGCCGGTCAGCCGTCCGATGGCGACGACTCCCAGGAACTTGCGGGGCATCACTACCAGATCCCCGGTCTCCATCGTGATGAAGCGCCACAGCTGGTGCTTCCAGTTGTCCACCCGGCCGGCCGGCTCCTCCGGATAGGCCCCCGCCAGTACATCCCCCACATCGGCGATTGAGGCGCAGCCGCTCAGATCGCCGACCTCCTCCCAGCCGGCGATCACCACGCCTTCGTCAAGCGCCTGCTCTTCGCGCTCTCCGTACTGGCCACCGCGGACCGTCCAAGCCCTGACCATGGTTCCCGTCCCCCTGCGTAGTCCTCGAGCACGCATCCGCATCGCGCGGCTCACGTCGGAGCTGAATCTACGTGCGTGTGACGGTGCGAGCACGGGCGTGGAGCGGATTGAGTCAGCAGCCATGAACAGGGCAGGCGCCGCTTTGGCGCCTGCCCTGTTCATGGCTGATTGTTCGTCAACATGACTCTGACCAGGGGCGACTCTCTGACTAGTGGCGGTCTTGCGGAAGTTGCCGCCCCAAACGGGGGACGTACGTGGGACGCAGCGCCCCAGCCAGGGGTTTATATCTGCACAAAACAGCCTCACGGGCAATGAAAAAGCCCTCCGCAAGTGATCTCGCGAAGGGCTAAAAACCGCCTCTGACCTGCATAAAGGTGCGCCCCCGGCAGGACTCGAACCTGCGGCCAAGCGCTTAGAAGGCGCCTGCTCTATCCACTGAGCTACGGGGGCCGGTGTGTGGCCGGTGGCTTGGTCGGGGGATGTGGGGTGATCCGTGACCTTGCCGGGGACAAGGATAGGGCTCCCGGGTCCCTGCCCCTGCTGCTTCGCCTCCGCGCCACGATGTGGAGGTTCAGTGAAGCGGTCCCGATAATCGCAGGTAGGTACGAATCCTGCATCGCTTTTGGCTTCATACGCCTCGGGTGTTGTGCACTCGTTATGCCTGCGCCCCCAGTCGCCCCTTCCATCCCGCTGTGTGCTTCCTGTGCCGTATCGCGTGACTTATCGGCGCGCAGGCGTGGCCATATGCTTCATAATGCGGCCAAAATTGGGCATTCTTCACGTGTGGTGACCTTGGACGTTCGGCCTCAGCTGCTCGACGCAATTACCGCGCTGCGCGACCGTGTCGCCGCCGCG
This sequence comes from Streptomyces sp. NPDC059897, assembly GCF_042730865.1. NCBI lineage: Bacteria > Bacillati > Actinomycetota > Actinomycetes > Kitasatosporales > Streptomycetaceae > Streptomyces > Streptomyces sp. NPDC059897. The sequence continues at coordinate 46,115 of NZ_JBHWKQ010000053.1, read as the reverse complement.
CGCTTTCCGCTCCCGCTCGCGGGGGCGCCACGCGCGCGTGCCAACCGCGGCGAGCTGCTCGCACAACTCGACGACTATTTGGTGCCCCGCCTGCGGGCCCCCGAAGCGCCCCTGCTCGCCGTCGTGGGCGGGTCGACCGGCGCCGGCAAGTCGACCCTCGTGAACTCGCTCGTAGGGCGTGTCGTGAGCGAGGCGGGGGTGTTGCGGCCGACCACGCGTACTCCGGTCCTCGTCTGCCATCCGGATGACCACCACTGGTTCTCCGGGGTGCGGGTGCTGCCCGACCTCGCGCGCGTGTGGATGCCCAAGCAGGCCGACGGCGGCCCGGACGGGGAGGGCGAGGAGGAGGACGACCTCGAGCCCGTTCCCGACGCGGAGGCGCGCGTGCTGCGCGTGGAGACCTCGGGGGTCCTGCCGCGCGGGCTCGCGCTGCTCGACGCCCCCGACATCGACTCCCTCGTCGCCGAGAACCGCGTGCTCGCCGCACGGCTCATCAGCGCCGCCGACGTGTGGGTCATGGTCACCACCGCCTCCCGGTACGCCGACGCCGTGCCCTGGCGCCTGCTGCGTACCGCCAAGGAGTACGACGCGTCCCTGGTGACCGTGCTCGACCGAGTGCCCCACCAGGTCGTCTCCGAGGTCTCCCGGCAGTACGGCGCGCTGCTCGCCAAGGCCGGGCTCGGCGAGGTGCCGAGGTTCACCGTGCCGGAGCTCCCGGAGTCGACCGGCAACGGCGGACTGCTGCCCGCCACCGCCGTCGCCCCGCTCCGCGCCTGGCTGACCCACCGCGCCCAGGACCCCGAGGCGAGGGCCCGCGCCATGGCCCGAACCGCCCGCGGCACGCTCGACTCGCTGCGCGCCCGGATGCCCGAGCTGGCGTCGGCGGTCGCAGCCCAGCACTCCGCCATGGTCCGGCTCACCTCCGCCGTGGACGACGCGTACGAGACCGAGCACGCGCGCGTACTGGAGCGTTTGCGGAAGGGCGGCGTGCTCTCGGGGAACGCCCTGAAGCACTGGCGGAGCTATCCGGCGGACTGCGGGGGCGGGGAGCTGCTCGACGCTCTGGTGGAGAGTCTCGGCTCCCTGTTGGCGTGTGCGGTGACCGCGGCCGATGAGCGGGTCGACGAGGCCTGGCGGCACGAACCCGGCGCGCGTGCCGCCGAACTACGGAGGCAGGGGCCCGAGTCCGAGACCGTAGAGGAGCGGATCGGTCTTGCCGTACGACGCTGGCGGCGGGTCCTCGAGGAGTACGCCGAGGACGAGGTGCGGGCCGCGGCGCAGGCCATGGACGGTTCGCCGCCCGACGCCGAGGCCGTCGCGGCGCTCGTCGCCACCGGCCTGCTCGGCGGGCGCCGGGGGAAGGCCGCGGGCGAGAACCTGGCCGAGCGGATCGGCGCGCAGGGCGCGCTGCGGCTGCGCGACCGGGGTGGGCAGCTCCTGAGCGAGTACCTGGACACCGTGCTCGGCGCGGAGCGCGAACGCCGGCTCGCGCCGCTCGACGCGCTCGACATCACCCCCGAATCCCAGGCCGAGTTGATCGCGGCCCTTTCGCTGCTGCAGAAGGTGAGGTGAGGGCGCTGACCGCCGCCGTCACGGATCAGAACAATCCCGATCCCAGGAACCCCGCCGATCCCGCCGATTCAATCGATCCCATCAGTTCCGCCGATTCCGCCGATCGCGACGGGGCCGCGGATGACTCCGATCTCACGGATCTCGCGGACAATCTCGGGGATGCGGGGCCGTCAGGGGGCGTCGCGGTGGCGTCCCGGGAAGAGGGCGTGGCGTCCGCGGGGGCAGGCGCTTCCGAGGGCGTGGAGATTCCCCAAGGGCGTACGGAGTCCACCCCCTGGGACGACGGTCTCATCGCGCGGCGCGTCGCCAAGCAGGGCGGCGAGGCGGCGGTGCCGGCCGGATCGGGGACGTACGACGGGCAGTTGAAGCAGCGGCTCGACGCGCTGCGGGAGCTCGTCGGGCTCTCGCGCACCCGGCTCGACGGGGCGACCCTCGCCGAGGCCGGGCAGGTGCTCGACGAGGCCGCGGCCCGGCGGAGACTGTCGTCGCGGCACACCGTCGTCGCCCTCGCGGGGGCCACGGGGAGCGGAAAGTCGACGCTGTTCAACGCCCTCGCCGGGGTGCCCCTCTCCGAGACCGGGCTGCGCAGGCCCACCACCTCCGCGCCCATCGCGTGCAGCTGGACGGACGGGGCCGCCGGGCTGCTCGACCGGCTCGGGATTCCCGGTCGTGCGCGGCGCCGACCCGCACAGGTGCAGCAGGGGGAGCACGGGGAGGCGGAGCTGGACGGGCTGGTCCTCATCGATCTGCCCGATCACGACTCCGCCGCGCTCGAACACCGCGACCAGGTCGACCGCGTGCTCGGGCTCGTGGACGCCGTGGTGTGGGTCGTCGACCCCGAGAAGTACGCCGACGCGATGCTCCACGAGCGGTATCTGCGGCCCATGGCGGGGCACGCGGAGGTGATGTTCGTCGTGCTCAACCAGGTCGACCGGCTGCCCGGCGACGCCGTCGAGCAGGTCCTGGACGATCTGCGGCGGCTGCTCGACGAGGACGGCATCGCGCTCGGCGAGCACGGCGAGCCCGGCGCCACGGTGCTGCCGCTCTCCGCCCTCACCGGGGAGGGCGTGGACGACCTGCGCGACTGCCTCGACCAGGTCACCGCCGAACACCGGGCCGCCGCGCGCCGGATCGGCGCCGACGTCGACGCCGCAGCCGACCGTCTCAAGCAGGTGTACGCGACCGGGCGGCAGAGCGGGCTGAGCGAGGAGGCCCGCGAGGAGTTCGCGGACCGGCTCGCCGAGGCCGTCGGCGCGGCCGCGGCGGGCCAGGCGGCCGAGCGGGAGTGGAGCCGGGGCGCCAACCGGGCCTGCGGAACCCCGTGGCTCAGGCTCTGGCGCTGGTACGAGGAGCGGCGCGCGGTCGGTTCGACCGTCACCGCTCCCGTGGTCCCGGCCGACGACGAGGAGGTCACGGCCCGGCAGCGCGTCGAGCATGCGGTGCGGGTGGTCGGCGACGCCGCGGCGACCGGGCTGCCGGCCGCGTGGGGACAGGCCGTGCGCGAGGCCGCGACGCGGGGCGGGGAGGGGCTGCCCGAGGCACTCGACGAGCTGGCGTCCGACGCCGCGTCCGATGTCGCCTCCGGCGCCGTGTCCGAGCGGCTGAAGCCGGAGCACGGGGCCGGTCGGCCGCCGCGGCCCGGCTGGTGGCCGGTCGCGGTGTTCGCCCAGGTGGGCATGACGTTGCTGCAAGTCCTGGGCGTGCTGTGGCTGTTGGGGCAGCTCGTCGGGGTCTTTTCGGCGAATCTGGGTGTGCCACTACTGCTGGTGCTCGCGGGGCTCGTGGGCGGGCCGTGCGTGGAGTGGTCCTGCCGGATGGCGGCGAGGGGGCCCGCGCGACGGTACGGGCAGGAGGCCGAGCGGCGGCTCAGGGACGCGGCTGCGGCCTGTGGCCGGGCGCGGGTGCTGGACCCCGTCGCGGCGGAGCTGCTGCGGTACCGGGAGGTGCGGGAGCAGTACGTGCGGGTGGCCGGGGGAGTGACGGGAGTTTCCACAACCCGCGGGTAGGCCACAGGCGTCGGCGGGGATCGCGGCGCGGGGGCAATCTGTGATCGCGGCTCGGGAAGGGCTCGGGCCGCGCACGGACGCCGCGGCCGAGCCGGGCCGGGCGGGGGCAACGGGAGGGGTTCCGGATGAGCAGCGAGACGATGGTGACCGTGGTGGGGAACGTGGCGACGACACCGGTGTTCCGGGAGTTGCCGACAGGACCGGTCGCCCGGTTCCGGCTCGCGGCGCACACCCGCCGCTTCGACCGGGTGCAGAACACGTGGGTGGACGGGCACACCAATTTCTTCACGGTATGGGCCTGGCGCGCCCTGGGGACGAACGTGCAGAGCTCTCTGGCGCTCGGTGAACCGGTCATGGTGCAGGGCAAGTTGAAGGTGCGCGACGAGGAGCGGGGCGGGCAGCACTGGACGTCGGCGGACATCGAGGCGGTCGCGATCGGGCACGACCTGTCGCGCGGCACCTCCGCGTTCCGCCGGGTGCAGCAACCTCGTGTGGAGAGCGCGCCGCGGGGTGACTCTCCGTGGGACGTAGTGAGGCCGGAAGTGGTGAGGCCGGACGTAGTGAAGTCCGACGCGGCGAAGTCGGACGCGGCGAAGCTGGACGCGGCGAACTCGCAAGGGACCGAGCCCGACTTGGCCGAGCCGCAGCCCGTGGGATGACCGTGGCCGAACTGCGGCTTATCGGCACCGACATGCTGGCGATTTGTCGATAAGCCCAGCTCGGAAACGGTGTTGGTGATAACGATTGCGATTCGGATCGGTTGCCGGAAGGCGGCTCCGGGGATCGCCAAAGATCATTTCCCTAGGATGCCGAGCGTGACTCCGGGGCTCGTCGGGACCTCTGCGCACCAGGTGCAGCGACGAGTCGGGAGTGCAAGGGCCAGCCGAATGACCGTGGTTGGCGTTGATTCTGCCGGCGGGACACCACCCCCCATGTGACCACCCGTCCCGCCTGAAGGGGAATTTCGTGTTTTCTGTGTGCTCACGGACCGCACGGCGTGGACGAGGCGCAGCCCGTCTCGCCGCGGCGGCCCTGATGTCGGGACTCATGGCGACAGGGGCGATATCCGGCGCGGGCGTCGCGCAAGCCGACGACGGTGCCACGGAGCAGAGCGGTGCGAGCACCACTCTGGCCGGCCTGGAGACGTACGGCGCGGCCGTGATCCACGAGGCCGGGAAGGACGAGGAGGTGTCGGCGGGCCTGTTCCGGATGGCCGTCGACGACGGCGGGACGCTCCAGACGTACTGCGTCGACATCCACAACCCGACGCAGCCGGACGCCAAGTACCGGGAGACGCCCTGGTCCGGCACGTCGCTGCACGACAACGCGAACGCGGGGCGCATCCGCTGGATCCTGCAGAACTCGTATCCGCAGGTCAACGATCTCGCGGCGCTCGCCCGCAAGGCGCGCGCCGGGAGCCTCACCGAGCAGGAGGCCGCGGCCGGTACGCAGGTCGCGATCTGGCGCTACTCGGACAAGGTCGACGTCGACGCGGTCAGCCCCGCCGCCGAGAAGCTCGCCGACTATCTGCAGCGCAGCGCGCGCGACCTCGCGGAGCCGCGGGCCTCGCTGACCCTGACGCCGCAGGCGGTCTCCGCGCGGCCCGGCGACGACGCGTCGCCCTCCGCTTCCCCGTCTCCGGCCGGGGCGAAGTCCGGAGCCGGGCAGCGGGTCGGCCCGGTCACGGTGCGCACGAACGCCGACAGCGTCACGGTGATGCCGCCCGTCGAGGCCGCCGCGGACGGGGTGAAGCTCGTCGACGAGAAGGGCGAGCCCGTCACCACCGCGAAGGACGGCAGCCGGCTCTACTTCGACGTACCCGAGCGGGCGAAGGCGGGTTCGGCGGAGCTGACCGTGCAGGCGTCGACGACGGTTCCGGTCGGCCGCGCCTTCGCCTCCGACACCAGAAGCCAGACGCAGATCCTCGCGGGCTCCAGCGAGTCCACGGTCTCCGCGACCGCGACGGCGACCTGGGCGAGCGAGGGCGCCGTGCCCGCGCTGTCCGCGCGGGAGAACTGCGCGAAGGGCGGCGTCGACATCACGGCCGCCAACAGCGGGGACGCGCCGTACACGTTCACGCTCATGGGTAACCGGTACACGATCCCGGCAGGTCGGACGCGGACGGTGACGATACCGCTGCAGGAGGACCAGGCGTACGACTTCACGATCAAGGGGCGGCACGGCTTCGAGAAGCGGATACGGGGCGTGCTCGACTGCGCGACGACCTCGCAGGCGGGCTCCACGGCGGGCGGCGGTCTGAGGACTCAGGCGACGACGCAGCCGAGCCCCGCCTCCGTCGGCGGTACGGGTTCCGGCACGGGCACGGGCACGGACCTGGCGGAGACGGGCAGTTCGAACTCGACGCCGATCATCGCGGGCATCGCGGTGCTGCTGGTCCTGATCGGCGGGGCGTCGGTCGTCATGGGCCGCAAGAAGAAGTCGCCGGCCGAAGGTCAGGGCGAAGACCAGGTCGGCGACGGCGAGTGACGGCGGGTGCCGGGGGGCTGCCTCCCCGGCACCGGATGAGCGTGCCACCCCCGCCCCACCTGCGCTGTCATCCACATGTCAACGGGATGTGATCGCCGGTCCCTAGCGTCGAGTGCGTTGGTTGACCGGTACGTCCACAACCCAAGGGGGATCGCACATGTCGACAGCGCGCATGCCGAGGAGGAGCAGGGTGGCGGGGGCGGTTCGCGCCGTTGCCGTGGCGGCGGTGCTGACCGCCGGCAGCGCCGTCGCGTTCGCGCCGGCCGCGCACGCGGACGGCGCGGAGCACTACTACATCGAGATCGGCGGCACCGGTCCGACGACGAACAAGGACGGCTGCCCCAACACCACGTCCTCGTACGATGCCGCGAACGACGCGTTCGGCCTCGGCGCCACCGCGGTCAAGGTCTGCTACCCGGCCTCCGCGGGCCCAGTCATCGGCCCCTCAGGCGGACTCATCGAGCCTTCCGGGAAGGTCAACCCCGAGGCCCTGACCGCGCCGACGTACGACGCGAGCGTGCAACTGGGCATCGAGCGGGGGCTGAAGGCGGCGCAGGACACCCACAACGCGCACCCCGGCGCCCAGCTGACCATCACCGGCTACTCGCAGGGCGCCCAGGCGGCGGACGTGGTGCTCCAGCAGATCGCGAAGGGCGACACCGGTATCCCGAAGTCGCAGGTGGACGGCATGCTCTACGCCGATCCGATGCAGCCCGACACCGGTTTCGGGGCCCGCGTCCCCAAGGGGCTCGGCATCCCCGGCGTGGCCTCCGCGCCCGGCGCCGGACCGGCGGACTTCGACGGGATCCCGGTCAAGCGGTTCTGCATCGTCGGCGACCCGGTGTGCGACCTGCGGTCCCTCACCAACGCGCCCGGGTACTTCGACGTGCACCCGCTGTACCCGGAGGTCGCCATCCCCAAGAGCCTCACCCAGACCGGCGGGAACGGCGTTCAGTGGCTCAACCGGAACGGAGACCCGGTGTAGGGCCGTAGGGCCACCTGAGGGAACGGGGGAACGGGGGATCGGGGGAGTGGTCCGGCCGGTTAGCGGCCGGCCGGACCATCCCCGTCCGGTGCCTGTTCCCGCCCGGGTCTTCGGCCGCCGAGGTCGTCGAGGACGCGGGAGATGCGCTGCCGGTTGGCGTCGGCGTCGGGGAGGGCGGTGCCGCGTTCGAAGAAGTCGCGGGAGCCGGACAGGTCCTCGGCCACGGCTCCGTGCCAGAGCAGCCGGTGCCGCAGCGCGGTCTCAGGGGCGGCGTCGGTCGCCTCGTCCAGGACCGTGCGGGCCCGGCGCCGCAGATCCGCGGCCGCCTCCGGATTGCCCAGGTCGGCCTCGGCAGTGGACAACCGGTCGAGGGCGGCGGCGTACAGGGGAACATCCCCGAGCCGCCGGGCCAGGCTCTCGGCCTTGCCGAGCGTGCCGACGGCCTCGGTGGGCCGCCCCAGGTCGAGTTGGAGCCCGCCGAGGCGGAGCAGGGTCTTGCCGAGGAGCCGTGGGCTGCCCGCCTTCTCGGCCAGGGCGATGGCCTTCAGGTAGCGGTCGTACGCCTTGTCGTGCTCGCCGAGCTGGTGGTGCATGTCGCCGGCCCGCGTCAGGATCGAGCCGGTGAGCCAGTCGTCGTGCGTCAACTCGCCCGCCAGGCGCAGCACTTCGGCGAAGTGCTCCATGGACTCGGCGACCCGGCCCTCCAGGTTGGCGAAGGTGCCGAGACCGGCCGAGGCGCGGGCCTGCTCGTGGCGGTCGTCGGCGCGGCGGCTGATGTCCAGGGCCTCGGCGAACCAGGCGCGGGCCTCGCGGTACCGGCCCTGGACCCCGTACAGAATGCCGAGGCCCGTGCGAAGCGCGGAGTCCATCCGCCGGTCGGTGGCCCGCCCGAGCAGCGGGAGCAGCATCTCCAGCGCGGTGCGGCACTCGTGGAACCGGCCCTGTCTGGTGAGGTAGTCGACCAGGCCCTCGGCGATCCAGCAGGCCTCGTCGATCCGGCCGACGGCGACCGCCTGGCCGACCACGTCGACCAGTTCGCCGCCCGCCTCGTCGAGCCAGGCCGTCGCCTCCTCCCAGCCCGTGAAGGGGCCGGTGCCCTGCGGGCCCGTCGGGGTGGACGACGTGCCCCAGTCGCTGGCGCAGCGGGTGGCGGCGACGTACAGCCGCAGCACCCGTTCCCGTGCCGCGGAGGCCTCGTCGGGGGAGGCGGCGGCGACGCGGCGGGCGTAGACGGCCACGAGATCGTGCAGGCGGTAGCGGTCGACGGTCACCCGCTGCACCAGACTCGCCTCGGCCAGGTTCTCCAGGGCGCGTTCGGCGTCGGCGGGCGGCCGGTCGAGGAGGGCGGCCAGGGTCAGCCGGTCGAGCCGCACGGTCGGCGAGAGGCCCAGGACGCGGAAGGCGCGCTGCTCGGCGGCCGGGAGCTGGGCGTAGGAGACCCCGAACGCGGCTTCGACGCTGCGGTCCTCCACGGCGAGTTCGTCGAGGCGGCGCTCGTCGTCGGTCAACCGGGCGGCCAGGGCCTCCACCGCCCAGGGCGGCCGGTCCTGGATCCGCGCGCCGACGATCCGCAACGCCAGCGGAAGCCGCCCGCACAAGGTGGCCAGCTCGCGTACGGCGGCCCGTTCACGGTAGGCGGGTGCTCCGGCCGCCGCCGCTACGTCCTCGGCCGCCGCCCCCTCCTCGCTGCCGACCCCGACCATCCGGGTCAGCAGTTCGGCCGCCTCGTCGATGCCGAGAGGTGACAGCGAGACCCTGCGGTGCGCGTCGAGGCCCATCAGGCGCCGGCGACTCGTCACCATCACCAGGGAGCCGGGCCCGGCGGGCAGCAGGGGGCGCACCTGTTCGGCGCGGGCGGCGTCGTCGAGTACGAGGAGCAGCCGGAGGGAGGCGGTGGCCGCCCGCCAGGACGCGGCGAGCTCGTCCAGGTCCTCGGAGTCCTGCCCCTCGCCGGCGCCCACCGCCCGCAATAATCGGCGCAGAACGCGCTGCCGCCCCGCCGTCTCACGGTCCTCGCGGTGCCCGTGCAGCTCCACGAACAGGCAGCCGTCGGGGTACCGGCCGCGCAGGGCCCGTGCCGCGCGCACCACCAGCGCGGTCTTCCCGACGCCTGCCATGCCGTCGACCGCCCGGACGGTGACCTCCTGGGCGTCGGCGGGCGCGACGAGCAGCTGGTGCTGGCGCTCCCGGCCGGTGAAGTTGCTGGTGTCGACGGGCAGTTCGTAGCGGGCGCGGTGCTTACGGGGCGAATCGTCGGTACGCGGCCGGGGGACGGCCGGCCGTCGCCCCGCGGCCTCGCCGGGCGGGAACGGGTCGTCTCCACGGAGCACCGCCGCGTGCACCCGCCGCAGTTCGGCGCCGGGCTCCACCCCTTGCCCGTCGACCAGCCGACGGCGCACGGTCGCGTAGACATCGAGCGCGTCGGCCTGCCGGTTGGCGGCGTGCAGGGCGCGCATGAGCAGGGTGGCCAGCGCCTCGTTGTAAGGGTGGGCCGTGGTCAGGGAGAACAGCTCGGCCAGCGCCTCGGCGTGCCGCCCGGAACGCAGCAGGCACTCGGCCCTCTCCTGCGCCGCCAGGAGCCGCTGCTCCGCGAGCCGCAGCCGCTCGCCCTCCGCGAAGGGCCCGGGCAGCCCGGCCAGGGGCTCGCCGCGAAACAGCTCCAACGCACGGGACCACGCGTCGACGGCGCCGCCGAGATCCCCGGAATTCCTCGCCGCGTGCGCCTCGGCGACGCCCGCCTCCCACCGCGCGACGTCCACGGACGCGCTGCCGGGCACGAAGCGGTACCCGCCGCGCACGGTCTCGATCACGGAACGCGGCTGCCCGGGCAGATCCAGACGGCGCCGCAACCGGTGCACGTACACGGGGATCACCCTCGTCCCCGTTCCGGGCGGCTCCGTCCCCCACACCCCGTCGAGCAGTTGCTGCCGGCCGACCGTCCTCCCGGGCCGCAACAGCAGCGCCACCAGGAGCGCCTGCTCCCGCACCGGCCCGAGCTCCAGGGCGTCGCCGCCGCGCCAGGCCTGGGGCGGCCCGAGCAGACCGAAGTGCGGACGCGGGTCCCGCGGGTTCACTTCCGTGGACAACTCGCTCGGAATCGGCACGCGGCGAGACTACCCACGCCTTGATCGCCCCCGTCCGCCCCTGCCCCGACCCCCACAAGACCTGCACGCGGAGCGCGACACACAGTGACCACCGGGCTACCGGCCCACGTCGAGAACCCGCAGTTCAGGGCGCTGCACCGATACGGGTTTCCCCCGTGCGGTGGCTGTACGGCAAGATGGGGTGTATCTGCCCTCACGCGGTGGAGCCGCAGCACGCGGGCCCCTTACTGCGATACACACTTCGACTGCCGGACGGTTTCTCTTGGCTGAGTTCATCTACTCCATGCGCAAGGCGCGCAAGGCGCACGGCGACAAGGTGATCCTCGACGACGTCACCCTGGACTTTCTTCCTGGAGCGAAGATCGGCGTCGTCGGGCCGAACGGTGCCGGTAAGTCGACCGTCCTGAAGATCATGGCCGGCATCGAGCAGGCGTCGAACGGTGACGCCGTCCTGATGCCCGGTTACAGCGTCGGCATCCTCATGCAGGAGCCGAAGCTCGACGAGTCCAAGACCGTTCTGGAGAACGTGCAGGACGGCGCCGCCGAGATCATGGGCAAGCTCAAGCGCTTCAATGAGGTCGCCGAGCTGATGGCCACTGATTACAGCGACGAGCTCATGGAGGAGATGGGCAAGCTCCAGGAGGACCTCGACCACGCCGACGCGTGGGACCTCGACGGTCAGCTGGAGCAGGCCATGGACGCCCTCGGCTGCCCGCCCGGCGACTGGGGTGTCACCAATCTCTCCGGTGGTGAGAAGCGCCGCGTCGCGCTCTGCAAGCTGCTGATCGAGGCGCCCGACCTGCTGCTCCTCGACGAGCCCACCAACCACCTCGACGCCGAGTCCGTGAACTGGCTGGAGCAGCACCTCGCCCAGTACAAGGGCACCGTCGTGGCCATTACTCACGACCGGTACTTCCTGGACAACGTCGCCGAGTGGATCCTCGAGCTCGACCGCGGGCGCGCGATTCCGTACGAGGGCAACTACTCCACGTACCTGCAGAAGAAGTCCGAGCGCCTCAAGGTCGAGGGCAAGAAGGACGAGAAGCGGCAGAAGCGGCTCAAGGAGGAATTGGAGTGGGTGCGGTCTAACGCCAAGGGGCGGCAGACCAAGTCGAAGTCGCGTCTCGCCCGCTACGAGGAGATGGCGGCCGAGGCCGACAAGATGCGGAAGCTGGACTTCGAGGAGATCCAGATCCCGCCGGGCCCGCGACTGGGCAACGTCGTCGTCGAGGTCGAGAACCTCGGCAAGGCGTTCGGCGACAAGGTCCTGATCGACGACCTGAGCTTCACGCTGCCGCGCAACGGCATCGTCGGTGTCATCGGTCCGAACGGTGCCGGTAAGACCACCCTGTTCAAGATGCTGCAGGGCTTCGAGACGCCGGACTCCGGCTCCATCAAGGTCGGCGACACCGTCAAGATCAGCTACGTCGACCAGAACCGCGCCAACATCGACCCGAAGAAGACCCTTTGGGCCGTGGTGAGCGATGAGCTCGACTACATCAATGTCGGGCAGGTCGAGATGCCGTCGCGTGCGTACGTGTCGGCCTTCGGGTTCAAGGGGCCGGACCAGCAGAAGCCCGCCGGTGTGCTCTCCGGTGGTGAGCGCAACCGTCTGAACCTCGCGCTCACCCTCAAGCAGGGCGGCAACCTGCTGCTTCTCGACGAGCCGACGAACGACCTCGACGTCGAGACCCTGTCGAGCCTTGAGAACGCGCTGCTCGAGTTCCCGGGCTGTGCCGTCGTCGTGTCCCACGACCGGTGGTTCCTCGACCGGGTCGCCACGCACATCCTCGCGTACGAGGGTGAGTCCAAGTGGTTCTGGTTCGAGGGCAACTTCGAGTCCTACGAGAAGAACAAGATCGAGCGGCTCGGTGCCGACGCGGCCCGTCCGCACCGCGCCACCTACAAGAAGCTGACCCGCGGCTGATGGCTCGCCACGTATACGCCTGCCCCCTGCGCTGGGCCGACATGGACGCGTACGGACACGTCAACAATGTCGTGTTCCTCCGGTACTTGGAGGAAGCCCGTATCGATTTCCTGTTCCGCCCGGACAAGGACTTCCAGCAGGGGTCGGTCGTGGCGCGCCATGAGATCGACTACAAGCGGCAGTTGGTGCACCGGCACCGGCCCGTGGACATCGAGCTGTGGGTGAGTGAGATAAAGGCGGCTTCGTTCACGCTGTCGTACGAGGTGAAGGACGAGGACGTCGTGTACGTGCGTGCCTCGACGGTCGTCGTGCCGTTCGACTTCGAGGCGCAGCGGCCGCGCCGGATCACCGCCGAGGAGCGGGAGTTCCTCGACGAGTACCGGGACGACGCGGACCGTGCGGAGGCGCTCGTCGCATGAGCGCGCCCGTGCTGTTCCTGGCCGACTCGGGGGAGGCGGCGGATCTCGCCGCCTTCCTCGGCCGGCTGCTGCACTACGACAAGGCGGCCGCCGTGCGGCTGCGGGCGCAGGCCGGTGGGCAGGCGCTCGCGGTGTTCGGGCGGCCGCCCTCGTTCGAGGTGCTGGCCGTGCGTACGGCGCGGCTGCTCAAGCCGTACGAGAACGGGATCGACGACACCCTCGATGTGACCGTCTCCGCGGGGGAGTTGCTCGACTCCCTCGACGAGGGGACCGCCACCGCCACGGTTCCCGGCGCCGTCACCGGGCCGCCCTGGGCCGGTGTGCTGCCGCCGCTCGGCGGATGGGAGCGGGTGGCCGGGTTCCCGGACGCGGATGCGCTGCGCGGGCTGGTGAAGGCCGCCGTGGCGGAGTTCCGGGCCCGGGTCGACGGGCTGGCGCCCGAGGAACGGACCCGCGGAGCGCTCGACCAGATCGGGCGTGAGGTGTGGTCGCGGGAGATCGGCGACAGTGGAGCGCCGGTGCGGATCGTGCACGCGGCGGCGTCCCTCGGGTTCCTGCGGGGGGCCGACGTCGACCTGTTGGCCGCGGGGGCGTGGGTGCGGTTGCGTACCGCGTACGGGTCCGTGGCGGTTCGGCGGGCGTCGGCCACGCTGGGTGGGATTTCCCTCAGCCCCGCGTAAGTGGGGGCCGAGAGGGGGCTGCGGTCGCGGGGCTCTGCCCCGGACCCCGCTGGCTCTCGTCCAAGAGCGGGGCTTGAATTGCCCACCCGCCGCCGCGGCTCGATGGGATCACCCGCCCCAAGCCCCTGAAGTCGGGCTCAGCCCGCCGTGTTCACCATCGACGCCGCCGCGTACGTCAGGTAGTTCCACAGCGTGCGCTCGTGTTCCTCGGAGAGGTTCAGGTCCTCCACCGCCACCCGCATGTGCTTCAGCCACGCGTCGTGGGCCGCGCGGTCGACCTGGAACGGCGCGTGGCGCATCCGCAGGCGCGGGTGGCCGCGGTTGTCGCTGTAGGTGCGGGGGCCGCCCCAGTACTGCATGAGGAAGAGGGCGAGGCGCTCCTCGGCGGGGCCCAGGTCCTCCTCCGGGTACATGGGACGCAGCAGCTCGTCCTGTGCGACGCCCTCGTAGAAGCGGTGCACCAGGCGGCGGAACGTCTCCTCGCCACCCACCTGCTCGTAGAACGTCTGCTCCTGAAGCGTGTCGCGCGGGATCTCAGTCACCCCTCCATGCTCTCAGACGCACCGGACCAGGACCCGAGTCCTAGGCCGGGCCCCGGCCCCGTCCCGCACCGGAACAGGGCTCGCCGATTCCGATGCGGCGCAGGACAGTGGACATATGGGCGCAGAGCACACCCGGGACCTGGAGCAGCTCGCCGTACGGGCGCGGGCCGCGCTCGTGCGCGAGATCGATCACAGTGGCGCCTGGGACGCGGACCCGGCGTGGCGGGAGGCGTTCGAGGAGGTGCCGCGGCATCTGTTCGTGCCGTACTACTTCGTGGGCGTGACCGGAGGGTACGAGCGACTGTGGGGGGAGCATCCCGATCCGGAGCGGCGCGAGCGGTGGCTGCGCGGGGCCTACGCCGACCAGCCGCTGGCCACCCGGCTGCGGGACGGGGAACTGGTGTCGTCGAGCAGCCAGCCGTCGCTGATGGCGCGGATGCTCGTGGAGCTGCGGGTGCGGGACGGGGACCGGGTCCTGGAGATCGGGGCGGGGACCGGGTACAACGCCGCGCTGCTCGCGCACCGGGTCGGTGCGGGGAACGTCACGTCCGTCGACCTCGATCCGGAGATCACCGAGTCCGCCAGGGTTCATCTCGCCGCTGCCGGGTACCGGACGGCCGTCGTCACCGGCGACGGGGCGCGGGGCTGCCCGGAGCGGGCGCCGTACGACCGGATCATCGCGACGTGCGCGCTGCCCTCCGTGCCGGTGGAGTGGATCGGGCAGTGCCGGCCCGGCGCGCGGATCCTGGCACCCGTGTCGACCGGGCTCGTGGCCCTCGACGTACGGGACGTGGCGGGGCGGTACGCGCAGGGGCGGTTCCTGCACACGCCCGCGTACTTCATGGCGCTGCGCGGCGGCGCGGGCCGGGCGCCCGAGCCGCGGGGCGGGGGACTGCCGCACCCCGTGCTGCGCGAGGAGTCGTTCCGGTTCCTGCTCGCGCTGGCGTCGGGGCACCTGGACCCCTACGACGTGCTCGCGCTGTGGGAGCGGGAGGGCAGGCCTGAGCGGGAGCGGTTCGGGGTGACCGTGCGGGGCGAGGGCCGCCAGTGGGCGTGGCTCGACGATCCGGAAGGGCCCCACACATGGGAGTTGCCGGGCACCCCGTAGGGCACCCGGCAACTCCGCTGCTTCGTTACTGCGCTACGACCGCGTGTGCTCAGCCGCGCCGGATCGTGATCGTCGTCCACGCTCCGACGTGCACCCGGTCACCGTCCTGCAGCGGCACGGGGACGAACGGCTGGATCGGTTCGTCACCGCCGTTGACCGTCGTGCCGTTCGTCGAGTTCTGGTCGACGACCGCCCACGTGCCGTCGGGCTGCTGCACGAGCACCGCGTGCTGGTGCGAGACGCCCGGGTCCTCCGGCGGCACCGACAGGTCGATGTCGGGGGACTCCCCGGTGGAGTGCCGGCGCCGGCCGATCGACAGCTGGTTCCCGGTGAGCTGGCGCTGCTGCTCCGGCGAGTACGCGGGCAGGTTGAGCCCCGAGGCCTCGGGGCCGCTGCGCTGCATCATCGCCATGAAGTAGTCGCGGTCCGGACCGATCGTCGCCGACCACGTCATCGGGCCCTGCTGCTGCGGCTGCTGCTGGAACGGCGGCGGGGTCGTCGACGGCCCCGCGGGCATCGACGGGTCGGACGGCGGCGGGATCATCCAGTCGTCGCCGTTGGTCCCACCGGGACCGCCGTGACCACCGGGACCGCCCTGGCCGCCGAACGACGGGTTGGGCGGCGGAGGCGGCGGGCCCTGCGGGTCGTGGTGCTGCGGGAAGCCGGGCGGCGGGGGCTGCATGGGCCCCGGCTGCACGGGCTGCGCGGGACCGGGCGGCGGGCCCGGCTGCGCGGGCGGCGCCGGGGCGGGCGCCGGAGCCTGCTGCTGGAAGCCCTGCGGGGGACCGCCACCGGTCTCGTACGAACCGTGGCCCTCGAAGGACGGCGGGGGCGGCGGCGGGGCCTGGCCCGACGGCTCGTTTCCGAACGGGGACGGCGGGATCGGCTCCGCCGGCCGGTTCATCTGCGAGGGCCGCGAGCCCTGGTACTCGTACGAGTCGGGGCCAGGGGGCTGCTGCTGGAAGTGCAGCGCCGGGTTCGGGCCCTGCGGGTCCTGCGGCTGCTGTTGCGGCGGGAAGCCGGGCGCCCCGGGGCCGCCCTGGCCGCCCGACGTGGGCAGCGGCGGGTTCGGGGCGGCGGGCGTGTACGACGTCGCCGTGTTCGTGAGGAAGTTCCAGCGGCACTCCTCGCAGAACGGCGCGCCGCCCTCACGCGGCGTGCGGCACTGCGGGCACAGTTCGGGCGTACCGGCCCCACCCTGCGGCGCCTGCGGCGCGGCCGGCTGCGGGTAGCCGTAACCGGCGGCCGGGGGCGGCGGAGGGGGCGGGGGCACGGCACCGGCCATGCGGTGACCGCAGACCTCGCACCAGTCTTCGGAACCCGACTGGTGTCCGTTCGGGCAGGTCGGCATGTCGGCGCTTCCCCCTCTCCTTCAAGTGCAAGCAGGGCTTGCCGTAGTGCGTGGGTGGTTATTTTTTGACGCGAACCGTCTTGGTCGACCGGGTCTCGAGAGTCATCTCGTCGGCCTCCGCGACCTTCGCTTTCAATCGAACAGTACCTTCCGCGGCGTCCACCACGTCCACCACCTTCGAAAGCAGCTTGGCCGTATCCGCGTTCCCCGACAGGGCCGCCAGCTGCACCGCGCGGCCCAGCTTCGCGGTCGCCCCGTCCGCATCGCCCGACTTTCGTGCGTCGAGTCCCTGCTGGATGACTTGTGCCAGTTCGGCCTGGCCCGTGTAGTGGGCGACCTGCGGGTTGATCGACGTAGAGGCCACCATGTCGTCCGTCCACACCGCACGCACGAGGCCCTGCGAGAGGGTCTGCGCCGAGCCGTCCGGCTGCGGGATCACCAGGGAGACGCGGGCCGCGAGCATCTCCTGGCCGAGATCGGCCTCCGGCACCCGCACGCACACGTGGTAGTCGCGGGACTCGTCGCCCCAGGACCCCGTGGGGTAGTCGCCGGCGCGCGGGCCCGCCTCGGTGCGCCGCTCGGTCAACTCCTCGACGGTGGGGGCGACTTGCTTCACGAACTTGATCTCGGAGCCGAGCGGCGTCCACAGCCGCAGCGCCACGTCCGCGATCTCCTTGCCCATCGCCGTCTCCATCATCTGCGTGAAGTCCTCGGCGAGATGGGCCGGGTCGGCAACGATGTCGGCGGTGCCGAGGAGGCCGGAGGCGATGCCCGTGACCTCTTTCACTTCCCAGTCGGTGCCGACGCCGCGGGCGTCGCAGGTGAAACGGCCCGCGCACGCGTCGAGGGCGGTGCGCAGATCCTCCGGCGACTCGTGTTCGTTGCGGCCGTCGGTGAGCAGGATGCCGTGCCGGATCGACACGTCCGCCGAGGCGAGGAGCCGGTCGGCCAGCTTCAGCCAGGTGCCGATCGCGGTGCCGCCGCCCGCGGACAGCTTGCGCAGCGCCTGCTTGGCCTGCCCGCGGGTGGTCGTGTCCGCGACGGCCAGGCGTCCGTTGCCCGGGTAGATCTCCTTCGCCACGTGCGTGCCCGCGATCACCGCGAAGTGCACGCCGTCGCGCAGAGCGTCGATCGCGGCGGCCGAGGCCTCGCGGGCGCCGCGCATCTTGGTGGGCGGGTAGTCCATCGACCCCGAGCAGTCCACCATCAGCGCGACCGCGGCGTCCGTGCCCGCGCTCGCCACGCTGTAGAGGTGGGGCGCGCTGACCGCGCCGCCCACGGTGCCGCCCCCGGTCGAGGTCACCGTGACGATCGCGTTGACGTCGCGGCCGCCCTCCGGCAGGAATTCGTTCTGGTAGACGTCGACGGCGAACTGCGGTCGCTGCGATTTCGAGAAATTTGCCATGGTGTCATGTCCCCCCTGAACAAGACCATTTGTGCGGCTTTCCCGCGCTACGCCGATCCTGCCCCCGACTGCGGCACAGGGAACGGCAGCACCGCCACTGTTACGTTGTCGTGGCCCCCGCCGTCCAGGGCGTGGCCGACCAGCACCTGGGCGCTGTGCAGCGGGTTGCGGGCCGCGTCCGCGGGCAGCACGCGGGCCATCTCGTCGGCGGACTCCGCGTAGTTCCACAGCCCGTCCGTGCAGACCACGACCACGCCGGGGCGGTCCGGCTTGAACGAGGCGGTGTGCGGCTCCAGTTCGTACGCGTCCGCGCCGAGCCAGCCCGTGATCGCGTGCGCCCGCTCGTCCGCGTACGCCTCCGCCTCGCTCATCAGGCCCGCCGCGACCATCTGCGCGGCCCACGAGTCGTCCTCGGTGAGCCGGGCCGCGGGCGCCTCGCGGTCGTCGGGCACCCAGTAGGCGCGCGAGTCGCCGATCCAGCCGACGATGAGCAGTTCCTTGGTGACGACCGAGGCGACGAACGTGCACGCCGGCGAGTTCTGGTGCGGCTTGTGCTCGCGGGCCGTCTCCGGCTCGTCCGCCAGGGCGTTGACCGCCTCGGCGGCCGCGACGATCGACTCGTGCATGGCCTGCTGCGGGTGTGTGCCGCGCGGCAGCGCCTCGTGCAGCGCCTCCGTGGCGGCGCGGGACGCGGCGAGCGAGGCGTCGTCGGGCCGGGTGGCCGACGACACGCCGTCGCAGACCACGGCGACGACCGCGGCCGAGCCGTCGGGCAGCGCGGCCGAGGAGATCGTGAAGAAGTCCTCGTTCCTGTGGTGGCGCAGACCGCGGTCGCTGACCGCGGCGACGGCGCCCAACTCCTGCTCCATGTGGTCGCGTTCGCGGGGCTGGGCGTGCCCGCAGTTCTCGCAGTAACCGTCGGGGTCGACATGCCCGGAGCGGCAGGCCACGCACAGCTTGGTGCCGGCGGGGGGCGTCGCGGCGCCCAGCTGCTCGGGTGTCGCGGTGCGCGGGTCGGGTGCGGCGATCCGGAACCCGTCGTCGGCCGGCGGGTCGTCGAAGCGGACGGCGGCGGGGATCTCGGTGCCGCCCGAGTCGGTGCCCTGCAGATCGGTCGGCAGGTGCACCGGGGCGGGCAGATCCGAACTGTCCAGGTCGGGGGCGGCGGGCCACTCCACGGATGCGGGCTCCGCCGCGGCGTCGGCGCCGGCCGGGGCACTTGGCCGCGGAGCCGCCGACAGGTCGTATCCGCACGCCCCGCAGAAGCGATCGGCCTCCTCCAGAGGCTCCTCGCAGCTGGGACACACTGACATTGCGGCCGCCTTGTGCGTCTGCGACATCCTCACACCCACGTCCGGGGGCGGTAGCGGTTGGCCCGCTCCACCAGTTCGATCCTCTCCTCGCCGCGCTGAGCGAGCCTGGCCAGGGTCCGGTACGAGCGCTCAAGACCGAGGCGGAGGCCGCGCTCGTCCAGATCGCTGCCGAGCACCACCGTGCGCACGGGACCCTGCGGCGGACCGGAACCCTGCCTACCGGAGAGTACCCAGTCCAGAGCCGTGCCGAGCACCTCGGTGGACAACTGCTCGCGGCGCACCGCGTCGAGGCCGAACGCGTCGAGCGCCTCGACCTGTCCCGCGGCGGCCGTCAGGTCGTTCAGCAACGGGTCCCCGTTCAGCCCCTGGGCCGTGCGGCCCCGCAGCCGCGAGCGCACCGCGGCGACCCGCGCCGCCGTGTAGTGGATCGACGACTCGGGCACCGACTCCAGGGTGCGCACGGCGCCGCCCCGGTCACCGGAGGCGAGCTGCACGCGCGCCAGGCCGAACGCCGCGCTGACATAGCTCGGGTCGGTCGACCACACCAGGCGGTAGTACTCCGCCGCGTTGTCGAGCTGGCCGAGGACCTCCGCGCACACGCCGAGCGCCAGCTTCGGCGCCGGCTCGCCGGGGAACGCGTCGTATATGGCGTCGAAGGACAGCGCCGCGTTCGTGTGGTCACCGGTCGCGAGCGCCGCGACGCCCCGGTACCAGACCACCCGCCAGTCGTCGGGATGGTCGGCCTCCAGAGCGGCCAGTCCGCGCGCCGCCGGGTCGAGTTCGCCCATTTCGAGGCGGGCCCGCAGCTCGCGCAGCCGCAGTTCCAGGGAGTCGGCGGGCGCCGCGTGCAGGGCCGCGATCAGCTCGCCGGGCGCCGAGGCCATCAGGCCCGCGAGGAACCCGGCGTTCGGATCCGCCGGGTCGACGCGCGGCACCGGGAGCGCGAGCGCCGTGCCCTGCGCCTGGAGCGGCTTGACGAGTTCGGCGGACGACGGCGGCAGCGCGGGCGCGACCGGCGGCGGGGGCAGCGCGGCCGCCGCCTTCCGCGGGCCCCTGCCGCCCCGTGCGCGCACCGGGGCCTCCCGGGCCCCGAGCGGCGACACCTCGCCCTCGAACCGGCCGAACAGCTCCGTGTCCGTGACCTTCACCTCGGGCCCGAACAGCGTCGACAGGGCGGGCCGCGGCCGGTCCGTCTGGAGCGCGACGACCTCGCGCAGCACGCCCGTCAGCTGCTCCGCCATCTCCTGCGCCGAGGCGAAGCGGCGGGCCGGGTCCGGGTCGGTGGCGCGCACCAGGAGCCGGTAGAACGACTCGTACCTGCGGAACACCTCGATGTTGTCGGGGTCGGGCAGGGAGTCCACGAACACGTTCGTATAGCCCTGGAAGTCGAAGGTGAGCAGCGCGAGCGTCCGGGCCACGGTGTAGAGGTCCGAGGCGACGGACGGCCCCAGCTCGGCGACCTCGGGCGCCTGGAAGCCGACCGTCCCGTAGATCGCGCTCTCGTCGTCGTCCATCCTGCGGACCGCGCCCATGTCGATGAGCTTGAGCTGGTCCTCGGTCTGGATCGCGTTGTCCACCTTGAAGTCGCAGTAGAGGAGATTGCGGCTGTGCAGATGGCCGAGCGCCTCAAGGGCCTCGATGCCGTACGCGCACGCCTGCTCCACCGGCAGCGGGTCCCGCCTGCCCTGCGGGGTGCGCCGCTCGTTGGCGATCTCCTTGAGCGACTTGCCGCCCACGTACTCCATGACGATGTAGCCGTCCAGGGAGCCGGTGCGCTGGTCGAGGTGCTCGACGAAGTTGTAGATGCGGACGATGTTCGAGTGCTCGATCTCCGCGAGGAAGCGGCGCTCCGAGATCGCGGCGGCCATCGCGTCCTGGTCACCCGTGTCGAGCAGGCCCTTGAGGACCACCCAGCGGTCGGACACCGCCCGGTCGACCGCGAGATAGACCCAGCCGAGGCCGCCGTGCGCCAGACAGCCCACGACCTCGTACTGGCCGTGCACGACGTCGCCCGTGTCGAGCTTGGGCACGAAGGAGTACGGGTGGCCGCACTTGGTGCAGAAGCCTTCGGTGCGGCCCGGCCGCTCGCCCCGCGAACGGCCCACCGGGGCGCCGCAGTCGGAGCGCGAGCAGAACCGCTTCCGCTCGGGGACCTCGGGGTGTTCCTGCACCATCGCGCGCGGGTCGGGCCGCGGCACGTCCGGCACATTGACCAGGCCGACGCCGAGCCGCGCCCGGCCCGAACCGCTCGCGCCCGCCCCGGAGCTGCGCACCGACACCGAACGCGAGGTCGAACTCCCCGACAGGGAACGGGAGAGCCGCCCCGAGACGGACCTGCGGGACTGCGAGGAACGCGCCGACGTCCTGGCCGAGGCCCGCGAACTGGAGCCGGAGCTCTGCGAACCGCGCTGCCCGCCACCGGCGATCCCGGTCGGCGGCGACGCCACCATGCCGCTCGGCGACACCACAGGGGCGAGCCCGCACATGTCGCAGTACAGCTCGCCGCCGCCCATGTCCTCGTAGGAACCGGAACAGCCGGGCCGCTGGCAGGTGGACGCCGCCGCGGGGGCGGCCACGGGCGCGCTCTGCGGCCGGGCGACGGGCCGGTGCGTGGGGGCGCTGCCCCCGTAGGTGCCACCGGCACCAGCGCCGGCACCAGCACCAGCACCGGCCGTCTCCGGCTTTAGGCCGCACGTGTTGCAGTACAGCTCCCCGCCCATGTCCTCGTACGAGCCCGTACAACCCGCTCTGCCGCACTTCTGTGGCGCCACGCTCACGACTCCCCCCTGGCCGTTCTGTCGGCGGGCGCGGACAGGGCGTCCACCGCCGCCCGTTGATACCGCAGCACCGCCGCGTCCGCCGCGCGCAGGTCGCAGGGCGCGCTCCACAGCATGCGCCGCGCCGCGTCGTACCGCTCCACCAGGAACGGATCCTCGGCGAAACCGAGCCGTGCCACCTTCGCCTTGTACGCGTCGAGCCGCCCGCGCAGCTCCGCGCGGACCGCCAGCGGCGCCGTCACCGCCGTCAACTCGGTGCGGGCACGCAGCAGTTCCTCCTCCGCTTTCGACTCCAGCGACTCCAGGAGCGGCGAGAGCCGGTTCCACTGGCCGTGCCTGCGGTACTCGGCAGCCTTCGCCAACTGCTCCTGCAGCGCCGTCGGCGGACCCGACACCGCGGGCACGTCCGAGCCCGCGATCTTCGCGAGGACCTCGCCGCGCGCCGACCTCGCCTCCGCGAGCGTGCGGTCCGCGCGCGACAGCACGTCCCGCAGCCGGCCGAGCCGCGCCTCCGCGTCCTGCCGCACACCGAGCACGGCCTCGATCTCCCGGCGCACGTCCTCCAGGGCGCGCGCCTCCCGGTCGTACGCCGTCGTGTCGGGGCGGCCGCCGCCGGGCGCCGAACTCCCCGCCGTCCTACGCCAGTACGTGAGCGGGTCCGAGACCACTTCCTCGCGCAGCAGGGTCAGCGAGCCGGTGATCCGCTCCAGGTCGTCGCCCGCCGGATGCTCACCGGGGCGCACCCCCACCGAGTGCGCGAGCTGCCGGGTACGGGCCAGCTCGGCGGCGAGCATGTCTATACGGGCGGGCAGCGCCGACCACACCGCGTCGGCGGCCACCACCATGTCCAGGGACGACGCGTACAGCGCGTTCATCCGGTCGACGAGCGCCGCGAGCGTGAACTGCTCGGACAGCTTCGCGGGTCCCGTGATCGAGGGCGAGGTGCCGCCCGCGCCCTCCAGCACCGGGCCGGGCGCGATCGTGACGGACTCGCCGCGCAGCAGCTCCGTCAGCTCCACCAGGTCGCCGCGGCTGGGCAGCCGGCGCCGCGAGCGGACCTCGCGCGCCGTGCGCAGCGCGTCCGCGTACGCGTCGAAGTACGCCCACAGCAGCGTGATCTCCTGCTCGGCCGAGGCCCAGCGCTCCTCGGTCGTCCCGGTCAGCCGGGCGCCCTCCAGGAGTCTGCGCCCCGCGTGGTCCTGCAGGGCGAGCAGAGACGTCTCGATCGCTTCGTGCTCCGCGCCGAGCCGGGCCAGGGCACGGTCCACCTCGTCCCGGTCCATCACTGGGCCGGCGGGTCCCGCGACGCCCATCGATCACCTCTCGCTTTCCCGAGTCTCCGTCAAGTCCCTGCCGTGCCGCCTGCTGTGTGCCGTGTCGTGCGTCCTGCCTGTCGCTACTGGTACTTCGGTGCGGGCGGCCCCGAGGAGGAGCCGAGGGCCGGCTTCAGCCAGTGGTCGTACGACTTCTGCCAGCCGTCCGACTTGCGGTAGTCCACCAGCACCTGGTTGACCCGGCGCACCAGGTCGTCCGCGCCCTTCTTCATGGCGACGCCGTAGAACTCCTTGGTGTACGGCTCGCCCTTCAGCTCCACCGTCGGGTCCTGCGCGGCCTGGCTCGCGGCGAGCGCGCCGTCGGTGACCACCGCGTCGACCTCGCCGAGCTGCAGCCGCACCAGGCAGTCCAGCTGGTTCGGCACGGTCGTGGAGATGTCGGTGCTCTGCGGGAGGCCGCCCTCGGCCACCGGCTTCTTCTTGCCGTCGTCCAGCGAGGACGCCGCCGTCGAACCGGTCGCCGTGCAGATCCGCTTGCCGGCGAGCGAGGCCCCGTACCCCTTGATGTCCGAGGTCTTCGGGGCGAGCACCTGCTGGCCGGTCTGGAAGTACGCGGTGGAGAACGCGACGTCCTTGAGGCGCTCGCAGCTGATGGTCATCGTGCGGACCACCATGTCGACGTCGCCGCGCTGGATCGCCGGGATGCGCTCGTTCGTGGGGATGGCGCGGAAGCGCACCGCGTCCCGGTCGCCGAGGATCTCGCCCGCGATCTCATGCGCGAGATCGATGTCAAAACCTTCCAACTCGCTGTTCTTCGCCGAGCTGTTGGGGTCGCGGTAGCCCCAGCGGTAGCTGTTCTGGTCGACGCCCACCGAGAGATAGCCGCGGTCCTTTATGGCGCGCACCGCGCTGCCGCTCTCGCTGCCCGAGGGGGAGAGGCTGCGCTCCGGCTCCTTGCCCTTCGCCGAGGGGTCGCAGGCCTCCGCCCTGGCCTGCGTGCCTTCGGCGACGCCACCCGAGGCGTAGCTCGTCGCGCCGTCGGACGAGGGGCGCTGCTGCTGGGTCACCGGGAGCAGCAGCGCGAACACCGCCGTCAGGGCGCAGGCCACCGCCATGGCGGCCACGCCGCCCCAGCCGCGCAGGGTCACCTTCCGCACCGTGCTCTGGTTCTCCATTGCCGCACCCCCTCTCATCGGTACTCCGAAAGCCGGCGCCCGATGCCGAACACCGCGCCCGCCGCGGCGAGCACCGCCAGCACCGCGGCGCCCACGGGCAGTCCGGTCATCGCGTCGCGGCCGCCGCTCGCCTTGTCACTGAACTGACGCTGCTCGTGCACGAGGGCCGTGTCCAGATTCTTGTCCACCAGATCGAAGCATTCACCTGTCGGCTTGTCCTTCTTCGAACCGATGATCTTGTCGAGCGCGCCCTGGTAGTTGCCGGAGTCGTCCTGCGCGCGTGCGTCCTGGTGGCGCTTGCGCCACTCCTTCATGCTGTCGTTCGCCTTGGTCACGGGCGCCCGGCCCGCGGTGTCGCCCTCGTCGTCGGCGAGCGCGTACGCGGCGTTCAGCTTGCCGGCGAGCTCGGTCATCTCCTGCTGGAAGTCGACGTCGTACTTGTCCTTGGTCTCGCCCTTCACGGACACCGTCTCGGCGCCCCGGCTGACCAGTGTCAGGTTCTCGCTGCCCCGCGCCTTCAGGGACGCGATGCTCGCGTCGTGCAACACGTTCAAGGACCGTACGCCATGGTCGTAGGAGGCACTGAGTCCGCTGCGCGCCACGGTGTGACCGACGACGAGCCACAGCAGCACCACGGTGGACGCGGCGGTGGCGGCGACCAGACCCTGGTTGAACACCCGGTTCGTACGCCGGTAGTTGCGCCGCTGCGCCCACGCGAGGCCCGCGAGAGCGAGCACGCCGAGGGCGATGGCGATCCACGGGTAGGGCGTCGCCGAGTCGTAGTCGTTCCGCAGCCGCTGGTTCTCCGTCTTGTAGAGGTCCTCGGCGGCCGGGAGCATCTCGGTCTGCATCTTCTCGTTCGCGTACCGCAGATACGCGCCGCCCAGCGGGAAGCCCTGCCGGTTGTTGGCCCGGGCCCGCTCGATGAGGCCCTTGTACTGCGGCAGCAGCTTGTTCAGCTCCGCGATCGTCCCCGCCGAGCGGGTGCCGGGGTCGGTGCTCGTCGCCGCGGTCACCAGCTTGTCCGCGGCCCGCCTGATGTCCCGCTCGTACCGGTCGCGCACCGCCGCCGGTTCCTGGCCCCCCGCCAGGAAGCCGCTGGACGCCGCCGTGTTGGCGTCGGCGAGCGAGCGGTAGATGTCGGCGGCGTCGGCGCTCAGCGGCTGGCTGGAGTGCAGCACGTCGTCCGCCGCCGCCGAGCGGTCCGTCATCTGCCAGGCCGTCGTCGCGCCGAACGCCACGACGAGCAGCGCGAGCACGGCGCCGATGATGCGCAGCCGGCCCGGCTCGGTCGTGGCCCCCGCCTTCAGCCGGTCCACGCCCTCGGCCCAGGCGGTACGCCGCCGGGGCGCGGGCGCGCCGGGTGGCCCGGGCGGGCCGCCCCGCTGTGGCTGCGGTGGCACGCCCGGGACCGGTGGCGCGGCGGCGGGGCGCTCTGGTGGCGCCGCGCTCCCGTTCGACGGGTATGTCACTTCGACCCTCCCCCATGGTCGTACGTCGAGCGCAAGTATCGCTTCCGCGACTGACATCCGCACGGGCATTCGCTGGATCTTGTGCGGAAGCGCTCCGCTGGGGAACACGTGGGGGGCTGGGGTTCGGTTCCCCTTTTGTGTGCGCGGCGCCGGGGTTGGGGTCGCGGGGCTCCGCCCCGGGCCCCGCTGCTCAATCGCCGCAGGGGCTTGATATGTGCCCGCGCCTCAATCGTCGACGGGCTCTGATTTGTAGTGGGTTCGTACTCGGGCGTGCATCTCTGGAGGCGCTCCCGTCGCGTCCAGGCCCAGCAGCGCCGCGCCCAGGACCGGGGGTTCTGTGACCACCCGGGGGGTCGCTCGCGGGGCCTGCTCGGACAGCAATGTACGTACGCGGTCGTTGAGTTGAGGGTGCTGAGCCGCCAGGACGCTGCCGCCCAGGAGGACCGGGGCCGCGTCCTCCAACAGGTCGAGGCGGCGCAGCGCGACCGTTGCCATCGACACCACCTCGTCGGCCATGCGGTCGACGAGGGCGCGGGCCACCGGGTCGCCGTCGGCCGCCGTCGCGAAGAGGACGGGGGTGAGTTCGTGGCGGCGGGACGTCGGGATGTGGCCCAGGTGGAGCGCCTCGATCAGGGCGTACATGGAAGGGAGGGCGAAGTGGGCGGGCAGGGCGTGCATCAGGGCCGTCGGGTCGCCGCGGCCGTCCTCCGCGCGTGCGGCGAACCAGATGGCCTCCTCCGCCAGGCCGCCCCCGCCGCCCCAGTCGCCGGAGAGGCGGCCGATCGCGGGGAAGCGGGCCGTGCGGCCGTCGGGGAGCATGCCGGCGCAGTTGACGCCCGCCCCGCACACGACCGCGACGCCGCGCGGTTCGGCGTCCTCCAGGAGGCCTGCGCGCAGCACGGCGAACGTGTCGTTGCGGACGTCGACCCGGGAGCCCCAGCGGCGGGCGGTCAGGGCGTGCGCCAACTGCCGCTCCTCCACGGGGAGGTCGGCGTTGGCGAGGCATGCCGAGACGTGGTCGACCGATGTCACCCCCGCTTGCGCGAACGCCCGGTCGACCGCTTCGGCCAGGACGTCGACCGCCGGTTCGGCGTTCGTCCGGTGCGGCTGGAAGCCGCCGCCGCGGGCCGCGCCGACGACGGTGCCGTCGGCCGCGACCACCGCGACGTCGGTCTTGCTGTTCCCCGCGTCGATGGCGAGGACCGTCATGCCCACGGGAGGTGCTCCCGGTTGTGTGCGATCAGTTCGTCGGTGAGCTTCTCCGCGTACTCGATCTGGCCGATGAGGGGGTGGGAGAGGAGCGCCTTGAAGACGCGGTCCCGGCCGCCCTTGAGGGCCGCGTCGAGGGCCAGGTCCTCGTACGCCGTGACGTTCGCGATCAGGCCCGAGTAGAGGGGGTTGAGCGGCGGGACGGGCAGCGGCTTCGCGCCCTTCGCGTCGACCGATGCCTGGACCTCGATCACCGCGTCGTCGGGGAGGAAGGGGAGCGTGCCGTTGTTGTACGTGTTCACCACCTGGTGGGGCGAACCGCCGCCGCCCAGCAGGGAAGCGGCCAGGTCGACCGCCGCCTCGCTGTAGAAGGCGCCGCCCCGCTTGGCGAGCAGTTCGGGCTTCTCGTCGAGGGAAGGGTCCGCGTACATCTTCAGCAACTGAGCTTCCATCTCCGCCACTTGGGCGGCCCTGGAGGGCTTCGTGCGCAGGTCCCGTACGACCTCGTCGTGCTGGTAGTAGTAGCGCAGGTAGTAGGACGGGACGACGCCGAGGCGGTCGACCACCGCGCGCGGCATGTGCAGGTCCTCGGCGATGGCGTCGCCGTGCTCGGCGATCAGGCGGGGGAGTACGTTCTCGCCTTCGGGGCCACCGAGGCGGACGCCCAGCTCCCACGTGAGGTGGTTGAGGCCGACGTGGTCCAGGTGGACCTGTGCGGGCGCCACGTCGAGGAGCTTCGCGAACTTCCGCTGGAAGCCGATCGCGACGTTGCACAGGCCGACGGCCTTGTGGCCCGCCTGGAGCAGTGCGCGGGTCACGATGCCCACCGGGTTGGTGAAGTCGATGATCCAGGCGTCCGGGTTGGCGCGGCGCACCCGTTCCGCGATGTCGAGGACGACGGGGACCGTGCGTAGCGCCTTCGCGAGGCCGCCCGCGCCGGTCGTCTCCTGGCCGACGCAGCCGCAGTCGAGCGGCCACGTCTCGTCCTGGTTGCGGGCGGCCTGGCCGCCGACGCGGAGCTGGAGGAGGACCGCGTCGGCGCCGGCGACGCCCGCGTCCACGTCGGACGTCGTACGGATGACGCCCGGGTGCCCCTGCTTGGCGAAGATGCGGCGGGCGAGGCCGCCGACGAGTTCGAGGCGGTCCGCGGCCGGGTCGACGAGGACGAGCTCCTCGATCGGCAGCGTGTCCCTCAGCCGCGCGAACCCGTCGATGAGTTCGGGTGTGTAGGTCGATCCTCCGCCGACCACGGCGAGCTTCATAGAAATCCCTTAGCCCTTTACTCCGGTGAGGGTGACGCCTTCGACGAAGGCCTTCTGTGCGAAGAAGAAGACGAGGCAGACCGGCGCCATCACGAGCAGTGTGGCCGCCATCGTCAGGTTCCAGTTGACGCTGTGCGCGGACTTGAAGGACTCCAGGCCGTAACTCAGCGTCCAGGAAGCGGGGTTCTGGGCCGCGTAGATCTGAGGCCCGAAGTAGTCGTTCCAGCAATAGAAGAACTGGAAGAGGGCGACCGCGGCGATGCCCGGCTTGGCCATCGGCACCACGATCCGCAGCAGCGTGCGCAGCTCGCCGCAGCCGTCGACCTTCGCCGACTCGATGTACTCCTTCGGGATCGTCAGCAGGAACTGACGGAGCAGGAAGATCGAGTACGCGTCGCCGAACGCCATCGGAATGATCAGCGGCCACAGCGACCCCGACAGGTGGAACTGCTGCGCCCACACCAGGTACATCGGGATCACGATGACCTGCGGCGGCAGCATCATCGTCGAGATGACGAGGAGCATCGCCGTGCGCCGCCCGCGGAAGCGGAACTTGGCGAGCGCGTAGGCGACGGGTATCGCCGAGCACACGGTGAACAGCGTGCCGAGGCCCGCGTAGAGCAGCGAGTTCTTCCACCAGTCGAGGAAGCCGTCCGTCTGGAGGACCGCCTTGTAGTTCTCCCAGTGCCAGGAGTCCGGCCACAGGTCGCCGCTCATCGCCTGCCCGTCGCTCATCACCGAGGTGAGGAAGACGAAGACGAAGGGGAGGACGAAGAGCAGCGCCACGGCGATCGCGATGCTGTGCACGGCGATCCAGTGGAGGACGCGCTGGCGGCGGGCGCGGCGCGCTGCCGGGCCGCGCTCGGGGGCGGACCCCGAGGCGGTGACGGACGGGGCCGGCGTGAGTGTCGTAGTGGTCATGTCGATCAGTCCTCCGCCGCGAGCAGACCCGAGCGCTTGCGCATGAGCAGCGAGGTCACGGCCATGGCAATGGCGAACAGGACGAGCGAGAGCACGCACGCCGCGCCGGTGTTGAAGTTCTGGAAGCCCATCGAGTAGACGAGCTGCGGGACGGTGAGCGTCGAGTGGTCGGGGTATCCCGGCTGGATGACGGTGCCGGGGCCGATGGAGACGCCAGAGGCGATCTTTCCGGCGACGAGGGCCTGCGTGTAGTACTGCATCGTCTGCACGACGCCCGTCACCACGGCGAACATGACGATCGGGGTGATCGAGGGCCACGTCACGTAGCGGAACTTGGCGAAGGGTCCCGCGCCGTCGAGCTCGGCGGCCTCGTACTGCTCCTTCGGTACGTCGAGCAGCGCGGCCATGAAGATGACCATGAGGTCGCCGATGCCCCACAGCGAGAGCAGGACGAGCGAGGGCTTGGCCCACGTCGGGTCGTTGAACCAGTTGGGTCCTTCGATGCCGACCTTGGCGAGCAGCTCGTTGACCGGGCCCGAGCCCGGGTTGAGGAGGAAGACGAAGGCGACGGTCGCGGCCACCGGCGGCGCCAGGTACGGCAGATAGAAGGCCGTCCGGAAGAATCCGACACCGCTCTTGATCTTCGTGACGAGCAGTCCGAGCGAGAGCCCGAACACCACGCGCAGCGCCACCATCACGACGACGAGCCACACCGTGTTCCACAGCGCGGGCCCGAACAGCGGCATGTCCCGGAACACGTACACCCAGTTCCGCAGCCCCACGAAGGTGGGCGCCTTGATCTGGTTGTAGTGCATGAACGAGAAATAGACGGTGGCGAGCAGCGGATAGGCGAAGAAGGCGCTGAATCCGATCAGCCAGGGGGAGAGAAAGCCCACGGTGCGCAGTCTGCGGCGGGCAGGCCTGGAAAGGGTGAGTGCCATACGAGAATGTCCCGTTCCTCAGTTCTGCGACTGCAGGGTGTCGGCGTCGATGAGTTTGTCGAGGCGCCGCAGACCCGACTTCAGGTCGCGGACCTCACCGGCCTCCTCGCCGTAGGAGAAGTCCTGCAACTGCGTGATGTACATGCCGCCGTTCGCCGAGGGCGGCATCACCTGGCTGTGCTTGTTCTCCGCGATGTCGAGGAAGGTGCGGAACGTCGGATCGGCGTCCAGCTCCGGTGACTTGAGCGCGGCGAACGTGGACGGCACGTTGTGAATGGCGTTGGCGAACTTCACGACCTGGTCGGTGTCGGAGGTCAGGAACCTCACCAGTTCCCAGGCCGCGTTCTGGTGCTTGCTGCTGTGCGCGATACCGGCGACGGTGCCGGTCAGATAGCCGCGCCCGTACGTCTCCGCCTGGTCGTCGGGGACGGGCAGCGGGGCGACGCCCCAGTCGAACTTCGCCTTGGCCTCGTTCAGCATGAGCCCGCGCCACTCGCCGTCCATGTGCATGGCGAGCTTTCCGCTCAGGAAGGCGTTCTGGTTCGACATCTCGTCGCCGAACGAGGTCCGGAACCGCTCAAGCGCCTTGTATCCGCCCTGCGCGTCCCGGAGTTTCCTCGCGGTCCTGAAGAATTCGTACGAGGCGGGCTCCTCGGCGAGCCGTGAATTCCCCTTCTTGTCGAAGTACTTGGGGCCCCACTGGGCGAACAGCCGGTCCGGGCTGTTCTGGTAGAGCCGGAAGTCCGGCATGAATCCGACGCGCTTGTACGAGGAGCCGTTCTTGACGGTGAGCTTCTTGGAGTCGGCGACGAACTCGGACATGGTCCGCGGCGGCCGCTCGATGCCCGCCTCCTTGAAGGCGTCCTTGTTGTAGTACATGCCGAAGGCGTCCGCGAGCAGCGGCAGCGCACACTGATTGCCGCGGTAACTCGTGTAGTCGAGAAGCGACTTCGGAAAGACCTTGTCCTTGTTCAGTCCGGTCTTCTTCATGAACGGGTCGAGGTCGGCCCACATGCCGGAGTCGCAGTACTGGCCGACGTTGTTCGTGGTGAACGAGGAGACGACATCGGGGGCCTCGTCGCCACCGGCCCGCAGGGCCTGATTGGTCGTGGCGTCCGTGACATTGCCGGTGGCCTCGACCTTGATGTTCGGGTGCAGCTTCTCGAAGCGGGCGATCGATTCGTTGATCGCCTTCACCTCGCCGGGCGCCGACCAGCCGTGCCAGAACTTCAGCGTCACGGGCTTCGTCGGGTCGTCGGCGGCGCTGCCGGTACTCGGATTGGCGCAGCCGGCGAGCAGCAGTCCGGCCGCGGCGAGCCCTACGGGCGCGCGCAGGGGTATGCGCCATCGCGGCATGGCGAACGTCCTTTACGTGTACGGGGGTTGGGGTGCTGTGGAGGGAGAGGGGTTACGCGGGGGTGCTGGTGTCGAAGACGGTGGCGCGGGCCTGGGTGAGGGCGGTGCGCAGGGCGCCGGTGAGGATGGGGTCGCCGGGCAGGTCGCTGATCCGCAGCTGGGGGCGGGGCAGAGCGAGCCCGGTGAGCTCGGCCTCGACTCGGTCGCGCAGGGCGTCGCCGCCGCACCGGGCCACCTGGCCGGACAGGACGACGAGTTCGGGGTCGACGACGGCGACGACGGCGGCGAGGCCGGTCGCGAGCCGCCGGGCGACCTCGTCGAGGACGTCCTGCGCGGCGAGCGCCTCGCCCAAGTCCTTTACCCCACCGGCCAGTTCACGGATCGCTGCGGCGGCGACGAGGCTCTGGAGCCCGCCGCCCCCGTCCGAGCGGGCGACGGAGTCGGA
This sequence comes from Streptomyces sp. NPDC059897, assembly GCF_042730865.1. Classification (NCBI taxonomy): domain Bacteria; kingdom Bacillati; phylum Actinomycetota; class Actinomycetes; order Kitasatosporales; family Streptomycetaceae; genus Streptomyces; species Streptomyces sp. NPDC059897. Next base: position 14,384 of record NZ_JBHWKQ010000053.1, on the reverse strand, counting down.
GCCGCCGCGCGCCAGGGGAGCCCCCGGCAGCGGCATGTAGCCGATCTCGCCCGCGCCGCCGGTCGCCCCGCGCAGCAGCGTTCCGCCGAGCACGATCGCGGCGCCCACACCCTCGTCGACGTAGGCGAGCACGAAGTCGTCGTGGTCCTGCGCGGCGCCCTCGTACTGCTCGGCGACGGCGGCGAGGTTGACGTCGTTCTCGATGGAGACGGGGGTGCCGAGCACCTGCGCGAGGTCGTCGCGCAGCGTGCGGGAGTGCCAGCCCGGGAGGTGCGGGGCGTAGCGGAGCTGTCCGGTGTGCGGGTCGATGGCGCCGGGGGTGCCGATGACCGTGGCGGTCAGGTCGCCGTGCCCGAGCCCGGCCTGGGCGAGGGCCCCGTCGACGGCCTCGGCGACGAGCTGGGCGGTGCGGTGCCGGACGTCCTCGCTGACGGCGTGGGCCTCGATGCGGCGGCGGCCGCGTTCGGCGCCGGTGATGTCGGCGACGACGGCGGTGATGCCGGTGGGGTCGGCGGAGAGGGCGGCGACGTGCGCGGCGCCGGGGTCGATCTCGTACAGCAGGGCGTTGGGGCCGGGCCGTCCGCTCTGGCTGCCGGTGGTGCGCACGAGCCCGGCCGCTTCGAGGCGGCCGAGGAGCTGGGAGGTCGTCGGCTTGGAGAGCCCGGTCAGCTCGCCGATCCGGGTGCGGGTGAGCGGGCCGTGGGCGACGAGGAGGTCGAGCGCGGCGCGGTCGTTCATGGCGCGCAGGACGCTGGGGGTGCCGGGGGTGCCGGCCGCGGTGTGGACCATTGCGGGGACCCGCCTCCTCGTACTGTTAGGAAACTTTCCTATCGGGGTGCGAGGAAACTAAGCCGCCCGTACGGGTGCGGTCAATAGGGGAGGGGCCGCGCACTTCACGTGCGCGGCCCCTCAAGGCGCGGAGAACACCCGCGCGGGACTCGCGTAGGACACCCGCGCCGGAAAGCTGCGCGGGACAGCGAAAGCCCGGATCGAAGTCAGGCTGAAATGCCTTCGATCCGGGCCAGGGCCTCGTCCGCGCCGAACGGCTGCAAGTAGGGCAGCCAGCGCGGATCCCTATGTCCGGTCCCGATGATGCGCCAGGCCAGGCCCGACGGCGGAGCCGGTTTGTGGCGCAGACGCCAGCCGATCTCCACCAGGTGGCGGTCGGCCTTCGTGTGATTGCAGCGGCGGCACGACGCCACCACGTTCTCCCAGGCGTGCTGACCCCCGCGACTGCGCGGGATCACGTGGTCGACGCTGGTTGCGACGCCACCGCAGTACATGCACCGGCCGCCGTCACGGGCGAACAGTGCGCGTCGGGTCAGAGGAACGGGCCCCCGGTAGGGAACCCGGACGAACCTTTTGAGCCGGACGACGCTGGGAGCGGCGACGGTACGTGTTGCGCTGTGCATGAAGGCGCCGGACTCCTCGAGGCACGTGGCCTTGTTCTCGAGGACGAGTACGAGCGCGCGGCGGAGCGGTACGACGCCAAGGGGCTCGTACGACGCGTTGAGGACCAGGACATGCGGCACGGATGCCTCCTTGTACGCCGGCGGCGCGTGGCTCGCGCCGGGACGATCTCCTAGCCAGTCTCCCCTCACGGCTGGTCATGGCGCCACCATGTCCGCGTAACGGCCTTGGAGTGTTTTCGACCACAGGGAACCTCATTCCCGGTCCTGGGCCGGTGAAGTCCCCTGCTGCGCCACGCGGCTTCACGTGAGCACCGTCTCTCCGTCGAATGTGACGATGATCCACACACAATGCCCCGTTAGTGTGGTGGGTCTGCCCGCTCCTGTCCCCGAGCATCGTCCCGAGGCGGGCAGATGGCTACGCCTGGAGGTACCTGCCGTGATCTTGTCCGTCCTGTCGGAAACGGGGGCGAGCGACGCCTCGTCCGACCCCGCGAAACCCACCCTCAAGGACGCCCAGGAGCAGGCCGGACAGGCCGCCGGCTGGGTCGAGCAGAACTGGTCCACCTGGCTGAGCGTGGGCCTGCGGATCCTGCTGATCATCGTCATCGCCTTCGTGCTGCGCGCGGTGATACGCCGCGCCATCACCAAGTTCGTCGACCGGATGAACCGCCGCAGCGAGAGCGGTGCCACCACCGCACTCGGTGGTCTTCTTGTGAACACCGAGCGACGGCGCCAGCGCTCGGAGGCCATCGGCAGCGTGCTGCGCTCCGTGGCCTCGTTCGTGATCCTCGGCACCGCGGCCCTCATGGTGCTCGGCGCCTTCAAGATCAACCTCGCGCCGCTGCTGGCCTCCGCCGGTGTGGCCGGTGTGGCGATCGGTTTCGGCGCGCGCAACCTCGTCACCGACTTCCTCTCCGGCGTCTTCATGATCCTTGAGGACCAGTACGGCGTCGGGGACTCCATCGACGCGGGCGTCGCCTCCGGCGAGGTCATCGAGGTCGGCCTGCGCGTGACGAAGCTCCGGGGCGAGCAGGGCGAGATCTGGTACGTGCGCAACGGCGAGGTCAAGCGGATCGGCAACCTCTCCCAGGGCTGGTCGACCGCGGCCGTCGACGTCACCGTCCGCTCCGACGAGGACCTCGACAAGGTCAAGGACACGTTGACGGCGGTCGCCGAGGACATGAGCAAGTCCGAGCCGTGGAACGAGATGCTGTGGGGCCCGGTCGAGGTCCTCGGCCTGGACAGCGTCCTCCTCGACTCCATGGTGGTCGGCGTCTCCGCCAAGACGATGCCCGGCAAGGCCCTGACCATCTCCCGCGAGCTGCGCTGGCGCATCAAGCGGGCCTTCGACGAGGCGGGCATCCGCATCGTCGGCGGCATCCCGATCCAGCCGGAGGGCGAGACCCCGGCCGACCCGACGGCCGGCATGTCGGCCCCGTCGGCCTACGCGTCGTCCACGTCACCGCAGTCACTGGCGGCGTCGCCGATTCCGCCGGCGAATCTGTCGAAGTAGGCGGCTGTCGGTACGGCGACGGGGGTGCGGGAGACGGTTCTCCCGCACCCCCGTCGTCATGTCTAGGTGGCCTGGATGTGGGTCTCAGTGTGAACGCCGGCTCGCTCCTCCTCGGGCATCCCGATCCGTCGATGCGCCGCCCGTACGATGTCGCCGGCCTCCTGGACGGCCCGCTCCCGCACCTCGGGGTCCGGGCTGTTCACGGCCTCTTCTGCGGCGTGCAGCCTGCGCGCGGTCTCCGGATGCCGTTCGATCTCGACGATCACGCCCCACTGCCGATGGAACATGCGGATCGGTACGACACTGTCCTCGTCGCCTGCTCGTACGAACGCCCTCTGCAGGTCCTGGAAGAACTCGGGCAGCCGGGACGGCGCGACGGTGGCCACGGCCTGCCGCAACGCGGGCAGCGTCAGCCCGGGTGCGGGAACGAGAGGGCTCTCCTGTGGCACGGGCCCACGCCAGCGCCATTCCCGTCGCACCTTCTCGTCGACGAGCGAAGAAGGCTCGGACGGGGCGCCGGTGGCGCAGGCGTCCCAGTCCGCGTACACGGTCTTCCCCACGGTCCGGGGCGCCCAGCCCCAGCGGTCCGCGAGCATCGACACCAGTAGCAGGCCGCGTCCGAACTGGTCCGTGCCGTCGGCCGCGCGCGGGCTCGGCGGTCGTTCGCCACGCGGGTCGCTGACCTCTACGTGGAGCACGGTGTCGGTGGTGTGGAGGTGCACGCGGATCAGGCGGTCGCGGAGGCTGCCGTGGAGCAGCGCGTTCGTGAGCAGCTCCGACACGACGAGCGCCGCGTCCCCGGCCAGGCCCGGGTGCCCCCACTCGGCCACGAGCCGCGCGGTACGGCGGCGGGCGAGCGGGACGCTGCGGGCCACGGGTGTGTAGTCGACGGTGTCGGCGTGGCGGACAGCGCCTTGATCGCCTTCGGATTCGGGGTCGGCCATGACGCGCACCTCCTTGTGCGGTCGGGTGGTCGACGGTGGCTCTGCCGCGCCTGCGGGTGGGCAGGTCGGTGCACTTCCGCCAACTGGTTGCGCCGGGTGGCTTGTTGAGTACGGAACGTAGCGGGACCGGTGGGCTGGGCGCAATCGGCTCGGAGACAATTGTCCCCAACGAGTGATGGTCGTCGACGAGACGACGCTCACTGGGCGACACTGAGCCGGTGAATCGACCGGCACAACTTGGCAATCGGGTCTCAACTGTGTTGGGGCGAAGGCTCGGTGGTGAGCTTCTGCGGCTGCGCGACGCCGCGGAGCGGACGCAGCAACAGGCGGCCGAGGCCATCAGCGCGACCAACTCGAAGATCGTGAAAATGGAGCGCGGGTGGGTCCCCATGCGGGATCCGGACATCCGCGCGCTGTGCGAGTTCTACGGTCTGGAGGACCGCAGTGCCGTGGCCAGGCTGTCCGAGCTGGCCAGGCTCGACCGCGAACGCCGCAAGGCGAAGGGCTGGTGGCAGCAGGCCCCCAACGCCGGGACCCTGACCGAGTACATCGCGATGGAGGACGCCGCCAGCCAACTGCGCACCTGGCAACTCTCCCTGGTTCCCGGGCTGTTCCAAACCCCTGAGTACGCCAGGTCGCTCGCGGTCAGTGAGGGAGCCGGTGTCTGGGAGGATCCCGACGAGATCGAAGGTCTCGTGGAAGTGCGCATGCGCCGACAGGAGCGGCTGCACGGCGACCGCCCCTTGCAGGTGTACGCCGTCGTGTGGGAGGCGGCGCTCCGGCAGTTGATCGGAGGCGTCGCCGTCATGCGGGCTCAGTTGAAGCACCTGATGAGCGTGGCCGAACTGCCGAACGTCCGCCTTCAGGTCCTGCCGTACCACGCAGGTGGACACCCCTGCATCACTGGACCGTTCACGATCGTCTCGTTCGCGGAATCCGCGGCGGTCGACGTCGTCCACGCCGACACGATCGCGTCTACGGTGTGGGTGGAGAACGAGGCCGAAAGCGCCGCGTACAGCGACTTCTTCGACCGCACCGCCCGCCTGAGCCTCGCACAGCGCGACTCGACCGAGCTCATCGCCAAGATTCACCAGGAGATCTGACCCGTGTCCCAGTTCGTCTTCGTCAAGTCCAGCTACAGCAACACGGGCGGAGAGTGCGTCGAAGTCGCCCGTAACGTTCCCCGGACCGTGGCGGTCCGCGACTCGAAGGGTGTCGACGGGGTCATAGTCCGGGTCACCGCGGCCAGTTGGGTTCGCTTCATCAAGGAGCTGCAATGAGTCGGGGGCTGAAAAGACCGCCCCGGCGCATCCGGGCGCCCCGTCAGTCCGCTCCATGTCGCGTGAGGATCGCCGAGTAGGCGCCCTCGGCCGCACGGCCCGGAGCCGTGCCGGGTGGGGTGTGTGCGAGGAAAGAGGTGGTGGGTCCGTCCTGCAGAATGCGTCCGTCGTAGAGGACGGAGACATGGTCCGCTTCCTCGGCGAGATCCGCGATGTCATGGGTCGACATCAGCACGCGTATGTCACCCGTGAGGCCGCGCAGCACGTCCCGGAAGACGCGACGTTGGCGAGGGTCCATCCCCGCGGTCGGCTCGTCCAGGAGGAGTACGCGGGCATTGTGGACCAGGGCGCCGGCCACGCCTACGCGGCGCAGTTGGCCGCCCGAGAGCTGGCTGGTCTTGGTGTCGGCTTTGTCCGTGAGCTCGACCCGGGTCAGGGCGCGGCGGGCCTCCTTCCATGCGGAGTCCTTGCGCATGCCCTTCAACCAGCCGATGTAGGCGACGTACTCGCGAGCGGTGAGGGACGGCATCCGCACGATGTCCTGTGGCATCCACGCGACTGACCGACGGTACGCGCTGGTCGTGGAGGCCAGACCGTCCAGGGAGATCGAACCCGAGGCCGGCCGGTGCACCGAGGCGGCGAGTTTCAACAACGTTGATTTTCCTGCCCCGTTCGGGCCGAGCAGGATGGTCAGCCCTTCAGGGAGCTGGTAGGAGAGGTTGGCCAACACCGGGGGCTTGCGTCGGCTGTACGAGTACGTGCACGAATCGATTTCCAGGGTCATGCCTTCAATGTCCTTGCGGTACGGAGCTGGATGCTCAGGCCGATCACGAGAGCGAGGGCGGCGCCCACGGCAGCGTGTGGGGTACCTGGCGGCTCCGGCACCACAGTCCACCAGGCGGGGTCGTTCGTCGAGCGGAACCCGAGCAGGCAGACGGCCAGGAGCCAGCCGACAGGTACGAGTGATGAGGACAAGCCCATCAGCGGCCGGGCGCTCAGCATCAGCCCGACGAGGAAAGCAGTGTTGCGAACCGCTGCCAGCGGCTGCCCGTCCTCGACCCACAGAGCCGTGCAGAAGCTCAATACTCCGGAAGCCAGCACGGTCGCCAGACTGAGCGCCACGTCCAGTACGGCGATGGGACGGACCCCGGTGGTTTCCGGGTCGCGGGCCCGTGAATCCAAGCAGTGCGCGAGGGCCGCGATCAGAGGCACGGGCACGAACAAGGTGAGGACGACATGTGCGCTGCCACCGGTGAGAGAGGGCAACATCACCGTGACGTTGTGCACCAATGCGAGAAGCAGCGTGAATGCCACGAGCGCCGCGACCAGCACGGTGTGCGTCTGCCGCGCCTTGAACCACCAAGTCATGGCGTCCTCGCACAGGAGTGGGTCACAGCCTGCTCGAACCAGCGGGCCTGCGAGGCGGCCGGCTGCTCACGCACCTTCCTCACCTGTGCCGTCAATGTGGCCAATGCCTTTGCACTGTTGTCCACTTGAGGGTCGTCCTCGGCCGCCATCCGCCGCTGGTAGACGTCGGCCTGGCCTGTGACGGCGGCGGCCCACAACATGGCGGGGCGCGCCTCTTCCGTGTCGGGCCGTGAGCAGGGGAACCGAACGGCGGCGGCAAGGAGTCGATACCGCACCCCGTTCTGACGGACGGCATCCGTCAGGGAGACGCGCCAGACACGGTCGGTCGAGGGGCGGCCGAAGCGGCCGTCGACGATGCGGTCCGTGATGACTGCCGGCTTCGCAGGGACACCTGCTTCGGAGAGTGCGGTGAGTACGGCCACGGACTCACGTCGTACGCGTGCGATGTCGGCGGGGGACGTCTCTTCGGGCATGCAGACCCGAGGGCTCTTCCCGAGGCACCGCATGTCTACTTGTCCGGTGAGCAACGGCGGGTTGGGACCCCAGTCCGCGGTCATTCGGTGGGCGAGAGCGGGCCCACCGACCGCCACGGCCACGCAGAGCACGGCCCGCAGGGCCGCGTAGCGGATTGGCAGCCACCACAGGGCAACCGCGAGGGCGAGCCCGCCGGTGAGCAGAATGTGAGGAAGGAGCGAGCTCAGGGAGGCGGCCTCGCCGTAATCCATGTCGGTCGGGTACTGGCCGAGGACATGGCGCAGCCAGAACGTGTCTGTGGCCCAGGAGAACGCCACGGCGACCCAGACCACGACAGCGAGGATGGGGGCGGCGATCACAGGATTGAGACGCATCCCGATCGCGAAGCCGATAGCACTGTGCGCGCAGCAGAGCAGCAGGGCCATCACGAGCGGGCCGAGAGACGGCAGAGTCGGGAGGGTGCCCGCGCTGCCGAGGGCCAGCGCCACCGGGAGGCACAGCATGAGCCAGGCCAGGAGGAGGGCTGGGGTGAGTGCGTTCAACGCGATCCGGTAACGGGAACGGGCTGGCGCCAGGAGCCAGACCCCTGACCGTGCGACCCGCCCGCTCTCCCAAGCGGCCAGTCCCGCCGCGACTGCGTAGGCGACCGCGTAGACCGTGCTGATGGACGTTGATGCCAGTGCGGGCGCGTAGTGCTCTGCCGACGGCATCACGGACAGCCCGTTGCCGAAGTAATAGAAGAGGGCGAGTCCCAGTGCGAATGGTGCTGCCCAACGCGCGCTGCTCGCGCTCAGGTTGGTACGGAAGTTCACGTGGCTCTCCAGGGCCGAGGCAAGGGCGCCACGCTCTGCGCGTGACGCCCCAGCAAGGTGTTTCCAGGCCTCAGTTCTGGTCGGCCGCGCTTGTGTCCACAGTCACCTTGGTCACCCACAGCAGACCGTCACCATTGCTGCCGACGTCCTGGAGGCGGAAGTAGTAGTTGTCCGACGGCAGGCCGTGCCATTCGCCCATGCTCTGTGCCGAATTGCCGTTGAAGCAGTTGGTGAACGTCTTGGTGCCGTGATTGTTGTCGGGTGACGCCAGGTTGTCTTCCCAGATGGCGACTTCCGTCTGCTTGGTGTTGCTGGGCGACTGTATGGCGCAGTCTGTGAACCACAGTTGCGAGTAGCTCGAATCGTCCCAGCGGCGGGACTCGAATCCCCTGCCCGCGCTGCCGATCGAGCCGGACCAGTTGGCCCACGCCGCCGGCGCCCCTGCAAGGATCAGAGCGGATGTGATTCCGATGATTCCTGCGACTCTCTTCCTCGCTGACATGCTCTCGGACATGCGTCCCCCCCCAGGGAGTTATGGATGAGAAGAGGTCATCCGGAAAGTGAATCTCCGGTGAACGGCGTAAAGTTATGGTGCTGCCGTGAACGCGTCAACTGATCTCTGGGGTTGGCCGAAATGGTTGGCCGAGATGCGTCAGTCGCGCTCGGACGCCACCCCGTACGCCCCCACCGACCACAACGAAAACCCGTACTGCGTCGCCCTCTTGTCCCCCACGACCCGCACGAAGCGCACGTCTTTCGCGTCCATCCGCACCGACTCGTGGCCGCCCTGGCCGTCGCGGACCGTCGCCGCCGTGCGCCACGTGCGGCCGTCGGGGGAGGTCTGGACGCGGTAGTGCTTGGCGTAGGCGTCCTGCCAGTGGAGGGTGACCAGGCCGAGGCGGGTGGGCTCGGGGAGTTCCACCTGCCACCATTCGCCGTCCTTCACGGGGGAGGACCAACGGGTCGTCGCCTTGCCGTCGTTGGCGTCGGAGGCCGGGAAGTCCGGGGTCTCGTCGCCCGACGAGGAGGCCTTGCCGGAGCGGGCCAGGTCGGGGCCCGCCGTGCGGGGGTAGGCGCGCACCGAGAAGGTGCGGGTCTCGTCGCCGAAGCGGAGGGGGATCTCGTACGTGCCCGCCGGGGTGGTCGAGGGGACCGTCACCTTCACCGGTACGTCGACCTTGGTGCCGCGCGGGAGTTCGGACTGGTCCGGCAGCTCGACCTTGATGCCGTGCGGGGCCTTCGCCGTGAGTTTCCCGCGCACGTTGTCGGGCCGCTGCCCGGTCAGGTGGGCCGTCACCTGCTCGGTCCTGCCGCCGATCTCCAGGTCCGCCTCGGTGCGGGCCAGGGTGACGGAGGCCGCGGGGGAGTCCGCGTACCAGGGGACGATGTGGGCGACCGCGTCGTCGGACGCGCCCCGCACGCGGACCGCGTCCGCGCGCGTGTTGTGCGCCTTCAGTTCCGTGAAGCCGCCGTCCGCGAGCGAGCCGATCCGCTTCCAGCCCTCGCCGGGGACGTGCGCCTCGACCGTGCCCGAGGTGTCGGGGTCGGCGAGGACCGTGACCGTGGACAGGGCGCGGGGGCGCGGGAGTTCGGCCTTCGTGCCCTTCGACGCGTCCGCGCGGTCCGTGCCCGACCAGGCGGCGAACCCCTTCTCGGCCCGCTTCAGGAAGGGGTCGAGGACGCCCTTGCCGACCGTGACGTTCGACTTCTTCACGTCCTCGCGGAGGGCGGACAGGCGGCGTGCCGCCTTCCATGCCGCCGCCTTGTCGCCGCGGCCCGCCGCCTCCAGCATGTCGACGGCGGCCTCGCCCGCCTGCCCGTAGCGGCCCAACTTGTCGGCCCAGGGCCGCACTTCGGAGTCGAGGTCCGTGCCGTCGAGGGCCGCGGGCGTGCGGCGCATCTGTGTGAACGCGTCCCGCAGGGCCTTCGCCGCCGCCTTGTTGCCGTCCGGGTCCGTCGTCGTGCGCGCCTTCCAGAACGCCGAGATCAGCGGCTTCAGATACGCCGACTCGTCCGCGCCGAGCACGGACGACGCGTCGTTGCCCGCGAGGGCGTGCAAGGCCTCCTCGGTCCGCTCGTCGCCGTCCGCGAGGTCGTCGATCGCGGCCTTCCAGGACTCCTGCGCCCGGTAGTCGCGCGGGTTCCAGGCGTAGTCCGCCGTCGTGAACAGCGGGATGCGGGAGGCCGCGGGCTGCTCCATCGCCGTCGCGAGGACCGCAGCCGAACCGGAGGCCACGGCGGGCTCCCGGCCCATGTACGGGCCAAGGAATATCCGGTCCTGCGCGAAGTCGTTGACCGGGTAGTTGTCCATCGTGAGCAGCTTGTGCCCGCCGCCGAACGCGCTCTGCACGCCCGCCAGTTCACCGCCGGTGATGGTGCGCGGCACCACGCCGACGCCCGTCCACGCGACCTCCACCGCGTCGTCCAGATCGCGGGAGAGTGCCGTGCGGTACTCCGTCGCGCCGTCCTGGTAGTACTCGGTCGGCATCAGGGACAGCGGCTCGGCGCCCGGGTGCCGGGCCGCCATGTGCTGTGCCACCGCGTTCGCGACCTTCGCCTGCGCCTTCGCCGCGGAGTCGGGCCCGGAGCCGAACTCCCGCGCGTCCGACTCGCAGTGCCACTCGCTGTACGACACGTCCTGGAACTGGAGCTGGAACGCTCGCACCCCGAGCGCCCACATCGCGTCGAGCTTGCGGGTCAGCGCCTTGATGTCGTCCGGCGACGACATGCACATCGCCTGGCCGGGGGCCACCGCCCAGCCGAGCGTCACGTGGTTGGCGCGGGCCCGCTCGGCGAGCCTTCGGAAGTCGGCGCGCTGGTCGGCCGGGTACGTCTCGCGCCAGCGGGCCTGGCGGTACAGGTCGTCGCCGGGCGCGTACAGATAGCGGTTCTGCTTGGTGCGGCCCATGAAGTCGAGCTGCTCAAGACGCTGCTCCGTCGTCCACGGCGTGCCGTAGAAACCCTCCGTCAGACCGCGGACCGCCGTGCCCGGCCAGTCCCGTACGACGACTCCCGCGACGGTCCGCCCGTCGATCAGCTGCCGGAACGTCTGCGCCGCGTGGAACAGGCCGTCGTCCCCGACGCCCTCGATGGCGACGGTCGGCGTGCCGGCCGCGCGGCCCACGGCGAGCCGGTAGCCGCCGGACGGCAGATCGCCGCGGGCGCTCGCGCCGAGGCCCCGCAGCGTCGCGTCGAGCGGGCCCGTCCGCCCCTTGCCCGAGTCGGGGCGGTAGTCGCCCGCGCCACTCCTGACCTGCGGGGACTCGGTGGCGAGCCGCACCACGAGCCGCGCGCCCCGGGGCACGTCCGCCTCGGCGTGGACCTGCCGGACGTCCCGCGCCCCCGCGTCCTTCAGCGCCTTGAGCAGCGCGTCCACCGCGTACGGGTCGGAGCCCCGCGGCACCACGAGCGTCACCTGGTCCGGGACCTCGACCCCGGCCGCCTCGTCCGACGCCTTGAGGGACTGCGGGCGCGGCCACACCGCGGGCAGCTTCGCGTCCGGCTTCAGGTCGCCCGTGGTCGTCCCCGGCCTCGGGGGAGCGGCCGCGGCACCCGTCGCGCCGCCCAGCGTCCCGGCGATGACGGCGACCGCGAGGGCGGCCGCCCTCTTCCTGCGCCGGAGCTGCACGGCGTACTCCTCATTGGTCCGAAGCCGATGCCGGTTCGAAGCCGATGTGGGTTCGAATCCGACTCAAGAGGCACAAGGATAGAAGGGAGGCGGCCGTCGATGGGCGGGAACCGGCCCTACCGACGAGTTGCCTGGTCGGACGGGAGTTTTTTCGGTTTCCCCGGCCCTCTGATCAAGTTCCTTTCGTCATACACAATGTGACCAGCAACACGTTGTCCCACGGAAAAGGTCTGCGCCCGTACCTTCTGGGTAGGGCTCCGACTCCCGACGCCTTACGACGAAGGAGGCCCCCGTGGCCGCATCAGCTCAGCTCCTGCTCTCGGCCCTCTCCAAACAGGCGGACCTCAGCATGCTCGACGACGCCGACGTCACCAGCACCTCTTCCTTCGAATCTCCCCTCACCAGCGAGCCCGCCTTCACGGACTACGCCCCCCTGACTTCCGAGCCGCCCATGAACGACGAGGCGCCGCTCACCTCCGAGCCCACGCCGAACGGCCTGGCCGCGGGCTGCCCGAGCGGCCTCCTCTGAGCCCATGACGCAGGCCCGGGTCGCCGCGCTGCACGGAGTGGCCACCTCCTACTCCCCGGCGCCGGGCCGCACCGTCCACGCCTCGGACACGGCGGTGGCGGCGGCCCTCGCGGCGCTCGGCGTGGACGTCACCGCCGACCCCGCCGAGGCGCCCGAGCGGCTGCTGCCGCCGACCGTGGTGGTGTGGGCCGACGGCAGCGTCCCGCACTGGGCGGCGCGCCTGCCCGCGGGGGCCGAGCTGCGGCTGCGGCCCGAGGGCGGGGACCGCTTCGACCCCTGGGACCCGGGCACCGCGACCCCGCCCGGCGCGCACCGGCTGCGCGTCGCCACGCCCGACGGGCGCACCGCGGAGGCCCACCTCATCGCCGCGCCGCCCACCGCCCCGGCCCCGCCGCCGCGCACCCACGGCCTGCTGGTCCAGCTGTACTCGCTGCTGTCCTCGCGTTCCTGGGGCATGGGCGACCTCGCGGACCTCGCCGATCTGGCGTCCTGGTCGGCCCGCACCCACGGCACCGGATTCGTCCAGGTCAACCCGCTGCACGCGGCGGTGCCGAGCGGCCCCGAAGGCGGCACGGACCCCTCCCCGTACCGCCCCTCCTCACGCCGCTTCCCCGACCCCGTCCATCTGCGGATCGAGGACATCCCCGAGTACGCGTACGTACCCCAGCACGCCAGGGAGGCCGCCCGGCTGCGCGAGGCGGTGCTCACCGGGGGCGGACTGATCGACCGGGACGCGGTGTGGGCGCTGAAGCGGACGGCGCTCGAGGCGATCCACGCGGTGCCGCTCACCCCCGGCCGCCGCGCCTCCTACTGCGACTTCCTCGCCGCGCAGGGCACGGCCCTGGAGGACCACGCCACCTACTGCGCGCTCGCCGAGGTGCACGGCCCCGACTGGCACGCCTGGCCGGCCGCCCTCCAGGACCCGCGCTCGGCGGCCACCGGCCGCGCCCGCCGGGAGCTGATGGACCGCGTCGACTTCCACTGCCGCCTCGCCTGGCTCACGGACGGGCAGCTCGCCGCCGCGCAGCGCGCCGCGCGCGAGGCGGGCATGCCGGTCGGGCTCGTGCACGACCTCGCGGTCGGCGTGCACCCCGGCGGCGCCGACGCGTGGGCGCAGCGCGACGTCTTCGCGCAGGGCATCAGCGTGGGCGCGCCCCCGGACGCGTTCAACGCGCGCGGCCAGGACTGGGGCCTGCCGCCGTGGCGCCCCGACCGGCTCGCGGAGACCGGCTACGCCGCGTTCCGCGACCTGCTGCGCAATGTGATGCGGCACGCGGGCGCCGTCCGCATCGACCATGTGATGGGCCTGTTCCGGCTCTGGTGGATCCCCGAGGGCGAACCCCCGACCGAGGGCACCTACGTCCAGTACGACGCCGAGGCCATGCTCGCCGTGCTGCTCCTGGAGGCGGCGCGCTCGGGCACGTACGTCATCGGGGAGGACCTCGGCACCGTCGAGCCGGGCGTGCGCGGGACGCTGCACGCGCGCGGGGTGCTCGGCACGTCGGTGCTGTGGTTCGAGCGCGACTGGGACGGCGACGGGCGGCCCGTCCCCGCCGAGGCGTGGCGCACGGACTGCGTCGCCACCGCCACCACCCACGACCTGCCGTCCACCGCCGCCCGCCTGAGCGGCGACGACGTACGGCTGCGGGAGCGGCTCGGCCTGTCGACGGCGAGCGGGGCCGAGGCGGCGGCCGAGGTCGCGGAGTGGCTCGCCCTGTTCGCCCGGATGGGCCTGCTCGCGCGCGGGACCCACGACGAGGAGGAGGCGGTGCGGGCCGTCCACCGGTTCCTGTGGCGCACGCCCGCCCGGATGACGGGCGTGTGGCTGCCCGACCTGGTGGGCGACCGGCGCCCGCAGAACCTGCCCGGCACCTGGGCCGAGTACCCGAACTGGCGGCTGCCCGTCGCCGACGCCGCGGGCCGGCCCGTCACGCTGGAGGAACTGGCCGCGTCGCCCCGCGCGCACGCCCTGCTCGGCGTGTTCGCGGAGCCGCGCCCGGGAGCCGAAGTGCCCCTTACAGGCCCCCCGGACGCGCGGCCCGTTTAGGCGTTCGCTACGTTGGGCTCGTGGACAAGAAGAACGCCCTGCGCGCCGGCGCCCTGGCCTCCGGTACGACGCTGATGATGCTGCTGATGTCGTCCCCCGCGCTCGCGCTCACGCGCGACGACGGCGACGACCCGGGTACCGGCCTGAGCGTGATCGAGACGCTCGGCCTCTACGTGGTGACGCCGATCGTGCTGTTCCTGGTGATCGCCGGTCTGGTCGCGCTCGGCGACAAGTCCCGCAAGCAGCCGAAGCAGGGCTGAGGCTCAGCTTCCCCGAGGTTTCCCCGTCGAGGGGGCCCCCCCCCGGGGGGGCGGGGGGGCCCCCCCCTGGCGTGGGGGACGTGCCGCCCGCCGTCTCCAGGACGTCACGCAGAAGTG
>NZ_JBHWKQ010000052.1:0-51349 GCF_042730865.1 Streptomyces sp. NPDC059897 | reverse complement strand
ACGCCCGGTTACATTCCGAACCCGGAAGCTAAGCCTCACAGCGCCGATGGTACTGCAGGGGGGACCCTGTGGGAGAGTAGGACGCCGCCGAACTAATTTTGATAAAGAGCTGATCCCCGAACCTTTTGGTTCGGGGATCAGCTCTTTTTTGTTGCTCGTCACCTGTCGTTCACGTCGCGTGGGCACGATCCCTGACATGGGCACAGTTGAAATGCTGCGAGCCGCAGGCGTCGGGACCGGGGACGAGGTCATCGTGCCGGCGTTCGGGAACGCCGAGGTGGCCGAGGACGTCGTGCTGGCGGGGGCCATGCCGGTCTTCGCCGACATCCACCCGGAGACGTACTGCATCGATCCCTCCCACGTGGCCGCCTCCGTGAGCACACGGACGGCCGCGGTCGTCGCCGTGCATCGCTTCGGCCACCGAGCCGATCTCGCCGGGCTGCGGGAGCTGGGCCGGCGGCACGGCCTGCTCGTGCTCGAGGAGCCGGGCGAGTCCGAGAAGTCGTACGACGAGGTGGCTCAACGCCGTGTGCGCGCCGCCTATTTGAGTGCGCGGCTCACCGGCGTACGGACGCCTGTCGGGCAGGAGGGGCACACGTATCAGCAGTACGTCGTGCGGGTGCCCGGTAATGGGCGGCCGGACCGGGACGCCTTCGCGCGGGTGTTGCGGGGGAAGGGCGTCGAGTGCCGGGTGCCGGTGAAGACGCCGGTGCACCGGCTGCCGGGTTTCCGGTGCGATGTGGCGCTTCCCGAAACCGAGCTGGCCGCCGACGAGACGCTCGCGCTGCCGATCGAAGCGGCGATGTCGCGGCGGCAGTTGCAGCGCGTCGTGCATGCCTGCAACGCATTGGGCGGATTGCTGCAGCCGGCCTTCTAGAACCGTCCTGGTGGGTGGTTCGGAGGGGCCTCAACATCAGGTAAGCTTAATGTCGTTGCCGAGCGGGAAACCGCGAAAGCGACAGGCCCCTATAGCTCAGTCGGTAGAGCGTCTCCATGGTAAGGAGAAGGTCAGCGGTTCGATTCCGCTTGGGGGCTCGTGAATTGAAGGCCTCCGCCCATCGGGCGGGGGCCTTTTTCGTATCCCCCGCCCCTGCCGCCCCCCCCCGGGGGGGCCTGTCAGTCGTGGTGCAGGCCCGGGACGCGCATCGCGAGGATCGCCATGTCGTCCGACGGGGCGTCCGCGGCGAAGCGCTCCACGGCGCGCATGATGCGGGCGGCGACAGCGCCGGCCGTGAGGCCCGTACAGGTGGACAGGACGTCCGCCAGGCCGTCGTCGCCGAGCATGCGGCTGCCCTCGCGGCGCTCCGTGATGCCGTCCGTGACGCAGAGCAGGACATCGCCCGGGTCGAGCGTCAGCGTCTGCTCGTACAGCTCCAGGTCGTCCATGACGCCGAGCAGCGGCTGGGGCTCCGCGTACGGCTCGACCGTGCCGTCCTGGCGGAGGCGGAGGGGGAGCGGGTGGCCGGCGCAGACCATCTTCACGATCGCCGAGCCGTCCTCCTGCGGCCACAACTCCCCGTAGAGCAGGGTGAGGAAGCGGCTGCGGGCGCCCTCGTCGAGGATCGCCGCGTTCAGGCGCTCCAGGACCGCCGGGCCGCCGAAGCCCTCGCGGGCGAGCAGGCGCAGGGCGTGGCGGGCCAGGCCGGTGACGGCCGCGGCCTCCGGGCCCGTGCCGCAGACGTCGCCGATGGCGAAGCCGTACGCGCCGTCCCGGATGGGGAACAGGTCGTAGAAGTCGCCGCCCACCTCGTTGCCCTCGCCGGCCGCGCGGTAGATGACCTCCACCTCGACGCCGGGGACGTCGGGGAGCTCCGGAGGCAGGAGGCTGCGCTGGAGGGACTGGCTGATCGCCATGCGCTCCGAGTACAGGCGCGCGTTGTCGAGGGCCAGGGCCGCCCTGCGGCTCAAGTCCTCGGCCAGCTCCAGGATTTCCTGGCGGAAGTGTTCGTCCGTCGGCTTGCCGAGGGTCAGCATGCCGATGACGCGGTTGCGGGCGACCAGGGGGAGGACGACGGTCTCGCCGCCGACTGCGGAGGCCGTCTGGAGCGTCGTGCCGATGCCCGAGCTGACGCTCGCCGGTTCGCCGAGGCCCAGGCTCCTCATGGACGTACGCAGCGCCGCTTGATGGGCGGCTTCCGCCGGGGCGGCCCAGACGCGGGCGCCCGGGGTCGGGACCGGGTCCGGGGGCGCGATCTTCGAAAGGAGCGCCTTGAGGCCGTCGATGCGCTCCTCGTCCTCGTGCAGCACATAGGAGAGGTACGGCTCCGATGCCTGGTCGGCGATCGTGTAGACCGCGCACCAGGTGGCGAGGGTCGGGACCGTCATCTGGGCCATGAGCGCCAGGGTTTGGTCCCTGTCGAGCGTGCCCGCCAGAAGGTCGGAGGCCTCGACAAGGAAGCTGAGCGAACCGCGGCGGAGCTTTTCCAGCTCTCCCAGGCGGGCCGATTCCACGGCCAGCGCGATGCGGTCGGCGGCGAACTGCAGGCGCAGCGCCTCTTCGTTCGAGTAGCGGTCCGGGGCCTCCGCCGCGACGCCCAGTGAGCCCGTGAGGCGGCCCTCGACCTTGAGCGGGACCGTGACGACCGAGCGCATGCCCGTGCCGTTCAAGAGCGGGACCGCGCCCGGGACTTGGGTGAGGTCCTCGTGCACGGCGGGCATCCGGGCCGAGCCGTAGCGGTTGGGGCCGACCTCGACGGGCACGCGCGCGAAGCGCTGCCGCGCGGAGGGCAGACCGGTCGAGGCGCGGACCTCGAGCTCCGTCTCGTCGTCCGTGGCGAGCAGCAGGAACGCGGAGTCGCCGTCGAGCATGTCGCGGGCGCGCTCGACGGTGCGCTGGAGCAGCCCGTCGAGGTCGTCGGGCGCCGGCGAGCCGATGAAGACCTCGAACGGGTCGGAGCCCTGGCTCTCGGAGTGCGACGCCGGGTCGGGGGAGGGGAGGCGCAGCGGGGTCTGGAGGACCGCACGCTCGTGGTCGCGCACCAGGAGGCAGACGGTCGACGGGTCGCCGTCGGTGTCGCGGACGCGCAGGTGCGAGGCGTACACGGGCGTCACGCGGCCGTTGGCGGTGCGGATGCCGTAACTGCCCTCCCAGCGCGAGAGTTGGAGGGCGTCGACGATGCCCGTGCTGGTGCCGGGGGTGTGCGGCCAGGCCGCGAAGTCCGTGAGGGGTTTGCCGGTGACCTGCTCGGCCGCGTATCCGAAGAGCTCCTCCGCGTCTTCGTTCCACCCGGTGATCGCGCCGACCCGGTCGATCTGGACGACGGCCACGCGGACCCGCTCGTCCGCGAGCGGGAGGAGGTCGGTGGGGAGGTTGGGGCCCGCGGCGCGGGTGCCCACCGAGCGCTCGGGGAGGTCGAGTTGGAACCAGACCCGCTTGTGCGTGGCCGAATAGTCGACGCCCCAGCGGCCGGCGAGCGCGGCGCAGAGCTGGAGGCCGCGGCCGCCCTCGCGGTCCGGGCTGCCCATGTTCATGGCGGACGCCTGCAACGGAATCTCGCGCTCCGGGTACCGGTCGGAGACCTCGATGCGGACGTGGTCCTCACTTCGCAGGCACAGAACCTCCGCGGATGTGCCCGCGTGAACCACGGCATTTGTCACGAGTTCGCTGGTCAGAACGACGGCGTCGTCGATGATGTCCGCATGGCCCCACCCCTGGAGGGTGTCGCGTACGAAGGAGCGGGCGGTCGCGACGGAGCGTCCGACCGGCTCGAAAGTGGCAGCCGCGCGCGCGGTGATCACAGAACTCCCTGTACGAGTTGTACTCGATGTCCGAGTGTCGAGGCCCAGGTCTCCCGTACCCATGTCTCGGCCGCCCCTCCGATGCCCGCTCGTTTTCCGCCACCGCCCAGGCCGGGCAGACCGGGGTGGGTGGACAGCCGCATGCAAGGTTACTTACCTTCGCCGTCACTGCGGATGCCGGTCGTCTGTGTTTCCGCCCGGAGGGTGTGCGGACGGTGTGCGAAGCTGCCGAACTGTTATGGCCTGGTTCAGCCATGGTGAAACACTGGGCAAGCTTCCATAGAAGAACGCATTGAAGTGCCGATGCGGCGGTAGAAGCGAATCCGAGAAACACCCGAGCAACCCGAGCAGTACAGGTCGATCCCTGCGGGAGGGACACAGTGGAGTCTGGCGCAGCGACGCGAAGCAAGAAGGCGCGCGCAGAAGGCGGACAGTCCCTGACAAAACAGCGCAAAACGCGCGGTGGCAGCGGCACGACGACGGTGGATACCGCGGCGTTGAACCGGCTGCTCGCAGGTCTGGTCGCGATGAGAGACGGAAATTTCCGCAAGCGCCTGACCGTCAGTGGCGACGGGGTGATGTCGGAGATCGCGGCTGTCTTCAATGAGGTGGCCGACCGAAATCTGCACCTTACGGGCGAGATGTCACGGGTGCGCCGCATGGTCGGGCGCGAGGGCAAGCTCACCGAGCGGCTCGAGACGGGCGCCTGTGAGGGCTCCTGGGCCACCGCGATCAATGCGTCCAACGCGCTCGTGGACGACCTCGTACGGCCCGTCTCCGAGGTCGGGAGGGTGCTCTCGGCGGTCGCGGACGGCGACCTGTCGCCCCGTATGGAATTGCGGGCCCAAGTGCCGGAAGGGAAGCCTGAGGGGCACGGGCATCCGCTGCGGGGCGAATTTCTGAAGGTCGGCCGGACCGTCAACAACCTGGTCGATCAGCTCTCCACGTTCACCGACGAGGTCACGCGGGTGGCCAGCGAGGTGGGTACCGAGGGCAAGCTCGGTGGACAGGCACGCGTACGTGGAATGTCCGGTTCGTGGAAGGATCTCACGGATTCGGTCAACACAATGGCGTACCGGCTGACCGCACAGGTACGTGACATTGCTCTCGTCACCACCGCGGTGGCCAAGGGCGACTTGTCCCGGAAGGTCACGGTTCACGTCGCGGGCGAGATGCTCGAGCTGAAGAACACCGTGAACACGATGGTGGACCAGCTGTCGTCGTTCTCGTCCGAGGTCACGCGTGTGGCGCGGGAAGTGGGCACGGAGGGTGAGCTCGGCGGCCAGGCCCAGGTGCCCGGTGTGGCCGGGGTGTGGAAGGACCTCACCGATTCGGTGAACCTCATGGCCGGCAACCTGACCGCGCAGGTGCGTGGAATCGCACAGGTCACGACGGCGGTCGCCAACGGTGATCTGTCGCAGAAGGTCACGGTGTCGGCGCGCGGCGAGGTCGCCCAGTTGGCCGAGACCATCAACCAGATGACGGAGACCCTGCGTACCTTCGCGGACGAGGTCACGCGGGTGGCGAACGAGGTCGGCGCCGAGGGGCAGCTCGGCGGCCAGGCCAATGTGCCGGGAGCCGCCGGCACGTGGAAGGACCTCACCGATTCGGTGAACACGGTTTTCCGGAACCTCACAACTCAGGTTCGGGACATCGCGACCGTCACGACGGCGGTGGCGAACGGTGATCTGTCGCAGAAGGTCACCGTCGACGTCGCGGGCGAGATGCTCGAGCTGAAGAACACCGTGAACACGATGGTGGACCAGCTGTCCGCCTTCGGTTCCGAGGTCACGCGGGTGGCCCGGGAGATCGGTGTCGAGGGTGAGCTCGGTGGTCAGGCGCTCGTGCCCGGCGCGGCCGGTACGTGGAAGGACCTGACCGACTCCGTCAACACCGCGTTCCGCAACCTCACCGGGCAGGTGCGCAACATCGCCCAGGTGACGACGGCGGTGGCGAACGGTGATCTGTCGCAGAAGGTCACCGTCGACGTCTCCGGCGAGATGCTCCAGCTGAAGAACACCGTGAACACGATGGTGGACCAGCTGTCGAGCTTCGCCGACCAGGTGACCCGCATGGCGCGTGACGTGGGCACGGAGGGCCGCCTCGGCGGTCAGGCCCGCGTGGACGGCGTGAGCGGCACGTGGAAGGAGTTGACCGACTCCGTCAACTTCATGGCCGGAAACCTGACTTCACAGGTGCGGCAGATCGCTCAGGTCACGACGGCGGTCGCGCGGGGTGACCTGTCGCAGAAGATCGACGTGGATGCCCGCGGCGAGATCCTGGAGCTGAAGAACACCATCAACACGATGGTCGACCAGCTCTCCGCCTTCGCGGACCAGGTGACCCGCGTGGCCCGTGAGGTGGGCACCGAGGGCCGTCTGGGAGGCCAGGCGCAGGTGCCCGGCGTCGCAGGCGTGTGGCGGGATCTGACGGATTCCGTGAACGGCATGGCCGGCAACCTCACGGCTCAGGTGCGCAACATCGCCCAGGTGGCCACGGCGGTGGCGCGGGGTGACCTGTCGCAGAAGATCGACGTGGATGCCCGCGGCGAGATCCTGGAGCTGAAGAACACCCTCAACACGATGGTGGACCAGCTCTCCGCCTTCGCCGAGCAGGTGACCCGGGTGTCCCGCGAGGTGGGTACGGACGGCATCCTCGGCGGCCAGGCCGAGGTGCAGGGTGTGTCGGGTACGTGGAAGGACCTGACGCAGTCCGTGAACGGCATGGCCAACAACCTGACGCTTCAGGTGCGGAACATCGCCGAAGTGACCACGGCTGTGGCGCGCGGCGACCTCTCCAAGAAGATCACCGTCGACGCCAAGGGCGAGATCCTCGAACTCGTCACCACGGTGAACACGATGGTGGACCAGCTGTCCTCGTTCGCCGAGCAGGTGACGCGGGTGGCCCGTGAGGTGGGCACCGAGGGGCAACTGGGCGGCCAGGCAAGGGTTCCGGGTGTCACGGGCATCTGGAAGGACCTGAGCGACAACGTGAACCTCATGGCCAACAACCTGACCATGCAGGTGCGCAACATCTCCCAGGTCGCCAACGCGGTGGCCAACGGTGACCTGACCCGTCAGGTCACCATCGAGGCGCGCGGCGAGGTCGCGCAGCTCGCCGACACGTTCAACACGATGGTGCGGACCCTGAGTTCGTTCGCCGACCAGGTCACCAAGGTGGCCCGCGAGGTGGGCACGGACGGCATCCTCGGCGGCCAGGCCCGCGTACCCGGAGTGTCCGGTACGTGGAAGGACCTGACCGAATCCGTGAACGGCATGGCCTCGAACCTGACCGGACAGGTGCGCAACATCGCGATGGTCACGACGGCCATCGCCAAGGGCGACCTGACCAAGAAGATCGACATCGACGCGCGCGGTGAGATCCTCGAGCTGAAGACGACGATCAACACGATGGTCGACCAGCTGTCGTCGTTCGCGGAGCAGGTGACCCGGGTGGCCCGTGAGGTGGGCACCGAGGGGCAGCTGGGCGGCCAGGCGCGGGTGCGCGACGTGGACGGCACGTGGCGCGACCTGACCGAGTCCGTGAACGAGATGGCCGGAAACCTGACCCGTCAGGTGCGTGCCATCGCGGCCGTCGCCACCGCGGTGACCCGCGGCGACCTCAACCTCAAGATCGACGTCGACGCCGCGGGCGAGATCCAGGTCCTCCAGGACAACATCAACAAGATGATCTCGAACCTGCGCGACACCACGATCGCCAACGAGGAGCAGGACTGGCTCAAGGGCAACCTGGCCCGCATCTCGGGCCTGATGCAGGGCCGCCGCGACCTCGACGACGTGGCGGGGCTCATCATGAGCGAGCTGACGCCGGTCGTGTCGGCGCAGCACGGCGCGTTCTTCCTGGCCCTGCCGCTGGACGACAGCGCCGACGCGACGGTGGCGGACGAGGACGCGTACGAGCTGCGCATGTGCGGGAGCTACGGCTACTCCATGGGCTCCATGCCCACCGCGTTCCGGCCCGGCGAGACGCTCATCGGGACGGCCGCACAGGAGCGGCGCACGATCCTCGTGGACAACGCGCCCAGCGGCTACCTGAAGATCGCCTCGGGGCTCGGTGAGGCGCCCCCGGCGCAGGTCATCGTGATCCCCGTGCTGTTCGAGGACACCGTGCTCGGTGTGATCGAGCTGGCGTCGTTCACGCCGTTCACGCAGATCCAGAAGGACTTCCTGAACCAGATCGCGGAGATGATCGCGACGAGCGTCAACACGATCTCCGTCAATACGAAGACGGAGGTCCTGCTGCGGCAGTCGCAGGAGTTGACGGAGCAGCTCCGTGAGCGTTCCGCCGAGCTGGAGAACCGGCAGAAGGCCCTCCAGGCGTCCAACGCCGAGCTGGAGGAGAAGGCCGAACTGCTCGCCCAGCAGAACCGGGACATCGAGGTGAAGAACACCGAGATCGAGGACGCGCGGCAGGTCCTGGAGGAGCGCGCCGAGCAGCTCGCCGTCTCGATGCGCTACAAGAGCGAGTTCCTCGCCAACATGTCGCACGAGCTGCGCACGCCGCTCAACTCGCTGCTCATCCTTGCCAAGTTGCTGGCCGACAACGCCGACGCGAACCTCACCCCGAAGCAGGTCGAGTTCGCCGAGACGATCCACGGAGCGGGCTCCGACCTGCTCCAGCTCATCAACGACATCCTCGACCTGTCGAAGGTCGAGGCGGGCAAGATGGACGTCTCGCCGACGCGCATCGCCCTGGTGCAACTTGTCGACTACGTAGAGGCCACGTTCCGGCCGCTGACCGCGGAGAAGCAACTCGACTTCTCCGTAAGGGTGTCGCCGGAACTGCCCACTACGTTGCACACCGACGAGCAGCGGCTCCTTCAGGTGCTGCGCAACCTGCTCTCCAACGCGGTGAAGTTCACCGACTCCGGTGCCGTCGAACTCGTCATCAGGCCGGCGGGCGCCGACGTACCGAACGCGATCCGCGAACAGCTGCTGGAAGCGGGCTCGTTGACGGAGGTGGACGGCGATGTGATCGCCTTCTCGGTCACCGACACCGGCATCGGCATCGCGGCCAGCAAGATGCGCGTCATCTTCGAGGCGTTCAAGCAGGCCGACGGGACGACGAGCCGCAAGTACGGAGGTACGGGCCTCGGCCTGTCCATCAGCCGCGAGATCGCCCGCCTCCTGGGCGGCGAGATCCACGCGCAGAGCGAGCCCGGACGCGGCTCGACCTTCACGCTGTACCTGCCGATGCACCCGAGCGAACTGCCGCCCCAGGGGTACGCGCAGCTCGCGCCGACCATCGAACCGGGGGAGCGGCTCGCCCTCGACGCGGCGCCCGAGCCCGAGCCCGCGGAGGTCGAGACCCCGGCCGAGGTGCGGTCCTACCAGGACACCCAGAACGGGCCGGCGGCGCTGTTCCGGCGCCGCCGCAGGTCGACTCCGACGCCGCCCGAGCGGATGGCGCCGCAGGTCTCGCAGAGCCCGCCGCAGAGCCAGCCACTGCCCGCTCAGGAGCGCGCGGAGGAGCACTGGGACGGCGGCATGGCGGGCGCGACGGGCGCGTCCGAGAAGAGCACGCCCACGCCCCGGCACGGGCTGCTCTTCGGTGGCGAGAAGGTGCTCATCGTCGACGACGACATCCGCAACGTCTTCGCGCTCACCAGCGTCCTGGAGCAGCAGGGTCTCTCGGTCCTGTACGCGGAGAACGGGCGCGAGGGCATCGAGGTGCTCGAACAGCACGACGATGTGACAGTCGTGCTGATGGACATCATGATGCCGGAGATGGACGGCTACGCGACGACGACGGCGATCCGCAGGATGCCGCAGTTCGCCGGGCTGCCGATCATCGCGCTCACCGCGAAGGCGATGAAGGGCGACCGGGAGAAGGCCATCGAGTCGGGCGCTTCCGACTACGTTACGAAGCCGGTCGATCCGGACCACCTGCTCTCTGTGATGGAGCGGTGGATGCATGGTGAGTGACCGGAAACCGGAATGTTCAGGATGAGTTGCTGACTGAGTGTGGTCGAAGCCGTGTAGAGGCGCGGGATTCGGGGAACCTTCTGGTCTCCCACCGCGTTTCTGCTACGTGCACGGTGACATCGCGGTGACAGGGTGTGGCGACAGGCGGGGTGCGGCTACCATGACCGGCACAAGGACGGACGACGCAAGGGAGTCGTCCCCTGGGGTGGCGAAAGGAGCCTCCCCGAGTCCTGCGGACAGGGGCGGCCCCATGCCGGGGCGAGGAGGGCGGGCCATGGTGCAGAAGGCCAAGATCCTCCTGGTCGATGACCGGCCGGAGAATCTGCTGGCGCTGGAGGCCATCCTCTCCGCGCTCGATCAGACACTGGTACGGGCATCGTCCGGGGAGGAAGCGCTGAAGGCGCTGCTCACGGACGATTTCGCGGTCATTCTGCTGGACGTTCAGATGCCGGGAATGGACGGTTTCGAAACCGCGGCGCACATCAAGCGTCGCGAGCGGACACGGGACATCCCGATCATCTTCCTCACCGCGATCAACCACGGACCGCATCACACGTTCCGTGGCTACGCGGCGGGGGCGGTCGATTACATCTCCAAGCCGTTCGACCCCTGGGTGCTGCGCGCCAAGGTCTCGGTGTTCGTCGAGCTGTACATGAAGAACTGCCAGCTCCGGGAGCAGGCGGCGCTGCTGCGGCTCCAGCTGGAGGGCGGCGGCAAGGCCGTCGGGGACGCCAAGGAGCCCGCGGGGCTGCTCGCCGAGCTGTCGGCGCGGCTCGCCGCGGTCGAGGAGCAGGCCGAGGCGCTGTCGAAGCAGCTGGACGACGAGTCCGCGGACGCGGCGGCGGTGGCCACGGCCGCCCACCTGGAGCGCAAACTCACGGGGCTGCGCAGGGCACTCGACGCCCTGGAGCCCGGGACGGGGAGCGGAGCTCCCTCGTTGCCCTCCCAGAACTGAGACGACCGCCCCCGGAATCGTGGGCGGCCGCTCGGGCTTTGAGCGCACGTCAGTTTTCACCCCGTCAGTTCGCGACACGATCGGGTGAAGCGGTAGGCACACGTGTCCAAGGTCGGCTCCCCCGGTAACCTCAGACCCATGGCCTCACGTCCCGCAGCCAAGAAGACGCCCGCGAAGAAGACGGCGGCGCCGACCAAGGCTCCGGCGAAGAAGGCCGCTGCCAAAAAGGCCCCCGCGAAGAAGACCGCGGCGAAGAAGGCACCCGCCAAGAAGGCCCCGGCGAAGAAGCCCGCACCCAAGCAGGCGCCCAATCCGACCGGGGGCCTCTACAAGCTCGTCCGGGCCCTCTGGCTCGGCCTCGCGCACAGTGTGGGGGCGATGTTCCGCGGCATAGGGCGTGGGGCGAAGGGGCTCGACCCGGCGCACCGCAAGGACGGGCTCGCGCTGCTGCTGCTCGGGATCGGGCTGATCTGCGCGGCCGGTACCTGGTCCAACCTGCAGGGCCCGGTCGGCGACCTCGTCGACATGCTGGTGACCGGCGCGTTCGGCCGCCTCGACCTGCTGGTGCCGATCCTGCTCGGGGCCATCGCCGTGCGCTTCATCCGGCACCCCGAGAAGCCCGAGGCCAACGGGCGGATCGTGATCGGCCTCTCCGCGCTCGTCATCGGCGTGCTCGGGCAGGTCCACATCGCGTGCGGCTCACCCGCGCGCGGGGACGGCATGCGCGCCATAAGGGACGCGGGCGGGCTCATCGGCTGGGCCGCCGCGACGCCGCTGAGCTTCACCGTGACCCAGGTGCTCGCGGTCCCGCTGCTGGTCCTGCTGACCGTCTTCGGACTGCTCGTGGTGACCGCGACGCCCGTCAACGCCATCCCGCAGCGCCTGCACCAGCTGGGCGTGAAGCTCGGCGTGGTGCACGAGGAGGCGTCCTTCGCCGACGCGGCCCCGGACGAGTACGACGACGAATGGCGCGAGGCCACCCCCGTGCGCTCGCGCAAGCGTGCCGCGGCCCCGGAGTCGTACGACCCGGACCGGGCCGAGGAGGAGGCGTTCGCCAAGCGGCGCAAGTCCCGGCGGTCGGTGCAGCCCGCGATGGAGCGGCCGATGGACGCGGTCGACGTGGCCGCGGCGGCGGCCGCCGCGCTCGACGGGGCCGTGCTGCACGGCATGCCTCCGTCGCCGCTCGTCGCGGACCTCACGCAGGGCGTCTCGGGCGAGGGCACCGGCGAGAACAGCGGTGAGGCGTCCACAGGGGACCGTTCGGCACCCGTTCCGGGGGCCAGGGCCAAGAAGACCCCGGCGGGCGTCAAGAAGGAGCCTGAGCCGACGCCCACGTCGCTCGGCGTGCCGGACCTCACCAAGTCGGCGCCCGAGTCGCGAGGGGACCTGCCGCCGCGCGCCGAGCAGCTCCAGCTGGCCGGCGACATCACGTACGCGCTGCCCTCCCTCGATCTGCTCACCCGCGGTGGCCCCGGCAAATCGCGCAGCGCCGCCAACGACGCCGTCGTCGAGTCGCTGCAGACCGTCTTCACCGAGTTCAAGGTCGACGCGGGCGTCACGGGCTTCACGCGCGGCCCCACGGTCACGCGGTACGAGATCGAGCTCGGCCCCGCGGTGAAGGTCGAGAAGATCACGGCCCTGGCGAAGAACATCGCCTACGCCGTCGCGTCCCCGGACGTCCGGATCATCTCGCCGATCCCCGGCAAGTCCGCGGTCGGCATCGAGATCCCGAACACCGACCGCGAGATGGTCAACGTGGGCGACGTGCTGCGCCTGGCGGACGCGGCGGAGGACGAGCACCCGATGCTGGTCGCGCTCGGCAAGGACGTCGAGGGCGGCTACGTCATGGCCAACATGGCGAAGATGCCGCACATCCTGGTGGCCGGTGCCACCGGTTCCGGCAAGTCCTCGTGCATCAACTGCCTGATCACCTCGATCATGATGCGGGCGACCCCCGAGGACGTCCGGATGGTCCTCGTCGACCCCAAGCGCGTGGAGCTCACCGCGTACGAGGGGATCCCGCACCTGATCACGCCGATCATCACCAACCCCAAGAAGGCCGCCGAGGCACTGCAGTGGGTCGTGCGGGAGATGGATCTGCGCTACGACGACCTCGCGGCCTTCGGCTACCGGCACATCGACGACTTCAACCAGGCCGTCAAGGACGGCAAGCTCACCACGCCCGAGGGCAGCGAGCGGGAGCTGAAGGCGTACCCGTATCTGCTGGTGATCGTCGATGAGCTCGCGGACCTGATGATGGTCGCGCCGAGGGACGTCGAGGACTCCATCGTCCGGATCACGCAGCTCGCGCGCGCGGCCGGTATCCACCTGGTGCTCGCCACGCAGCGCCCGTCGGTCGACGTCGTCACCGGCCTCATCAAGGCGAACGTGCCCTCACGGCTCGCCTTCGCCACCTCCTCGCTCGCCGACAGCCGCGTCATCCTCGACCAGCCGGGCGCCGAGAAGCTCATCGGCAAGGGCGACGGCCTGTTCCTCCCCATGGGGGCGAACAAGCCGACCCGTATGCAGGGCGCTTTCGTCATAGAAGACGAGATCCACGCGATCGTGCAGCACTGCAAGGACCAGATGGCGCCCGTCTTCAGGGACGACGTCACGGTCGGCACCAAGCAGAAGAAGGAGATCGACGAGGACATCGGCGACGACCTGGACCTGCTGTGCTCGGCCACGGAACTGGTCGTCTCCACACAGTTCGGCTCGACCTCCATGCTGCAGCGCAAGCTGCGCGTGGGCTTCGCCAAGGCCGGACGCCTCATGGATTTGATGGAGTCGAGGAACATCGTCGGACCCAGTGAAGGTTCGAAGGCTCGCGACGTTCTTGTGAAAGCCGATGAACTGGAGGGAGTGCTCGCGGTGATCCGCGGGGAGGCTCAACCGTAAGGTGATCCCCTCGAACGACGTCACCCGTACGGGCATCGGAGCAACCGTTTCCTCATCGGCTACGTCAAGTTGAGGGGGAGACAGCCGTGTACGTCGCCGGCGGGATGGCAGGCCATTCCGATGGCGTACAAAGTCCGACCGCCCGGTTGCCTCACCCATTCACACCCCCCCTACACTGAACCTCCAGCAGGTGGCTACACGCTCGAAAGGCGCCCCCGTGTCCATCGGCAACTCCCCTGAAGACGACCGCCCTTCGGAAGACCGCATCCAGCCCGCGGACGACGACCGGCCGTCGATCGGTCGTGCCCTCCAGCAGGCACGCGTCGACGCGGGTCTGTCCGTCGACGAGGTCAGCCAGTCGACCCGGGTGCGCATCCCCATCGTGCAGGCCATCGAGCAGGACGATTTCTCGCGCTGCGGCGGTGACGTGTACGCACGGGGCCACATTCGTACGCTCGCGCGTGCCGTGGGTCTCGACGCCGAGCCGCTGCTCGAGCAGTACGGCGACGAACACGGCGGACGCCCCGCGCCGACGCCGGCCACGCCGCTGTTCGAGACCGAGCGGATCCGCTCCGAGCCGCGCAGGCCCAACTGGACGGCCGCCATGGTCGCCGCGATCGTCGCGGTCGTCGCCTTCGTCGGCTACACCGCCTTCAGCGGCGGCGACAGCGACAGCAGCCAGCAGCAGGCCGCCGAGGGGTCCACCCCGGCGACCAGCAAGCCCACGACCACGAAGCCGAGCCCCAGCAAGAAGCCCACCGACCCGAAGCCCGATCCGACCGACAGCGCCATCGCCGCGGCCCCGGCGGACAAGGTCACCGTCAAGGTGAACGCGTCGGACGGGCGCAGCTGGATCTCCGCCAAGGACCACAACGGGCGGATCATGTTCGACGGGCTGCTGCAGGACGGCCAGACGAAGACCTTCCAGGACAACCAGAAGATCGACCTCGTCCTCGGTGACGCGGGCGCGATCAAGCTGTATGTGAACGGCAAGCAGATCGAGGACGAGTTCCAGTCCGGCCAGGTCGAGCGGCTGTCGTACACGAAGGGCGACCCCGAGGTCGGCTGAGGCCCGCTGCGGCCGACGATCTTGCGGTAACCCCTCGCGGCTGGGGCTGTCAGTGGGACGAAGTAGTCTTGATGTCATGCCCGAACGCCGTACCGTCGCACTTGTCACCCTTGGCTGCGCCCGTAACGAGGTGGACTCGGAGGAGCTCGCAGGCCGCTTGGAGGCGGACGGCTGGGAGCTCGTCGAGGACGCCGACGCAGCCGATGTCGCCGTCGTGAACACCTGTGGCTTCGTGGAGGCCGCGAAGAAGGACTCCGTCGACGCCCTCCTCGAAGCCAATGACCTCAAGGGTCATGGCAGAACGCAGGCGGTGGTAGCGGTCGGCTGCATGGCCGAGCGCTACGGCAAGGACCTCGCCGAGGCGCTGCCCGAGGCCGACGGCGTGCTCGGTTTCGACGACTACGAGGACATCTCCGGCCGCCTCCAGACGATCCTGGCCGGGGGCAGCGTCGAGGCGCACGCCCCGCGTGACCGCCGCAAGCTGCTGCCGATCAGCCCGGCCGAGCGCCAGGAGGCGGGCTCCGGCATCGCGCTGCCGGGACACGCCCCGGTGGAGCCCCCTGTCGACCTGCCCGAGGGCCTCGCGCCCGCGTCCGGGCCGCGTGCCCCGCTGCGGCGCCGGCTCGGGGGCACCCCTGTGGCGTCCGTGAAGCTGGCGTCCGGCTGCGACCGGCGGTGCTCGTTCTGCGCGATCCCGTCGTTCCGCGGTTCGTTCATCTCGCGCCGCCCCAGCGACGTACTGAACGAGACGCGCTGGCTCGCCGAGCAGGGCGTCAAGGAGATCATGCTGGTCTCCGAGAACAACACGTCGTACGGCAAGGACCTGGGCGACATCCGGCTCCTGGAGTCGCTCCTGCCCGAGCTGGCGGACGTCGACGGGATCGAGCGGGTGCGGGTCAGCTACCTGCAGCCCGCCGAGATGCGTCCCGGCCTGATCGACGTGCTGACGGGGACCGAGAAGATCGCCCCGTACTTCGACCTCTCCTTCCAGCACTCGGCGCCCGGCGTGCTGCGCGCGATGCGGCGCTTCGGTGACACCGACCGCTTCCTGGAGCTGCTCGACACCATTCGGACCAAGGCGCCGCAGGCAGGTGTCCGGTCGAACTTCATCGTGGGCTTCCCCGGCGAGACCGAGGCCGACTACGCGGAGCTGGAGCGCTTCCTGAACGGCGCGCGCCTGGACGCCATCGGTGTCTTCGGCTACTCCGACGAGGAGGGCACGGAAGCGGCCACGTACGAGGACAAGCTCGACGAGGACGTCGTCGCGCAGCGCCTCGCGCGGCTGTCCCGGCTCGCCGAGCAGCTGGTGTCCCAGCGCGCCGAGGAGCGCGTGGGCGAGACCGTGCAGGTGCTCGTCGAGTCCGTCGACGAGGAGGACGGTGTCCTCGGCCGCGGTGCCCACCAGGCACCCGAGACCGACGGGCAGGTGCGCCTCACGAGCGGCGCCGGTCTGACAATCGGCCGTATGGTCGAGGCAAAGGTGGTCGGTACCGAAGGTGTCGACCTCGTGGCCGAGCCGCTGGAGATCGCTGAGGAGGCGGACAGATGACCGGAGTCCCGGCGTCCGCTACGGGCGGGACCGGCAGGCCGTCGTCCGGGAGCAAGCTGGGCACTGCGGCCGTCAACCAGGCGAGCCTGTGGAACATCGCGAACATCCTCACCATGATCCGGCTCCTTCTGGTGCCGGGATTCGTGGCGCTCATGCTGGTCGACGGCGGGTACGACCCCGCCTGGCGGGCCTGGGCGTGGGCGGCTTTCGCCGTTGCCATGATCACGGACGTTTTTGACGGTCATCTGGCGCGTTCGTACAACTTGGTCACCGATTTCGGAAAGATCGCCGACCCGATCGCCGACAAAGCGATCATGGGCGCCGCGCTGATCTGTCTCTCCTCGCTCGGTGATCTTCCGTGGTGGGTGACCGGCGTCATTCTCGGGCGCGAGCTCGGGATCACGCTGCTGCGATTCATCGTCATTCGGTACGGGGTCATTCCGGCCAGCCGCGGCGGCAAGATAAAGACGCTGACGCAGGGCACGGCCGTCGGCATGTACATCCTGGCGCTGACCGGGCCGCTCGCGACGCTGCGCTGGTGGGTGATGGCGGCCGCCGTGGCGCTCACGGTGGTGACCGGCCTTGACTACGTGCGGCAGGCCGTCGTGCTGCGGCGCGCGGGCCTCGCCGAGTCCAGGGCTGCCGCGCAGGCGTCCGCGGAGGCTGCCGAGAAGTGACGTACGAGGCGGTCGAGGCGCTGCGCCTGTTGACGGAGCGGGGGGAGACCCTCGCCGTCGCGGAGTCGCTCACCGGGGGCCTGGTGGCCGCGGAGCTCGTGGCGGTGCCGGGGGCCTCGAAGGCCTTCCGCGGATCGGTCACGGCGTATGCGACGGAGCTCAAGCACCGGGTGCTCGGCGTCGACGCGGATCTGCTTGCCGGGCACGGGCCGGTGCACCCCGAGGTCGCGCTGGCCATGGCGGCGGGCGTGCGGGACGCGCTGGGCGCGGACTGGGGCGTCGCCACGACCGGTGTGGCGGGGCCCGAGCCGCAGGACGGGCAGCCGGTCGGCACCGTCTATGTGGCGGTGGCGGGGCCCGGAACTGATCATTCCCAGGGTGCGGCCGATTTCGCTGGTAGCCACAAAGTGGCCGCTCTGCGATTGAACGGCGATCGGACGGAAATCCGTATGGAGAGTGTACGGAGCGTGCTCGGACTGCTCGTCGAAGAGCTGGTCGGAGTACATTCCGGCGAACGTACTGGGAAAGCGCGGGCACAGGGTACGGAACAGAACGGGGGGTTTTGATGTTTGCAGCCCTGAGTGAACACGACATCGCTCCCCGCACGGCCGCGGCACGAGGCGGTACGGTGGGGCGTGAAGGATGCGGCTACGCGGTCCGAGGAGGGAGCCACCGATGATTCTGCTCCGTCGCCTGCTGGGTGACGTGCTGCGTCGGCAGCGCCAGCGCCAGGGCCGTACTCTGCGCGAAGTCTCCTCGTCCGCCCGAGTTTCGCTCGGCTATCTCTCCGAGGTGGAGCGGGGGCAGAAGGAGGCTTCCTCCGAGCTGCTCTCCGCGATCTGCGACGCGCTTGACGTACGGATGTCCGAGCTGATGCGCGAGGTGAGCGATGAGCTCGCCCTCGCCGAGCTGGCCGAGTCGGCAGCAGCGGTCCCGTCGGAGCCGGTGCCCGCACCGGTTCGTCCGATGCTCAATTCCGTCTCCGTGGCCGGCGTCCCGCCGGAACGCGTGACGATCAAGGCACCTGCGGAGGCTGTGGACGTCGTAGCGGCGTAGCGACGTGTCGTAGCGACGTAGCGCCTGCGCTCAGTGCTCTGAGCCGGCTTGAATCTGGGGAAAGCCCCGGCCGAGAGGGATCGGTCGGGGCTTTCTGCTGTGCGCTTCGGGGTGTGTCGGTTTGTCGGTGGGGGTGTGGGGCGGTGGGGGGCGGTGAGGGACGTGCTCGATGTGTCCGTAATAGGTCACCTGTGCCATTGTTGAGGGTGATTTCGATACGGAGGTGACGTATGTACGTCGTGAAGAGTCCGCTGCCCGATGCCGACCTGAAAACCGTGGGCGAGGCGCTGCAGGGTGCCCTCGTCGACCTGGTGGACCTGTCCCTCGTGGCGAAGCAGGTGCACTGGAACGTGGTCGGTCCGCGGTTCCGGTCGGTGCACCTTCAGCTCGACGAGGTCGTGGACACCGCCCGGCAGCACTCCGACACGGTGGCCGAGCGGGCCTCGACGCTGGGTGTGCCGCCGGACGGCCGTGCGAAGACGGTGGCGGACACCAGTGGCGTCGGAGTGGCCCCCGACGGCTGGGTGAAGGACACGGACGCGGTGGGGACGCTCGTGGACGCGCTCGGCGCGGTGATCGCGCGGATGCGCGCACGGGTGGACGCGACAGGCGAGGCGGATCCTGTCAGCCAGGACATCTTCATCGGGATCACGGCCGACCTGGAGAAGCATCACTGGATGTTCCAGGCGGAGAACCGGGGCTGAGGGTCGGGGTAGGAGGCCGGGGCTGAGGGCCGCTCGAGGGTCCGTCCCGGCGCCCCGGGGCAGATTGACTGTGGTTGATGTGGTCGATGTGGTCGTGGTCCCGGAGGTCGGCGGGCGGAGGTGAGCGGTCGGTGGCATGGGCTGGGTGGCGGGCGCTCCGGTGGGCGCCGGCTGTCGTGTGCGGGGTG
The DNA here is from genome assembly GCF_042730865.1 of Streptomyces sp. NPDC059897. Classification (NCBI taxonomy): domain Bacteria; kingdom Bacillati; phylum Actinomycetota; class Actinomycetes; order Kitasatosporales; family Streptomycetaceae; genus Streptomyces; species Streptomyces sp. NPDC059897. Next base: position 32,570 of record NZ_JBHWKQ010000052.1, on the reverse strand, counting down.
CTGTGGTGGTGGGGCGTCCTGCGGCTCACCTTCGCGCCGGGCGCCGGGGCGTTCGAAGGGGCGCTCGTCGCCGGGGGCTGGGGGCTGAGCCTGCTGCCCGTGCACGCGCTGCCGAAGTCCCGCGCGGCCGGCGTGGCGGGGGCGCCCGGACGGCACGGCGCGCGGCGCGTGCGGACGCGGGCCGTGCGCGCCGGGCGTGAGGTCGCGGGCGGGGTGCGGCGCGAGGTCACCAGGGCATGGCGACGCCTCCGTTCGGGCGGAGGATCTGGCCCGTCGTAAATGACGCGGCGTCCGAGGCGAGGTGCAGCACCGCGTGCGCGATGTCCTCCGCCTCGCCGACCCGGCCGAGCGGTGACATGCGCACCATCAGAGCCTCGGTGTGGGCCTGCGCGCTCTCGTCGTGGCGGGTCGTCATCGGCGTACGGATCCAGCCCGGCGCCACCGCGTTGACACGGATGCCGTGCGAGCCGACCTCCGTGGCGAGCGTCTTCGTGAGCTGGACGACGGCGGCCTTCGCCGCGCCGTAGCAGAGCAGCCCGGGGCCGCCGGTGTCGACCGCGCCGGAGGCCATGGTGACGATGCTGCCGCGAGTGCCGGCCGCGATCATGGTGCGGGCCGCCTCCTGGCACGCGTACAGCACGCCCTTGAAGTTGATGGCGAGGACCCGGTCCAGGTCCTCTTCGCGGGTCTCCAGGACCGTGCTGTTGTGCATGACTCCGGCGATGGCGGCCATGATGTCGAGGCCGCCGGAGGTGGTCGTCGCCGTCGCGACGGCCTCCGCGACCTGCGTGCGGTCGGACACGTCGACGGTGTGGGTGTGGGCCGTGCCGCCGCTCTCCTTGATGAGGGCCGCCGTCTCGTGCAGGCCCCGCGCGTCGCGGTCGGCGCAGTGGACGGTGGCTCCCGCCTGCGCGAGGAGCGTCGCCGACGCGCGGCCGATGCCGCTCGCCGCGCCGGTGACGAAGGCGGTGCGTCCGGTGAGGTCGTACGCGGTGACGGGCATGGTGGGACCGTACGAGATTTTCTGACGGAGCGTCAATTGTCGTGCGGGGGTTGTGTTTGGTGTCTGGTGCTGGTGCCGGTGGCTGGTGGCTGGTGGCTGGTGGCGGCGTGGGGGTGGGTTCGGTTATGGCGTGGGGGCCGGGCCCTGTTGGCAGTGCGGGCACCAGTACGTGGGGCGTTCGCGGGAGCCGTCGCCCTGGTCGGCCGTCCGGATGGGGGTGCGGCAGCGCAGGCAGGGGCGGTGGGAGCGGCCGTAGACGTAGAGGCGTTCGTCGGGGCGGGGGCGGCCTGTGGTGACGCGGGCCGGGCGGTCGCGGTTGGCCTCGAGCAGCTTCTTGGCGAGGAGCGGGAGGCGGTCGGCGGTCTCGGCGGGCAGCTCGCCGATCGGGAGCCACGGGGTGACGCGCAGCAGGAAGCAGAGCTCGGACTTGTAGATGTTTCCGATGCCCGCGAGGTTGCGCTGGTCGAGGAGGGCCTCGCCGAGCGGACGGGCGGGGTCGCCGAGGAGGTTGCGCAGTGCGCGGTCCGGGTCCCAGTCCGGGCCGAGGAGGTCCGGGCCCAGGTGGCCGACGGCCTTGGATTCGTCGGTGGTGCGCAGGAGTTCCAGGACGGGGAGGCGATAGCCGACCGCGGTGCGGGTCTCGTTCGCCAGGATCGCGCGGATCTGGTGGGACGGGCCGCCGCGCCAGCGCTCGCCCGGCGCGTAGACCTTCCACGAGCCGTCCATCCGCAGGTGCGAGTGCAGGGTGAGGCCGCCCTCGATCCGGGTCAGCAGATGCTTGCCGCGCGGGGCGACGTCCAGGACCGTGCGCCCGGTGAGGTCCGCTGTGGCGAACCGGGGGACACGCAGGTCGGAGCGGGTCAGCACCTGGCCGGCGAGGGCGCTGTCCAGCCGCTTCGCCGCCTGCGCGACCGTGTCTCCTTCGGGCATGGGGTCCAGAGTAGGTCGGAGTGCGGGGGCGCGCCGCGGGGTGCGGCGCAGGCCGGTGCCTTCGGGAGGCCTCGTGCCTTCGGGAGGCGCGGAGAAGTGAGGCCGCGGTGGGGTGGGGCGGGCGGCCTCACGCGCGCAGGCGCAGGCCGCGCGGCGTCGCGTGGAATCCGGCTCCTTCCAGGAGAGGGGCGTACGGGGAGCTGAGCGCGGGCTCCGCGTTGACCCGCTCGACCGTGATGGTGCCGAGGGCGCCGGAGCGGGCCGCCTCGGCGAGCGCCTGCGCGGCGGCGGGCACGCGGGGGTCCTCCGTGAGCTGGGCGGGGGTGAGGGCGGGGCTCGCGGTGCGCGCGGCGGTCGTGGTGTCGGCGGGGTCGGAGGCCGGGGCGGCGTGGGCCGGGTCGGAAGCGGACCAGGCCAGGAGGGTCTTGCCGCCGCGCTCCATGTAGAGCGTCAGCTCGCCGTCGACCAGGACCACCAGGGAGCCGGCCTTGCGGCCCGGCTTGTGTCCGGGCTTCTGGCCCGCGCCGGTGGGGGGATCGGGCCAGGGCAGAGCGGCCCCGTACGCGTTGGCCGGGTCGGCCGCCGCCAGGACGAGGGCGCGGGGCGCGGTGGTCCTGCCCTTGCCGGTGGGGGCGTCGGCCGGGGCGTACGGGTCCGGGGGCGGGGCGCCGCGCTCCTGTGCGTTCGCCGCAGCGCGCAGGCGGTCCACGGCGCCGTCCATCGCGAACTGGGCCGCGCCGAGCCCCTCCACCACGTAGCCACGCCGTGCCTGTCCGCTCTCCTCGAAGACGGACAGGACCCGGTACGTCGCCGAGAACCCGCCCTCGACGCCTTCGGCGGCCACCGCTCCCCGGGTGACCACTCCGTGCCGGTCGAGGAGTGTGCGGGCCAGGGTGTGGGCGCGCACGGTCGGATCGGGTTCCAGGCCGGGCAGCAGCGACCAGCGCCCCGCGACCGTCGGCGGACCGGTGCGTGACGTGGGCCGGGCGCCGGCGGTGAGGCCTCCGTATCGGCCGCGCGGCACGGCTCTGCGGGCCCGGTGCGCGGTGGAGCCCGCGGTGCGGCCGGAGCCGAGGACGGCGCGCATCGGGGCCAGCGTGTCGTTCGTGAGACGGCCCGACCAGGCCAGCTCCCAGAGCGCGTCGGCCAGTTGGGGGTCGGTGAACTCGAAGGGCGCGCCTCCCTGGCCCTCAAGGCCTTGAGCGAGAGGGGTGGCGCGGACCCGGTCGGCGATCTGGCGGAAGAACAGGCCGTAGCCGCCGGAGAGCGCGTCCAGGACAGCCTGGTGGAGCGGCGTGAGCTCCAAGGGGTGCGGGGGCGGGAGAAGCAGCGGGGCCGTGTCGGCAAGGTAGAGGCTGACCCAGCCGTCCTTGCCGGGCAGCGAGCCCGTGCCGGCCCACAAGACCTCGCCGGACGCCGTGAGTTCGTCGAGCAGTGCGGGCGCGTAGCCGGAGACCCGTGAGGGCAGGACCAGCTTCTCCAGGGCGGAGGCGGGCACCGAGGCCCCCTGGAGCTGTTCGACCGCCCGGACCAGGCCGTCGACCCCGCGCAGGCCGTGCCCTCCCACGTGCTGCCACTGGGGCAGGAACTGGGCGAGCGCCGCGGGCGGCACCGGCTCCAGCTCATGGCGCAGCGCGGCCAGTGAGCGGCGGCGCAGCCTGCGCAGGACCGTGGCATCGCACCACTCCTGGCCGATGCCCGCCGGGTGGAACTCGCCCTGGACGACCCGGCCCTGGGCGGCCAGCCGCTGGAGCGCGCCCTCCGTGACCGCGGCGCCGAGGCCGAAGCGGGCCGCCGCCTGCGTGGAGGTGAACGGGCCGTGCGTTCGGGCGTAGCGGGCCAGGAGGTCGCCGAGCGGGTCCTTGACCGGCTCGGTGAAGGCTTCGGGAACGCCGACCGGCAGTGCCGTGCCGAGGGCGTCGCGCAGGCGGCCCGCGTCCTCGATCGCCGCCCAGTGCTCGGTGCCCGCGATCCGCACACGGATGGCGCGCCGGGTGCCCGACAGGCTCTCGGCCCAGCCGGGCTCGGCGCCGCGCTCGGCCAACTCCTCGCCCGTGAGCGGCCCGAGGAGGCGCAGCAGGTCCGCGACGCCCTCCTCGTCCTTGACGCGACGGTCCTCCGTGCGCCACTGGAGCTCCTGCTCCAGGTCGGCGAGGACCTCCGCGTCGAGCAGCTCGCGCAGCTCGGCCTGGCCGAGGAGCTCGGCGAGCAGCCGGGAGTCCAGGGACAGCGCTGCCGCGCGGCGCTCGGCCAGCGGGGAGTCGCCCTCGTACAGGAACTGCGCCACGTAGCCGAACAGCAGCGAACGGGCGAAGGGGGAGGCCTCCGGGGTGGTGACCTCGACGAGGCGGACCTTGCGGGACTCGATGTCGCCCATCAGCTCGGCGAGGCCCGGTACGTCGAAGACGTCCTGGAGGCACTCGCGGATCGCTTCCAGGACGATGGGGAACGAGCCGAACTCGCTCGCCACCTGGAGCAACTGGGAGGCGCGCTGGCGCTGCTGCCACAGCGGGGTGCGCTTGCCGGGGTTGCGGCGGGGCAGCAGCAGCGCGCGGGCGGCGCACTCGCGAAAACGCGAGGCGAACAGGGCGGAGCCGCCCACCTGGTCGGTGACGATCTGGTCCACGTCACCCTTGTCGAAGGCGACGTCGGCCGCACCGATGGGGGCCTGCTCGTCGTCGTACTCCATGCCCGGCTTGGAAGGTTCCTGGTCGAGGAGGTCCAGGCCCATCAGGTCGGCGTCCGGGAGGCGCAGCACGATGCCGTCGTCGGCGTGCATCACCTGGGCGTCCATGCCGTACTTCTCGCTGAGCCGGGCGCCGAGGGCGAGCGCCCACGGAGCGTGCACCTGGGCGCCGAACGGTGAGTGGACCACGACCCGCCAGTCGCCCAGCTCGTCCCGGAACCGCTCGACCACGATCGTGCGGTCGTCGGGGATGTGGCCGCAGGCCTCGCGCTGCTCCGCGAGGTACGACAGGACGTTGTTCGCCGCCCACTCGTCGAGCCCCGCCGCGGTGAGACGCACGCGCGCGTCGTCGGGCTTCTGGGAGCCGACCTCCCGGAGGAACGCGCCCAGAGCGCGCCCCAGTTCGAGCGGGCGGCCCAGCTGGTCGCCCTTCCAGAAGGGCAGGCGGCCGGGGACTCCCGGGGCGGGCGAGACGAGGACGCGGTCGCGCGTGATGTCCTCGATGCGCCAGGAGCTGGTGCCGAGCGTGAAGACGTCCCCGACCCGCGACTCGTAGACCATCTCCTCGTCGAGCTCGCCGACCCGGCCGCCGCCCTTTTTGGGGTCGGCTCCCGCGAGGAAGACCCCGAAGAGACCGCGGTCGGGGATCGTGCCTCCGGAGGTGACGGCGAGGCGCTGTGCTCCGGGGCGGCCCGTGACCGTGCCGGCCACGCGGTCCCAGACGACGCGGGGGCGCAGCTCGGCGAAGGCGTCGGAGGGGTAGCGGCCCGCCAGCATGTCGAGCACGCCCGTGAACGCCGACTCCGGCAGCGAGGCGAACGGGGCGGCGCGGCGGACCAGCGCCAGCAGGTCGTCGACCTGCCAGGTGTCCAGGGCGGTCATCGCGACCAGCTGCTGAGCGAGCACGTCCAGCGGGTTCGCCGGAAGGCGCAGGGACTCGATGGCACCGGACCGCATCCGCTCCGTCACCACCGCCGACTGCACCAGGTCGCCGCGGTACTTCGGGAAGACGACCCCGGTGGAAACCGCGCCCACCTGGTGGCCCGCACGGCCCACGCGCTGCAGCCCGGACGCGACGGACGGGGGCGACTCCACCTGCACGACGAGGTCGACGGCGCCCATGTCGATGCCCAGCTCCAGGCTCGACGTGGCGACCACGGCGGGCAGCCGGCCCGCCTTCAGGTCCTCCTCGACGAGCGCGCGCTGCTCCTTGGAGACCGAGCCGTGGTGGGCGCGCGCGATGACCGGGGGCGCGCCCTTCGCGGCGCCCGACTCCGCCATCAGCTCCGCCGGGGAGTGGTCCTCGGGAAGAGGTTCGCCGGTGGCACGCTCGTAGGAGATCTCGTTCAGCCGGTTGCACAGGCGCTCGGCCAGGCGGCGGGAGTTGGCGAACACGATCGTCGAGCGGTGGGCCTCGATCAGGTCCGTGATCCGCTCCTCCACGGAGGGCCAGATCGAGGGGCGCTCGGCCCCCTGGTCGGCATCGGCCACCGGGGAGCCGCCGAGCTCGCCCAGATCCTCCACAGGGACGACCACCGACAGGTCGAACTCCTTGCCGGACGGCGGCTGGACGACCTCCACCCGGCGCTGCGGCGAGAGATAGCGCGCCACCTCGTCCACCGGCCGGACCGTCGCGGACAGGCCGATGCGGCGGGCCGGGCGGGGCAGCAGCTCGTCCAGCCGCTCCAGGGAGAGGGCCAGGTGGGCGCCGCGCTTGGTGCCCGCCACCGCGTGCACCTCGTCCAGGATCACCGTGTCGATGCCCGCCAGCGCGTCGCGCGTGGCCGACGTCAGCATCAGGAACAACGACTCGGGCGTGGTGATGAGGATGTCCGGCGGTCGCGTGGCCAGCGCGCGCCGCTCGGCGGGCGGGGTGTCGCCGGAGCGGATGCCGACCTTCACCTCGGGCTCGGGCAGGCCGAGGCGGACGGCCTCCTGGCGGATGCCGGTGAGCGGGCTGCGCAGATTGCGCTCCACGTCCACCGCGAGGGCCTTCAGCGGCGACACGTACAGGACCCGGCAGCGCTTCTTCGGGTCGGCAGGAGGGGGTGACGACGCGAGCTGGTCGAGCGCGGCGAGGAACGCGGCGAGCGTCTTGCCCGAGCCGGTGGGCGCGACGACCAGCACGTCGGAACCCTCGCCGATCGCCTTCCACGCACCGGCCTGCGCGGCCGTGGGCGCGGAGAAGGCCCCCGTGAACCAACCGCGGGTCGCGGGGGAGAAGCCACTGAGGGCCTGCGAGGCGCTGTGGGCCCCTTGCCTGGACCTGACCATGCCCCCATCCTGCACCCCGCCACTGACAATGGCGGTGACCTGCGGAAACGGGTGGTTCGTCGCGAGGGCCTGACGCAGAATGGGGCCATGGCACGGACAGCGGGGAAGCCGGCGGGAAAGGGCGAGTGGGCGCGGCACTGGCGCTATGAGCGGCTGCCGGGACTCGACCTGCTGCGGGCCCGCTACGTCCGGCACACCTTCCCGCGCCACAGCCACGACGGCTTCGTGATCGGCGCGGTCACGCGGGGGATCGAGGCCATCGGCCTGCCCGACGGGACCTTGCACGCGGGCCCCGGGAGCGTCGTCATGCTCAATCCGGAAGTGGCGCACACGGCGCGGGCGGGCGGCCCCGACGGCTGGGCGTACGCCACGCTCTACCCCTCAGCCGAGGTCATCACCGAGATCGCCGCCGAGACCGGTACCGGGCGCGGCACCGCCGTCTTCGGCGAGCAGATCGTCACCGACCCGCAGGCCTCGCAGATGATCAACGAGGTGCACAGGGCGGCGGAGCAGGGCAACGCGCTGGCGGCCGACAGCCTCCTCAGGGTCGTGCTCGCCCGCCTGCTGCGTGCCCACGGAACCTCGCACGCGGCACGACCCCGGCGGTCAGCGGGGGCCACGGCCGCGGACCGCGCACGCGCAATCCTCGAAGAGCGGCTGGCGGACCCGCCGTCCCTGGAAGCCCTCGCGGACGAGCTCGGCACCAGCCCCTTCGCGCTGCTTCGCGCCTTCCGCGACGCGTACGGGATGCCGCCGCACACCTGGCTCACCAACGCGCGCGTACGCGTGGCACGGCGGCTCCTGGAGGCGGGGACAGCGCCCGCAGACACCGCCGTGGCCCTCGGCTTCACCGACCAGCCGCACCTGAACCGGCACTTCACCCGGATCGTCGGGGTGCCGCCGGGCGCGTACCAGCGCGAGCGCAAGAACGTACAAGAACAGGATGCGGCCCTCCTCGTACCGTGCGGGGCGTGGCAGACAAGACGACATCCACAGACATACGCCGAGCAGAAGCCGATCCTCCCGAGCCCGGGTCCGAGCAGGCGGGCGCGGTAGGCAAGCCTGACGCCGCCGTCGTGCGTGACGCGCTCGGCGTCGGCGTCGCGGTGGGGCTTTCCGGATTCGCCTTCGGAGTGACCTCGGCGGGCAGCGGTCTCAGCGTGCTCCAGACCTGCGCGCTCAGCCTCCTGGTCTTCACGGGGGCGTCGCAGTTCGCGCTCGTCGGGGCACTCGCGGCCGGCGGCAATCCGCTCACCGCCGCCGCGGGAGCGTTCTTCCTGGGCGTGCGCAACGCGTTCTACGGGCTGCGCCTGTCCCAGTTGCTCGCTCTCCCGCGCGTGGTGCGGCCGTTCGCCGCGCACTGGGTCATCGACGAGACGTCGGCCGTCGCGCTGGCGCAGCCGACGCGGCGCAGCGTGCGGCTCGGTTTCACCGTCACCGGGCTGACCCTGTACGTGCTGTGGAACCTCACCACGCTGCTCGGCGCCCTGGGCGCCTCGGCCATCGGCGACACCGACGCGTGGGGGCTCGACGCGGCCGGGCCCGCGGTGTTCCTGGCGCTGCTCGCGCCGATGCTGAAGTCCACCATGGAGCGGGCCGTCGCCGGCCTCGCCGTGGTCCTGATGCTCGGCCTGCTTCCCGTGCTGCCGGCCGGGGTGCCGGTGCTCGTGGCCGCCCTCGCGGCCCCCGCCGCGCTCTACGTTGAGGGGCGCCGCCGCGCCGCGGCCTCCAACGCACCACAAGGAGAAGACCGTTGAACGTCTGGATCGCCATCGCGGTCACCGCGGTCGGCTGTTACGCAGTGAAACTGATCGGCCTGCTGGTGCCTGCGGGAGCCCTGGAACGGCCCGTGGTGAAGCGTCTTTCGGCGCTGCTGCCGGTCGCTCTGCTGGCCGCCCTCACGGCCCAGCAGACCTTCGCGGACGGGCGTGTTCTGGTCCTCGACGAGAGGTCGGCCGGGGTCGCCGCGGCCGCCGTCGCTCTCGTGCTGAGGGCGCCGTTCCTGGTGGTGATCGCCGCCGCCGTGGTGGTTACGGCGGGTCTGCGGGCGCTTACGGGGTGACCTGGTGCGCGGGGAGGGCGGCCGGGGTCTCCGGGACGCCGAGCTGCCCCGCCGTGCGCTCGGGGCGGCAGAACACGGCCGCGAGGATGCCGCCCGCCACCAGCAGGCCGGCGGTCAGCAGCCAGCCGTGCTCATAGCCGGCCGACACGGTGGCGGCGCCGTCCACCAAGCGCCCCAGGACGAGCGGCGAGACGATGCCGCCGAGGGCGTACACGCATGTCAATACGCCCAGGACCGTGCCCCGTTGGATCGGGGGTGCGATGCGGGAGCAGGCCGTGGCCGCGACCGTGAGCATCACCATGGCGAGCGCCATCGGCCCCAGCATCATCGGTACCTTCACGGCCTGTGAGTCGGAGAGGCCGAACAGTGCGGTCGCGCAGCCCGAGAGCGCGACAAGGAGGCCCGCGCCCGCGCCCACCGGGAGGCGGGGCGGCGTGCCCTTCAGAGCCGAGCGTCTCGCCAGCAGGCCGTGCGCCAGGAGGATGACTCCGTGAGCGACGGCGCCCGCGCCGACCATGGTGCTCGCCTGGTGCAGGTCCCAGCCCATGACCGTCTCCATGTAGTCCGGAGCCCAGGTCAGCGTCGCGCTCATCGACCAGTACGCGGCGAACGACCCGAAGGCAGCCGTCAGGAACGTGGGCGACAACAGGACGCGGCGCAGCGGCACCGTGAGGCTGTCCTGAGGCGCCCCTCCCGCCTCTTCGCCGACGCTCGGGGCCAGCGGGCCCTCCTTGCCCCACAGGAGCCACAGCGCCGCCCAGACGAGGCCGACAAGACCCACGGCGCCGAACGACCAGCGCCAGCCCCAGTGGGTGATCACCCAGCTCAGCGCGGGCGCCGCGACCGCGACCCCGGCAGCGGCGCCGACGAGCAGCAGCGCGGTCGGCAGCGCACGCTCGCGCTGCGGGAACCAGCCGTGCACGTGATGCATCGCGACCGGGGCCGCCGGCCCCTCGGCGGCGCCCAGAAGGACGCGCGTGGCCACCAGCGTGCCGAAGCCGGCCGCGCCCCACAGCATCGGCAGCTGCGCCGCCGACCACAGCAGGGCGAGCACCAGGAGCAACGGCGTCGTGCGTACCCGCTTCGTGAGCGCCGAGACGCCGAGGGCCGCGACCGAGAACAGCGCGAAGAACGCCGACTGCGCAGTGCCGAACTCCTGGCGGCTGATGCCGAAGTCCACCCGGATCTCGGGGCCCGCGAGCCCCAGGACCGCCTTGTCCGCGAAGTTCACGACCATGAAGGCGAGCAGCAGGCATGTGGTGCGCCATGCGCCGCGCATCAGCAGCAGCCGTCCTCGTCGTCGACCACGCCGACGCTGATCGAGCCCCCGGCCCGCTTGCGGCCCTCCGGAGAGCGCGTCAACTCCGTGGCCACGTCGGTCCCCTCGGCCACCGCGGCGGACTCGGCGGCCGCCCAGGAGAAGACCCCGCGCGCCATGGTCGAGGTCTCCTTGCCCGCCCGCTGCGCGTACACCTCGGCACGCGTGCGTGCCACTTCGGGATCCGTGGGAGCCGCCAGCGCCGCCGTCTCCGCCAGATGCGAGGCGAGCCGGGTGTCGCCCGCGGCGAGCAACTCCCGTGCCCGCCCGGCCAGCGCCGCGGCGCCGCCCGCCGCGCGCGCGTACTCGGCCGCGACGGCCGCCTCCGGGGCGGGCTTGAGGTGGGCCGGGTTCTGGTCGTACCAGCCGCCCCACAGCCGCCACAGGTTCCGCACGACGAACTCCGGCTCGTCGTAGGCGGGGTGGAGGTACGGGCGGGAGAGGAGCTCCTCGGGGACCTTCACCTCGTGGATGACCGTGTCGAGCCGGTGCCCCGCGTTCATCAGCTCCCGCGTCTGCTCGCAGAGCGACTCCAGGAAGCGTGCGGTGTCGTCCAGGGCGCGGTTCACGCGTTCGGCGCCCATGATGGGCACGCCGTGCCCCGGCAGCAGCACCTCCGCGCCGAGCTCCTGCATGGAACGCAGGGCCCGCGCCCACTCCTCGGGGTAGCGCTGCACCTTCTGCGGGTTGCCCGCGTTCGGCGTGTTCCAGATGAACAGGTCACCCGTGCACAGCGCCTTGAGCTCCGGCACCCATACGTAGGTGTGGTCGTCGGTCTCCCCGCGCGCGTGGACGAGTTCGAAGGTCAGCTCGCCGCGGCGGAACGTCAGGCTGTCCCGGTAGACGGTGTCCGGGTAGCGGTACGTGGTGGGCCACTCCAGGGAGGGCACGCCGAACTGCCGCCTGTTGATCCACGAGTTGTATCCGGCGGTCTGGATGTAGCGGTCGAAGCGGGCGGTCACGGCCTCGTGCGCCACCACCTCGGGGCGTGCGGTACCGGTGCTCTCCGCCTCCTTGTCGAAGGGGAACACCCCGAAGACGTGATCCACGTGCCCGTGTGTGTAGACCACGGAGCGCACCGGGCCCGCCCCGAACCCCTTGACCGCCGTGTGCAGTCGCGTCGCCGTACGGAAGTCGCCCGAATCGACGAGCACCGCGCCATCACCGGTGTCGAACACGGTCACGTTGGCGAAGGCGGGGAAGAAGCCCACCCGCGGGCTCAGCCGCACCAGCTCGTCACCCGTGAAGGCGCCTGAGAGGTGCGGGAGCAGCGTCTCCGACCCCTCCCAGACCCGGTCCGCGTAGGCGGCGTAGTCCACCGGCTTCCGCGCGGCCGTCTGCGGTGCGGTGTTGTGCTCGGTCATGGGTGCGGCTCCTCCGGGTGGGGTTCGTTCTCGGGCCGACTCCGAGTCAAGGCGCCCGGGGCGGCCCACAACAGCGCTTGCCGTCACATCTCGACCGTCCCGGTGCTGTGACGCGTCACAATGGGGCGTTCAGTAGCCGATGTCGGTGGAGGACCTGTGCCGTTGTCCCCGGAAGCGCGTTCTCTCGCCGCGCGCTGCGAGCCGCGTGTCAACGAACTGGCGCGGCGCATGGCCAGGGAGGCCTTCGAGGAGCTCCCCGGCTACGCGGAGCTGCCGGACGACGTGAAGGACCTGGAGGTCGCGGCGACCGCGCGGTACGGCGTACGGCTGTTCCTGCGCCACGTCGACGACCCGGACGCGCAACGGCCCGGAAGCCACCGGCTGTTCCGCGAGAGGGCCGCTCAGCGCGCCGAGGAGGGCATGCCGCTGCACCTCCTGCTGCGCACCCACGCGCTCGGCTCCTACGTCCTGTGGCGGTCGCTGCGCGAAGCGGCGGGGCCCGGGGACGAGGCGGCCCTCGTCGAACTCGTGGACCTCCTGCTGCGGGCCCAGCCGGACGTCGTCGGCTCGGTCGCCGAGACGTATCTGGACGAGCGGTCCGCCTTGGAGGCGGAGCGGCACGCGCAGCAGAAGTCGCTGGTGCGAGGGCTGCTCGACGGGATGGTCCCGCCCGGACACGTGCTCCTCGACCAGTTCCGGCTCACGGGGCCCGCCCATGTGCTCGTACTCGGCACGGATGCCGTGGCCCCTGAGGAGCCCGTCGCGGTGCGCCGGCGGCTGCGGCGGCTGCAGAGCGTCCTGGACCGCACCTTCGGCGCGAGCGTGCTCACCCTCCTGGAAGGCGACGGGGGGCGGGTCGTCGTCCCGAAGGACTGCCCTCCGCCCGACGATCTGCCGCACCATCTGAGCCGGGCGAGCGGCCTGCCCGTACGGGTGGCCGCCGTGCGGGCGGACAGCCCCGAGCGCATCCCGGACGCGGCCCGCACCGCAACCGAGGTACTGCGCATCACGCGCGCGTGCGGTCTGCCACCGGGGCTGCACCGTCTCGACGACGTGCTCCTCGAGTACCACCTCTCCCGGCGCAACGAGAGCAGCCACCTCATCGCAGCGCTCCTCGACCCTGTCGCCGAACGGCCGGAGCTCCTGGAGACGCTCCGCACGCACCTGAGCCACCAACAGGACCGCAGGGCCACCGCCGAAGCGCTCGGGCTGCACCCGAACACCGTCGACAACCGGCTGGCGAAGATCGCAGAGTGGACCGGCATCGAACTGACGTCACCGCGTGGCACGGCTCTGGCCATCGCGGCGCTGCTCCTGCGCGACGCCGATCACTGAGCGGGACCGCGGCACTACAGAGGACGTCCGTAGGCGCGCAGCGTGCGCAGTGCGTCGATGGTCACCATGGGGCGTGCCTCCATGGAGATCGTCGGTGCCCACTGCTGCCAGTTGATCGGCCAACCACCGTCCTCCTGCTGCTCGCTCACCAGATGGTCGAGCGAACGGGCCATCTCCTCGTCGGTGAACCAGGAGCGGGCCAGCGACTCGGGCGCCTTGGCGAAGTCGTACGGGAAGTGGTGCTCCTCCGGCGCGTAGCCGGGGGCCACCGGGTAGTCCTCCCTGTGCTCCGGGTCGAGCACCGCGAGCCGCTGCTCGCGCACGAGGCGGCCGAGCCGGTCGGCGGCGACCCGCGCGCGCGGGCGGTCGGGTGCGCTGTCCAGGAAGGCGACCGCGGCCTGGACCTCGTACGGGTGGGACGTCTTCAGGGACTCGACGGCCGACCAGCAGAAGTCGGTGGCCCGGAACAGCCAGGCGTTCCACACCTCGTTGCGGTGCAGCAGGCCGACGACGGGTCCGGTGGCCAACAGCTCGCTCGGCGGATCGTCCACCACCGGGACGAACGGGGCACAGGGGTAGCCGCGTTGGCTGGGATGCACCGCCGGAAGCGCGCCTTCCGGTGTGGATACGGCGGTCAGGTAGCGGCACACACGCTCCACGCGCTGACCCGAGCACCGGCCGATCGAGTCGAGGACGCGCAATGCGTGTCCGGTGTGCAGGGGCTGGCTCACCGGGCCGCGCAGGTCCGGTTCGAGGGCGTGTCCGTAGCCCTCGTCCTCGTTGCGGTACGCGGTGAGTGCCGTCTCGACCGCATCGGCCGCCGCGGGGGAGCCGCCCAGGAAGTGATAGGCGAAGCGGCGCTGCTCAAGGACGCGTGCGGTCAGCCAGATGAATGTCTCGGCACGGGACAGCGGGGAGCGTGCCGGGGGCGACGGGGGGAGTGGGGAAGCTCCGGTTTCGGCCATGCACCGACCGTAGGACGGAAAGCGTTCTCGACAAGCCTCCCGGGCACGGCTGCACTCTCAGGGGCGGGATACTGGACGCATGCGGTTGACGGTCTTCTGGCAGCGAATGACGGATCACTTCGGATCCGGTTACGCCGACACGTTCGCGCGTGATCATGTGATGACGGGGCTCGGTGGGCGAACGGTCCACCAGGCGCTCGACGCGGGCTGGGAGGCCAAGGACGTCTGGCGTGTCGTGTGCGCCTCGATGGACGTACCGGACGAGAAGCGCTGAAGAGTGACAGAACGGGGGCGGCCGCCGATTGTCGGCGGCGTGGGCGAGACTGGCAGCGTGGCACCGACAGACGAGACTCTCCAGGTGGCGGACGACGCCGCGCCGCCCGGCACGACGCCGCCAGAGCGGCCGCCGGGCTCGGCGCCGACCCCGCGCGAGAGGATGCCGCGCTGGCTGCCGCGCGCCATGGTGCTCGCTCTGGCACTCATCGCCTGCTTTCAGCTCGGCTACTGGGCCTTCCACCAGCTGATCGGGCTGTTGATCAACGTACTGATCGCGTTCTTCCTGGCGCTCGCCGTGGAGCCCGCGGTCAGCAGGATGGCGGCGCGCGGGCTGCGCAGGGGCTTCGCCACCTTCCTGATGTTCCTCGCGGTGACGGCCGTGAGCGTGGGCTTCGTCGTGCTCCTCGGGTCGATGCTCGCGGGCCAGATCGTGGACATGTTCGACGACTTCCCGAAGTACCTCGACCAGCTCATCAGCTGGGTCAACGACACATTCCACACGGACCTCAACAGGGTCGAGGTCCAGGACAGCCTGCTGCACTCCGACTGGCTCCAGAAGTACGTCCAGAACAGTGCCACCGGCGTCCTGGACGTCTCCACGCAGGTGCTCGGCGGGCTGTTCCAGCTCCTGACGGTCCTGCTGTTCTCCTTCTACTTCGCCGCCGACGGCCCGCGCCTGCGGCGTGCCCTGTGCTCGGTCCTGCCGCCCGCGAAGCAGGCCGAGGTGCTGCGCGCCTGGGAGATCGCCGTCGACAAGACCGGCGGGTACCTCTACTCGCGCGGCCTCATGGCGCTCATCTCGGGGATCGCGCACTACATCCTGCTCGCGGCGCTCGACGTCCCGTACGCGCCCGTACTCGCCGTGTGGGTGGGGCTCGTCTCGCAGTTCATCCCGACCATCGGCACATATCTGGCGGGCGCCCTGCCGATGCTGATCGCCTTCACCGTGGACCCCTGGTACGCGTTGTGGGTGTTCGGCTTCGTGGTCGTGTACCAGCAGTTCGAGAACTATGTGCTGCAGCCGAAGCTGACCGCGAAGACCGTGGACATCCACCCGGCGGTCGCCTTCGGTTCGGTCATCGCGGGCACCGCGCTGCTGGGGGCTGTCGGCGCCCTGATCTCGATTCCCGCCGTCGCGACGCTGCAGGCGTTCCTGGGGGCGTATGTGAAGCGCTACGACGTCACCGACGACCCGCGCGTGCACGGGCACCGCAGACGAGGGGCATCCGTCTGGGCGCGGATGAGACGCGTCGTGAAGGAGCCGGACTCCGGGGAGCGGTAGCGCGCTTCAGTACGTGCGGGCCGCCCACGCAGCGGCCGCGAGAACGGCGGCCGCGTAGCAGCCGACCGCCGCGTACATGACGCGCAGTCTGCGGCGCTCGCTCCAGGCCGTGCGGGACATCAGCCAGGCCAGAGCCGGGAGCACCAGCACGGCGTGCAGGCTGACGCCGTGCAGTGGCTTGAGCGCGGCAGTCGAGGCGTAGGCCGCCTCCTGGTGGCCGGTCCGCGTCAGGAAGACCCCGCGCGCGATCATCGCCGCGCCGGACGCGAGGGCCACCAGGAGGACGGCGAACCCGCTGCGCACGGCGAGAGCCATCCCCGCAGGGCCGCCCGGGCCGTTCCTGAAGGACGCGACGGCGAAGGTCGTCAGGAGTGCCACCAGGATGCCGCCGCCCACCGCGAGCGACATGGAGACGGCGCTGTCGAACGTGGTCTCCATGTCGAGGTGCGACGGCACCCTGCGCCACGCCTGAAGCGTGATGCCGGCGACCTCCAGGACGCAGTCCGCGGCGAACACCACGAGCAGGGCGGTGCGCAGCCGGGCGCCGACCTTGAGGTACGAGGTCACCCACGTGATGGCCATGAGTGTCAGGCCGAAGGAGAGCCCGAAGGTGATGGGCTTGCGCCACGAGACAGGCCCGTACCAGGGGCCGCCGTCGACTCCGAGGACGACGAGGTGCACGAGGCCGGACGCGACCAGAGCGGCGCCGGTCGCGTAGCAAAGGCGCTCGGCGGCGGGGCGGCTGATCGGGGCTTGGTTCGCGCGGGTGGCCATGGGGACAAGGCTCGCCACATGAGCCCCTGGGGTCGTCGTCCGGCTGAAGACACCCGCCGTACGACGCGGGGAGTACGCCTGTGTCAGTGCGCGGCCGACGCGACGAGGCGGCGCAGTGAGGCGTGTCCGGGCGGCCCCCAGGAGGGCTTGCCGCCGGGGCGGCCGTGGTCTCCGGCGTGCCCGATGAGGATGCAGACCAGGGCCTTCGTCACGGCCCAGCCGCGGGCGCGGCGCAGGGTGGCGGCGTCGGGGGCCGGACGGTAGGCGCTGTGGAAGCGCTCGGTGGCGCCGTCCGGCAGCAGCAGCCAAGCGGCGGCGAGGTCGCAGGCCGGATCGCCCGCGCAGAGATCACCGAAGTCGATCACGCCGCAGAACGCGCCGTCCGCGGTGAGGACGTTGGCCGGATGCAGATCGGCGTGGAGCCACAGCGGCGGCCCCGACCACTCCGGCGCGGCGGCGGCGTCGTCCCAGATCGCGCGGACCGCGTCCGGATCGGGGACCAGGCCGTACTCGGTGGCCTCAGCGAGTTGCTGGGCGAAGCCCTCGGTGTGCTCGGCCAGTGGCCCCCCACGGCCGCGGTCGTGGCCGTTCGGCGCCCCCTCGGGGGCCGGCCGGTGCAGAGCGCTCAGGAAGGCGGCCAAGGCGTCGGCCGATCCGGCGGAGGTGACAGGGGCCCGGTCGGCGGGCGTGCCCGGCACCCAGGTGGTGACGATCCAGGGGCGGGGAAACCGCTCGGAGGGCTCACCGAGGCGCTGGGGGACAGGGACGGCCAGGGGGAGATCCGCGGCGAGAGAGGGCAGCCACGCGTGCTCCTTGCGCAGCAGGGCGTCCGCCGACTCGGTGGCCCAGGGCAGCCGGACGGCGAGGTCGTCGCCGAGCCGCCACAGCTGGTTGTCCCAGCCGCGGGCGCCGAGTCTCACGGGACGGTCGGCCAGGTCGGGGTGCTGTTCGTGGAGCAGCTCTTGGACCAGTTCTGCGGTGATCTCGGTCGCTGTGTGGGTCATGCGGAGCCACGGTAGCCGAGGAGCGCCGACCCGCGTGGCGCGCTTGACACCAAAATCGAACATCCATTCTTATGGAATGTCCAGAGCCACTTTTCCCAGTGTTTCCAAGGGATTCGGGGAGGGTGGCCGGGCGAAGGGCCTCGAGTTATCCACAGGCGAGACAGGCGTCGAGGCCGATTGTCAGTGGCAGGCGTTAGCGTCTTTGGCGTGAAGCGATCGACTCAAGCAAACCGGGTGGAACCCATGGCAGGAACCGACCGCGAGAAGGCGCTCGACGCCGCGCTCGCGCAGATTGAACGGCAATTCGGCAAGGGCGCAGTGATGCGCATGGGCGAGCGGCCGAATGAGCCCATCGAGGTCATCCCCACCGGGTCGACCGCGCTCGACGTCGCGCTCGGCGTCGGCGGCATTCCGCGTGGCCGTGTGGTGGAGGTGTACGGGCCGGAGTCCTCCGGTAAGACGACCCTGACCCTGCACGCCGTGGCCAACGCGCAGAAGGCCGGCGGCCAGGTGGCCTTCGTGGACGCCGAGCACGCGCTCGACCCCGAGTACGCCAAGAAGCTCGGCGTCGACATCGACAACCTGATCCTGTCCCAGCCGGACAACGGCGAGCAGGCTCTCGAGATCGTCGACATGCTGGTCCGCTCCGGCGCCCTCGACCTGATCGTCATCGACTCCGTCGCCGCGCTCGTGCCGCGCGCGGAGATCGAGGGCGAGATGGGTGACTCGCACGTGGGTCTGCAGGCCCGCCTGATGAGCCAGGCGCTCCGGAAGATCACCAGCGCGCTCAACCAGTCCAAGACCACCGCGATCTTCATCAACCAGCTGCGCGAGAAGATCGGCGTCATGTTCGGCTCGCCCGAGACCACGACCGGTGGCCGCGCGCTGAAGTTCTACGCCTCGGTGCGTATCGACATCCGCCGTATCGAGACCCTTAAGGACGGCACGGACGCGGTCGGCAACCGCACCCGCGTCAAGGTCGTCAAGAACAAGGTCGCGCCGCCCTTCAAGCAGGCCGAGTTCGACATCCTCTACGGGCAGGGCATCTCCCGCGAGGGCGGCCTGATCGACATGGGCGTGGAGCACGGCTTCGTCCGCAAGGCCGGCGCCTGGTACACGTACGAGGGCGACCAGCTCGGCCAGGGCAAGGAGAACGCGCGCAACTTCCTGAAGGACAACCCCGACCTGGCCAACGAGATCGAGAAGAAGATCAAGGAGAAGCTGGGCGTCGGCGTCCGTCCGGAGGAGCCGGGCAGCGAGCCGAGCGCGGACGCGGCGGCGGAGGCAGCCCCTGCCGAGGATGCGGCCAAGACGGTGCCCGCGCCCAAGGCGGCCAAGTCCAAGGCCGCGGCGGCCAAGAGCTAGTCCGCCGTGACACGACGAACCGACTGGGCCGATGACGACGTGCGCTTCGCCGTTCCCGAGGACCGGGGGAGCGGGGGCGGCGGGGCGTACGACGACGCGGCGTACGGCGAGGCCGGGGACGACGTAGAAGCGGGAAGCGGCGCGGCGGACGGGCCGCGCCGTGGTGGGCGCAAGCGGGGCGGAGCCGGGCCGCGCGGGCGTCGGCGCCGGGGCGGATTCGGGGATCCGTCCGGCGCCGAGGAGGACGACGGCTCCTCCGGCTCGTCGAGGGCCGAGCGGGGGGCGCCGTCAGGAGACCCGGCTGAGCGGGCGCGGAACATCTGTCTGCGCCTGCTCACCGGGACTCCGCGCACGCGCAAGCAGTTGGCCGACGCGCTGCACAAGCGCGAGATCCCCGACGACGTGGCGGACGAGGTGCTCACCCGGTTCGAAGAGGTGGGGCTGATCAACGACAGCGCCTTCGCGGACGCGTGGGTGGAGTCGCGGCACCACGGCCGGGGGCTTGCCCGCCGGGCGCTCGCCCGTGAGCTGCGGACCAAGGGCGTGGACTCGACGGTGATCGACGAGGCGGTCGGCCAGCTCGACTCCGAGCGGGAGGAGGAGACCGCGCGCGAACTCGTGGCGCGCAAGCTCCGTTCCACGCGGGGCCTCGAGCGGGACAAGAGGCTGCGCCGCCTCGCGGGGATGCTCGCCCGCAAGGGCTATCCGGAGGGCATGGCGCTGCGAGTGGTGCGGCAGGCGCTGGAGGAAGAGGGGGAGGAAACCGAGGACTTGGGGTTCGAGTAACGACTCCGTGGGTGCCGACTCCGCGGGTGCCAGGTGCCAGGTGCCAGGTGCCAGGTGCCAGGTGCCAGGTGCCGGGTGCCGGGTGCCGGGGGCGCGCCGCGCTCTCGCACCCCCGGACCGCCAGGCCCGGCCCTCTACGCCTCCGTGACCGGCAGCCCCGCCGCTCGCCACGCCTGGAAGCCGCCGACCAGGTCCGTCGCGCGGTGCAGGCCCAGTTGGTGCAGGGAGGCGGCGGCGAGAGACGACGCGTAGCCCTCGTTGCAGACGACCACGACACGCAGGTCGTGACCGGTGGCCTCCGGGGCGCGGTGGCTGCCACGGGGGTCGAGGCGCCACTCCAGTTCGTTGCGCTCGACCACGAGCGCGCCGGGGATCAGGCCGTCGCGCTCCCGCAGCGCCGCGTACCGGATGTCGACCAGGAGCGCCTCGCCGTGGGACGCCGCGTCGAACGCGTCCCGCGCCTCGACCCGGTCGAGACCGGAGCGCACCCGCTCCAGGTGGTCGTCGATGCCCACCGGACGTGGGCCGGGCGCGCTCACTGCCAGTCCTCCGGGCGCTCCACCGACTCCAGGCGCAGCACCGGGCCGGTGCGGCTGTAGCGCCGGATCCGGGGCAGTGGCGGGTAGTAGGCGTGGACCGAGACGGCGTGTTCGGTGGGGGACTCGTTGAGGACCTCGTGCACATGGTGCCGGCCGAAGGCGCGTCCCTCACCCGCCGTCAACTTCCGTTCTCTGTCGACGTCTTCGGAGAGCTCCAGGGTCTTCCACCCGTCGGTGGGAAGGCGGGCGGCGAGCGAGTTCTCCGTGAGGGCGCCGCCCGCGGTCAGGAAGGCGCCCACGGACTCGGCATGGTCGTGCCAGCCCGTGCCGGTGCCCGGAGGCCAGCCGATGAGCCAGGCCTCGCTGCCGTCGGGGCCTTCGAGCCGCAGCCAGGTGCGGCCCTCCGGGTCGAGCGGGAGCGAGGCGATCAGGTCGCGGTCCTCGGCGACGCGGCGGACGAATGCGAGAAGGTCGGCCTGCGTGGGCGCGGCCGACGACGTACGGGAGGAAGCCGTAGGAGAGGAGTCCGTACGGGAGTGCGCAGCGGATTGCGCGGGGGCGGATTGCGTGAAACTGGACACCAGTACCGTCCTGAGAGTTCGCGAGCAGCACGCGCCGCCGGAACGCCGGACGGCGGGGGCGCGTGAAAGGAAGGAATGCGAAGTGCGAATTCAGCAGGAGGGGTGACACACGCAGCCCGCGTAGCGGACGAGGTCCATATGGACCCTCCGCCACAGGCGTACATCGGTGTCGACCGTCACGCTCCGGAGTACACCATGGGGGCAGGAGACGGTCAACTCACCGACAGATCAACGAACGGTTCAGCGGCCGGCGCCGCTCTTCACCGGTCCCTTCTCCTCCGCGGGCCTGCCGACGGCCGTGCGCGCGGCTTCGTAGAGCTCCGCCGGGCGTACACCGCTCAGCGCCGTGACCAGATGCCCGTCGGGCCGGATCAGCAGCACCGTGTGCGCCGGGGCCTGCGGGTAACGCTCCGCGACGAGCAGCTCGGCCTCGTGGGGAAGCGCCGCGACGGCTGCCGCGAGCCGTGGCATCAGACCCGCCGACATCCAGTGCTTGCGCTCCCACACCCCGGTCCCGGGGGCGACGAGCACGACGAGCAGCGGCCCGCGGCCGAGCCGGTCCCTCAGGTGCACGAACGAGCCGTCGGGCGCGGTCACTTCGACATCGGCGACCGGCGCGCCGGTCGCCGTGCCCACCTCCACGCGCGACTCCGAGCGCGCGGGCGCGAGTGGTGAGTCGGCGTACGCGCCCGGCGCGCCGAGCGGACCGTGCCCCAAGTGACCATCCGTAAGTAGTGCGTCGTGCCCGCGCGCGGCACCTGGGACGTACGCGCGCAGCCCGCCGCCACCGCGCAGTATCGGCAGCGCCTGGTCGGCGGCGCGCAGCCGCCCGGCCACCACGGCCCGGCGCTCGGCCTGATAGCTGTCGAGCAGCGCGTCGGCGGCGGAGTGCGCCCCGTCGTGCCAGGCCAGCGCGAGCTTCCAGGCGAGGTTGTCGGCGTCGCGCAGCCCCTCGTCAAGGCCCTGCGTGCCGAGCGCGCCCAGCAGGTGCGCCGCGTCCCCCGCGAGGAAGACGCGGCCCACGCGCCAACGGCGGGCGAGCCGGTGGTGGACCGTATGGACTCCGGTGTCGAGCAGTTCGTACGGCGGGGTGGAGCCTGCGCACCAGCCCGCGAGGGTCTCCCGGATGCGAGTGACCAGGGCATCCGGGGTGACCAGGTCGCTGCGGGGCGGCAGCAGCCAGTCCAGGCGCCAGACGCCGTCGGCCAGGGGGCGGCCGACGACCTCCGAGCCCGAGCGGCCCGAGGCCCGCCACGGAGGGCTCCGATGGAGCAACGCCTCACCGGGCCATGGAAGTTCCGCGCGCAGCGCGGCGACCGCGTGTCGTTCGACGGCGGTGCGGCCGGGGAAGCGGATGTCGAGGAGCTTGCGGACCGTGGAACGCGGCCCGTCGCAGCCCACGAGGTAACTGCCGCGCCACCACGTGCCCTTCGGGCCGCGGGTGTGCGCGGTCAGGCCCGTCTTCTCCTCCTCGAGCGAATCGAGGCGGCTGTCGACGGCGACCTTGATGAGCCGCTCGGCGGCGACGGCCTTGCGCAGTGCATCGGTCAGGTCGTGCTGGGCGATGTGCAGCGGAGCGGGCAGCGATTCACCGGGCGCCCCCGGCCCGCCGGGCGACACCGACCCACCGGGTGACCCCGGTCCACCGGATGCACCCCGCTCACTCTCCGCGTTCTGCTCACCGAAGGTGAGCACACCCATCACTTGCTTGCGGCGCATGGAGCGCCAGCCCGTCCAGCGCGCGCCGATCCCCTCGAACGACGTACCCGCCAGCCGCTCGACGAGCGCCGCGGTGTCCTCGCGCAGCACCACCGTGCGAGCGGGCCGCTGTTCGTCCTTGCCGGGACCCTCGTCCAGGAGTACGCAGGGCACGCCCTGCCGGGCGAGGGCGAGGGACAGCGCGAGCCCGACCGGACCCGCGCCGACGACGATCACCGGGTCCACGGCGCGGCCCCTCCCGCCCCGAGAGGCCCGCCGGGAAGTGCCCCGTGCCAGGGCACGGGCGGCGTACTGGACGTACAAAGAGGGGCAGTTGGAGCGGGGTGCGCGTTCACAGAGCGTATGCAACCCATTGCCGGTGCTTGCGTCAAGTGACGGCGGCAGTGGCGATCACGCCACTGCCGCCGTGCAGCTCGGGCCCCGCGCCCGGGGTCGGGTCAACTCCTCGGCGAACCGGGTCCTTCGGATCGGTCATCGGTCGCCGACGGATCAGCGGTCGGCTCGGTGGTCGCCTCGGCAGCCCCGGCGCCGTGGCCGGCCCCGCCGGGCAGGTCCGCGGCGTCCTTCAGGCCACCCTCGCCGACGGGCTCGGCGGCAGCGGCCACCTTGATGCCGGTCTTGGCGCGGCGGCCGCGGCGCTCGATCCAGTTGGCGAGCGCGGACAGGGCCAGACACATCAGGACGTAGATCGTGCCGGTCACGATGAGTACCGGAACGTACGGGTATTCGCCGTCGACCAGCGTGTTGTTGGCCAGCTTGCGGGCCGCGTACAGCAGCTCCGCGTACGTGATGATGTAGCCGAGCGAGGTGTCCTTGAGGGTGACCACGAGCTGGCTGATAATCGTCGGCAGCATCGAGCGGATGGCCTGCGGCAGCAGCAGCATGGTCATCACTTGATACTTGCGCAGGCCCAGCGCGTACGCCGCCTCGACCTGGCCGCGCGGTACGGCCTGGAAGCCGGCCCGCAGCACCTCCGCCTGCACCGAGCTGTTGTAGACCGTCAGGCCGATCACGAGCGCCCAGAAGGCGTTGTTCTCGCCGATGACGCCCAGGTCGCTCTTGTAGGTGAGGAAAAGAACCCACAGGGCGTAAATGGTGATCAGCAGCGGGATGGCGCGGAACAGCTCGATGAAGCCGGTGGCGAACCAGCGGATCGGCCGGTGGTCCGAGTAGCGGGCCACCGCCAGGACGACGCCGAACACCAGGGAGAGCGCGCCCGCGGCGGCGAAGACCTTCAGGGTGGTCAGGATGCCGTCACGGATCGCCGCGCGGACATTGGCGTAGTTGAAGATGTCCCACTTGGCGGTGGCGAACTGGTCCTTGGACGCGAGCTGCGCGATCACGAAGACGATGAGGCCGACGACCGCGAGCGTACCGACGACGGTGTAGATCCGGTTGCGCGTACGGGCCTTGGGGCCCGGGGCGTCGTAGAGAACGCTGGCACTCATCGGGCGACCTCCAGGGTCCTCTCGAGCACCCGGAACAAGATGCTGATGGCGAAGGTGATGACCAGGTAGCCGAGTGCCACCCACAGGAAGACCCAGGCGATCGGGTACCCCTGGTCGCTCAACAGCTTCTGCCAGCCGAACAGTTCGGTGACGCTGAAGGCGCCCGCGATGGCCGAGTTCTTGGTCAGCGCGATGAAGATGGAGCTCAGCGGCGGCAGCACGGTGCGCACCGCCTGCGGCAGGATGATCAGGCCGAGCGTCTGGAAGAACGACATGCCGATCGAGCGCGCCGCCTCGGCCTGCCCGAGCGGCACGGTGCTGATGCCGGAGCGCACGGCCTCGCACACGAACGACGAGGTGTAGCAGCTCAGCACGATCAGGGCCTTGACCCACGGGCTGAAGCCGAAGTCGAGGACCTGGGGCACCGCGAACCAGATGACGAGGAACAGCAGCGTCAGCGGGGTGTTGCGGAACAGCGTGACCCAGGCGGTGCCGAAGTACCGCAGGGGCGGTACGGGCGAGACCCGGAAACCGGCGAGGATCGTGCCCAGCAGCATCGCGAGGAGGCCACTGGCCAGGGTCAGGCCTATGGTGCCGAGGAATCCCTCGCGGAATTCCGAAAGGTGGTCGAGCAGTACATTCACGGGGAGTTCCTCGTGGGGCGGCAGCGGTCGGGCAGGGGGAGCCGCGCCCTGTACGCCGAAGCGGCGTACAGGGACACGGTCAACTCACTGCCTGCGAGAGACAGGCGGCTGGACGCTCAGGAGTGCCGAACGCTCAGCAGCGCTCAGTAGCGCTCCAGGGCCGGCGGCTCGGTGTACTCGGCGCCGGAGAGGCCGAGCGTCGCGTCGTACGCCTTCTTGTAGTCGCCGTTCTTCACGTGCGCCTCCAGGGCGTCGGAGACCGCGTCGCGCAGGGCCTTGTCGTCCTTGCCCATGCCCACGCCGTACGGCTCCTCGGTGAAGGGCTTGCCGACGACCTTGAGCTTCTTCGGGTTCTGCGCGGCGTAGCCCTTCAGGATCGCGTCGTCGGTGGTGACGGCGTCGACCTCGTTGTTGAGCAGCTGCTGCACGCACTCGGAGTACTTCGCCAGCTCGACGGTCTCGGCGCCGTACTTGGGCTTCTTGATCTCCTGCAGCGGGGTCGAACCCTTGATGGAGCAGACCTTCTTGCCCTTCAGGGAGGTCGGGCCCGTGATGCCCTTCTCGTCGCTGCGGATGAGGAGGTCGGCGCCGGCCATCATGTACGGGCCCGCGAAGCCGACCTGCTTCTTGCGCTCGTCGTTGATCGTGTACGTGCCTACGTAGAGGTCGACATCGCCCTTGGAGATGGTGGTCTCGCGGACGCCGGAGTCGATCGTCTTGAACGTGATCTGGTCGGCCTTGAAGCCGAGGTCGGCGGCGACCATCTTGGCGATCTCGATGTCGAAGCCGGAGCGCTTGCCGCTGGAGTCCTGGAAGCCCAGGTACGGCTGGTCGTCCTTGGAACCAATGACGAGCTTGCCGGCCTTCTGGGCCTTCTCCAGGGTCGCGGAGTCGACCTTCACATCGCTCTTCACCGCGTACGTGGGCAGCTTCGGCTGGTTCTTGCCACCCGAAGCCCCGGCGGGCTTGTCACCGGCGTTGCCGGACTCGCCGCCACAGGCGGTGGCGGTCAGCGCGAGCGCGGCGACGGCGGCGGCCGCTGCGGCGGACTTACGGAGCTTCATGGTGAACATCCTTCGTGTCGGCAGATACGGCAGTAGGGATAAGCAACACGCGCGCGCGGGTCGCCAGTTGCGGCCCGCGCGGGGCGCGCGTCTAGTGGTGCAGGATCTTCGACAGGAAGTCCTTGGCCCGGTCGCTGCGCGGATTGCTGAAGAACTGGTCGGGGACGGCCTCCTCGACGATCCGGCCGTCCGCCATGAAGACGACGCGGTTGGCCGCGGAGCGGGCGAAGCCCATCTCGTGCGTGACCACCACCATCGTCATGCCGTCGCGGGCGAGCTGCTGCATCACTTCCAGGACCTCGTTGATCATCTCCGGGTCGAGCGCCGACGTCGGCTCGTCGAAGAGCATCACCTTCGGGTCCATCGCCAACGCACGCGCGATGGCGACGCGTTGCTGCTGGCCGCCGGAGAGCTGCGCGGGGTACTTGTCGGCCTGTGCGGCGACACCGACCCGGTCGAGGAGCGCACGCGCCTTGTCCTCGGCCGCCTTCTTGTCCGCCTTGCGGACCTTGACCTGCCCCAGCGTCACGTTCTCCAGCACCGTCTTGTGCGCGAAGAGGTTGAACGACTGGAAGACCATCCCCACGTCGGCGCGCAGGCGGGCCAGCTCCTTGCCCTCCTGGGGCAGCGGCTTGCCGTCGATCGTGATGTCGCCGGAATCGACGGTCTCCAGGCGGTTGATCGTGCGGCACAGCGTCGACTTGCCGGAGCCCGACGGGCCGATGACGACGACGACCTCGCCTCGCGCGATGGTCAGGTCGATGTCCTGGAGCACGTGCAACGCGCCGAAGTGCTTGTTGACTCGGCTCAGTGCGACCAGTGCGTCGCCCGCAGGGGGAGTGGCGTCCTTGGTCACCGAAACTTCGGTCATCGGGGTCTTGCTCCGTCCTCCTCGGTTGGGAGGACAGTAGTAACCCCGTACGACCAGCGTCATTACATCTGAGGGGAAATTGAGCATAACGATCCGGCCGCAACCGGACACTATGCGTGAAGGGGGCGCGGGCTGCTCATACCGGCTGCATAACGGAACACGGCCGTAACCGGAAGGCTCTTGACGTCGTCCTTACTTTTCGGAGTGGATGCCTTGGTGAACCGCGCGGGACAGGTGAGGGGGCGTAATGAGACTGCTGCTCGTCGAGGACGACGACCACGTGGCCGGTGCCCTTTCGGCGGTCCTGTCCCGGCACGGCTTCGAGGTGCGGCACGCCCGCAGCGGTGAGGAGGCCCTGCAGGCGCTGGTGCCCGAGGCGGACGCCTTCGGCGTCGTACTGCTCGACCTGGGCCTGCCCGATCTGGACGGCTACGAGGTGTGCGGCCGGATCCGCAAGCGCACCACGACGCCCGTGATCATGGTGACCGCGCGTGCGGACGTACGTTCGCGCATCCATGGGCTCAATCTCGGCGCGGACGACTACGTGGTGAAGCCGTACGACATAGGGGAGCTGCTCGCCCGCATCCACGCGGTGAGCCGCCGCACGGTGCAGGAGGAGCCCGCCGCGGCCGTCGACCACGAGGTGCGGTTCGGGGACGTCAGCATCGATCTGCCCACCCGTAAGGTCGCGGTCGGGGGAGAGGCGGTCCAGCTCACCCGCAAGGAGTTCGACCTGCTCGCGCTCCTGGCGCAGCGCCCGGGCGTCGTCTTCCGCAGGGAGCAGATCATCAGCGAGGTGTGGCGGACCAGTTGGGAGGGCACGGGGCGCACCCTGGAGGTGCATGTCGCCTCGCTGCGCTCCAAGCTGCGCATGCCGACCCTCATCGAGACCGTGCGGGGAGTCGGTTACCGGCTCGTCGCCCCGGCCGCGTAACAGAAGCCGTAGAGTCCTGGCGTGCGCGCCCGCCTGCTTCCGCTGCTCATCGTCCTCATGGCGGGTGTGCTGCTCGCGCTCGGCTTTCCGCTGGCCGTGAGCGTCGCCTCCGCCCAGCAGCAGAAGGTGGTCGTCGACCGCATCGACGACACCGCGCGGTTCGCCTCCCTCGCGCAGTTCGTGGCCACGCGCCCGGACAAGGCCGGCAAGGGCGAGAAGGTGGTGAGCGACGAGCGGCAGCAGACGCTGCGCACCGAACTCGCCCGCTACCACGAGGTGTACGGCATCAAGGCCGGTGTCTTCTACCGGGACGAGGAGCCGATGGGCCGCGCGCCCGAGGACTTCACGGTGCCGCCGCCCGGCTCCGAGGGTGTGCTGCGCGCCGCGTTCGACGAGGCCCTGTACTCGCGCGGCAGCCACGATCCGCCGCAGGTGTGGCCGTGGCAGCGGGGCCGGCTCGTGGTCGCCTCGCCCGTCATCCGGGACGGTGACGTCGTCGCGGTCGTGGTCACCGAGTCGCCGACCGGCGCGATGCGCAGCAAGACGCTGCGCGGCTGGCTGGTCATCGGCGCGGGCGAGGTGGCCGCGATGCTGCTCGCCGTGGGTGCCGCGCTGCGGCTGACCGGCTGGGTGCTCAGGCCCGTACGGGTCCTGGACGCGACGACCCACGACATCGCCACGGGGCGCCTGAAGTCGCGGGTCGCGGCGGCCGGCGGCCCGCCGGAACTCCGGCGCCTGGCCCGGTCGTTCAACGAGATGGCCGACAACGTCGAGGACGTGCTCGAACAGCAGCGCGCCTTCGTCGCCGACGCCTCGCACCAACTGCGCAACCCACTCGCCGCCCTGATGCTGCGCATCGACGTACTGGCGCTCGAACTCCCGGAGGGGAACGAGGAGATCGGGTCCGTTAAGGCCGAGGGCAAGCGTCTCGGCCGGGTTCTCGACGACCTCCTCGACCTGGCCCTGGCCGAGCACGCCGCCGCCGACCTCCAGCTCACCGACATCGGCGAGCTGGCCGCCGAGCGGGTGGAGGCCTGGCGCCCACTGGCGGACGAGAAGGGCGTACGGCTCGTGGCCGACTGCCCCGCCGTCACCGGCTGGGCGGATCCGGTCGCGCTGTCCAGCGCCCTGGACGCCGTGGTCGACAACGCCCTGAAGTTCACGCCCGAGGGCGAACAGGTGACCGTCACGGCCAGGGCCACCGGAGACGCGACGGTGATCGAGGTCGCCGACGGCGGCCCCGGCCTGGGCGAAGAGGAACTCGCCCGGATCGGCGACCGGTTCTGGCGCAGCGGCCGGCACCAGAACATCAAGGGCTCGGGTCTCGGCCTGTCCATCTCGCGGGCCCTGCTGACGGCGGGCGGCGGCTCCCTCGGATACGCGCGGCGGGAACCGTACGGCCTGGAGGTGACGCTGCGGGTGCCCAGGACGGCGCCGGTGCCCGCTCAGGGGGCCGCGGAGCAGGTTCGCGAGGCGAAGGGTACGGAGAGCGGTTCGGGCCGGGAGACGGCCGCTCAGGGCTTGACGGAGCGGTAGTAGCGGCGCGCCCCTTCGTGGAGGGTGAGGGGGTCCGTGTAGACGGCCGTCCTGAGGTCGACGAGCTGCGCCGCGTGCACCTTCGCCCCGATGTGGTCACGGCTGTCGATGACCGTACGGGTGACCGCCTCGGTCAGCTCCGGGTCCACCCGGTCGGTCGTCACCAGCAGGTTCGCCACCGCCAACGTGCTGACGGGTTCGCCCCGTTGGGCCGCCGGGTAGGCGTCGGCGGGCATCACGGCGGCCCGGTAGTAGCGCGAGTAGCCGCCCATGGCGTGCAACTTGTCGACCAGCGAGCCGAGTTCGACGAGCCGGATCGGGGCGTCCTCGGACAGCTTCCGTACGTGGTTGGTGGGCAGGCCCCCCGACCAGAAGAACGCGTCGATCTCGCCGGACTCCAGGGCGCGCGGCATGGCGTCTATGCCGATGCCCACCTCGGTGACGTCCTTGCGGACGTCGAGGCCCGCCGCCTTCAGGATCCGCTCGGCGATCAGCCGTACCCCGGAACTCCGGCCGCCCACCGCCACCCTCATGCCGCGCATGTCGGCGACCTTCTTCACGGAGGAGGACCGCTTCACGACGAGCTGCATGTAGTCGTCGTAGAGGCGGGCGCAGCCGCGCAGGCGTTTCGCGCCGGGCCGGCCCTCGGACTGGTATTTGGCGACGGCGTCCGCCGCGGCGATGGTGAAGTCGGCCTCGCCGGTGGCCACCCGCTCCACGTTCTCCCAGGAGCCCTGGCTGCCCTTGAGCGTGACCCCCAGGTCGGGCAGGTCGCGGTCGACGGCCCGCTCCAGGAGCTTGCCGTACCGCTCGTAGACGCCTGTACGCGCGCCGGTGCTGAAGGTCACCTGGCCGCGGGGCGACTGCTCGCCGAGCGGCAGCAGCCACCACAACAGCAGGCCGAACACCACGAGTCCGGCCGTGGCGCCCAGGAGGGCGCTGCGGCGGGTGACGCGGAGGGTCGGCTGCGGCATGGCGTGATCCTGCCAGTTGGGGGCGCGCGGTGACCAGGTTCGGAACGTCCCCTTGCGGTCACGTTCGGTGACGTGCGCGCCACGGCTTCCGCAGGACGAGGAAGGCGCCACAGAAGCACTCCGGGAACCCCATACCCTTGTTGTCATGAGCAGCAGCGACCCGCGTCCGGCCGTGGACGACCGTTCACCGAAGACATACGAAGTACGCACCTACGGGTGTCAGATGAACGTCCACGACTCCGAGCGCTTGTCGGGTCTCCTGGAGGGCGCCGGTTATGTGCGCGCCCCCGAGGGCTCCGAAGGCGACGCCGACGTCGTGGTCTTCAACACGTGCGCGGTGCGGGAGAACGCTGACAACAAGCTCTACGGCAACCTCGGCCACCTCGCCCCCAAGAAGGCGGAGCGTCCGGGGATGCAGATCGCGGTGGGCGGCTGCCTCGCCCAGAAGGACCGCGACACCATCGTGAAGAAGGCGCCCTGGGTGGACGTCGTCTTCGGCACGCACAACATCGGCAAGCTGCCCGTCCTCCTGGAGCGCGCCCGCGTCCAGGAGGACGCCCAGGTCGAGATCGCCGAGTCCCTGGAGGCGTTCCCCTCCACGCTGCCCACCCGCCGCGAGAGCGCGTACGCGGCCTGGGTGTCGATCTCGGTCGGCTGCAACAACACGTGCACCTTCTGCATCGTCCCGGCGCTGCGCGGCAAGGAGAAGGACCGCAGGACGGGCGACATCCTGGCGGAGATCGAGGCACTGGTCGGCGAGGGTGTCTCCGAGATCACGCTGCTCGGCCAGAACGTGAACGCCTACGGGAGCGACATCGGCGACCGCGAGGCCTTCAGCAAGCTGCTGCGCGCCTGCGGCGGCATCGAGGGCCTGGAGCGCGTGCGCTTCACGTCCCCGCACCCGCGCGACTTCACGGACGACGTGATCGCCGCCATGGCCGAGACCCCGAACGTGATGCCGCAGCTGCACATGCCGCTGCAGTCCGGCTCCGACACGGTCCTGAAGGCGATGCGCCGCTCGTACCGCCAGGAGCGGTTCCTGAACATCATCGAGAAGGTCCGCGCGGCCATGCCGCACGCGGCCATCACGACCGACATCATCGTGGGCTTCCCCGGCGAGACCGAGGAGGACTTCGAGCAGACGATGCACGTCGTGCGCGAGGCCCGCTTCGCGCAGGCCTTCACCTTCCAGTACTCCAAGCGCCCCGGAACGCCGGCCGCCACCATGGAGGGCCAGATCCCCAAGGAGGTCGTGCAGGCCCGCTACGAGCGCCTCGTCGCCCTCCAGGAGGAGATCTCCTGGGAGGAGAACAAGAAGCAGATCGGCCGCACCGTGGACCTCATGGTCGCCGAGGGCGAGGGCCGCAAGAACGGCGCCACCCACCGCCTCTCCGGCCGCGCCCCCGACAACCGTCTCGTGCACTTCACCAAGCCCGAGGCCGAGGTGCGCCCCGGTGACGTCGTGACCGTCGAGATCACGTACGCGGCCCCGCACCACCTGCTCGCCGAGGGCGAGGTCCTCAACGTGCGCCGCACGCGCGCGGGTGACGCGTGGGAGAAGCGCAACCAGGAGGAGCAGGACAAGAAGCAGGGCGTGCTGCTCGGCCTCCCGCAGATCGGCGTTCCCGAGCCGCTGCCGGCCGTGACCGGGGGCTGCGCCGTCGACTGACGCGCCACGACGGGGGGATCGGATGACGCGCTGGGTGATCACACTGGAGTACGGCGCGGGTGAGGGGCACGGCTTCAGCCCGCTCACCCGCTTCGAGTCGAGCCGCGACGAGGCCAGGGCCACCCTGTACCGGTACGCGTGCGAGCACCGGCACAGGCCCGGCCTGCGCCAGCGCGGCCGCGAGGTGTTCCGCGAGCACGACGACGCGTACTACGTCCGGGTCACCGGCGCGATGTCCACGCACGACGTGCGGTACCGCCTCGCCGAGCTGGTCTGGAGCACGGACGACGGCCAGGATCCGGGACCGCCCCGGCCCCCGTCCCAGCTGCGGCGGGACGTCTGGGCCCCGCCGCAGGGCGACACCGCGGCGGAGCCGTCCGACGCCACCCCCGACTACTGGCGGCCGCCCGACGAGTAGGCTGCCGATCATGCTTGTCGCCGCTGCCGTCTGCCCGTGTCCGCCCCTGCTCGTGCCCGAGGTCGCCGCCGGTGCGGCCCCGGAGCTGGACGCCGCGCGGGCGGCCTGCGACGAGGCGATCGCGGCGCTGCTCGCGGCGGAGCCCGACGTGGTGTGGGTCATCGGCGAGGGCCCGCGCACGGGCGTTCACGAGCCGGGCGCACGCGGCTCCTTCCGCCCCTTCGGCGTCGACGTCGACGTGCACCTGGGCGCGGCGCCGTCCGACACCGTCGAGGCGACGCTCCCGCCGTCCCTCTCCGTAGGCGCGTGGCTGCTCGCGCGCGCGGGGTGGACCGGTGCGGTGCGCGGCTACGAGACGGCGGGCGACGGCTCGGCGTTCTCCGGCGCCGCCGACGCCGAGCGGGTGGGCTTCCTCGTCATGGGCGACGGCACGGCCTGCCGCACGCTGAAGGCTCCCGGTTACCTGGACGAGCGCGCCGAGGGCGTGGACGCGGCCGTCGCCGCGGCGCTGCGCGACCTCGATGCCGACGGCACGCTCGCGAACCTGGACCCCGATCTCGCCCGCGAACTGAAGATCTCCGGACGCGCCCCGTGGCAGCTGCTCAGCGCCGCCTGGGACAAGCGGGACGGCACGGGCCGCCTTCTGTACGAGGACGCGCCCTACGGGGTGGGCTACTTCGTGGCTTCCTGGACGTAGCGCTCCACGTCCCACAGACGGCGACGGCCGCGAAGCCCGAGGGGCTCGCGGC
>NZ_JBHWKQ010000051.1:0-51695 GCF_042730865.1 Streptomyces sp. NPDC059897 | reverse complement strand
AAGGAGATGACCCCCGCGCCGGTGCCGGTGGTCAGCACGGCGCCGGTGTCGGCGTTGACGACCCGCCACGACCCGATGCGACCGGTGGCGCCGGCCGCCTCCCGGATGTTGATCTTGGAGATCGCGGTGGCGGAGCCCCACTTGATCGACACGGAGCCGGTGGCGCCCCTCTACGTAGACGAGGAAAAGCTCATTCGGCGAACGTCACCGACAGGGCCTCCGCGAGACCCGGTACGAGGTTCGAGCCCGTGAGGACCTCCGTCGTCGCGTCCTTCTCGCGCAGCCGCAGCGCCGAGTCGCGGGTGCCGTCGCGCAGCACGCCGACCGTCATGCGGACCTCCTGGCGGTCCGGGTGCTCGGAGACCCACTTCGTGAGCTTCTTGCCGCTCAGGCCCTCAGGGACGGACGCCTCCGCGGACGGCGGCAGCATGAGGCGCTCGACCGTCAGCGCGCAGCCCACGACGGCGTCGGGCCACGCGATGGTGCCGAGGAACTCGTCCAGCGGCTTGCCGGCAGGGATCTCGTCCTGCTCGATCGGGGTGAGGCCGGGGGCCTCCTGCTCGCCCTCGAGCCCGAGCTGGGCGGCGAGAGCGGGTTCCTGGGCGCGCAGCGCGGCCGTGTCGACGAGGGCGAAGAGGCGAGCGGGCTGGTCCCAGCCAAGCCCGGCGGCGTACTCGTCGATCTCGAGTACGGCTCGGGTGAGGGGGCTCGCTGCCATGGGAGTGTTGGACATGGTCACAATCCTGCCTCGTTCCTGCCCCGAACCGGGAACTGAGTAAAGCGTGAGTAAGTTGCATAGGTGATGGGTCCGCGTTCTCGGGGGCCCGACCGACCGATCGAATACCGAACTTCGAGGTGCACACCTTGGCTTTCCAGATGCCGGACCGCGGCGGGGGCCCGACGGGTCCGCGGATCAGAGTCGGCCGACCCTCCCGGCGTGCCCGAACACTTTTGTTGACGCTGGGCGTCCTGGCCGTGCTCGGCATGGTCTTCGTCATGTTCGCCGGATTCTGGACCGATTGGCTCTGGTACCGCTCGGTCAAGTTCTCGTCCGTCTTTACGACCCAACTGTGGACGAAGATCGGGCTCTTCTTCGTCTTCGGGCTCCTGATGGCGCTCGCCGTCGGTGTGAACGTGTGGCTGGCGCACCGGCTGCGTCCGCCGCTGAGCGCCATGTCGATGGAGCAGCAGAGCCTCGATCGCTACCGGATGGGCATCGCGCCCTTCAAGCGGTGGCTGCTCGTCGGTGTCACCGCCCTTGTGGGCCTGATCGCGGGAGCCTCGGCCGCCAGCCAGTGGCGTACGTGGCTGATGTTCGTGAACGGCGTGCCGTTCAACCAGAAGGACCCGCAGTTCCACATGGACGTGTCCTTCTACGCGTTCGATCTGCCCTGGTACCGCTTCCTGCTCGGCTTCGGGTTCGCGGCAGCCGTCATCGGACTGGTCGCCGCCGCGCTGACGCACTACCTGTACGGCGGCCTGCGGATCACCAGCCCGGGCGCGCGCGCCACGGCCGCGGCGACGGGGCACCTGTCCGTCCTGCTGGGCGTGTTCGTGGCCCTGAAGGCGGTCGCGTACTGGCTCGACCGGTACGGGCTCGCGGTGAAGCAGAGCGACTTCAAGGCGACCGACAACTGGACGGGCCTCAGGTACGTCGACGCGAACGCGTATCTGCCGGCGAAGACGATCCTGTTCTGCATCGCCGTCATCTGCGCGATCCTCTTCTTCGCGACCCTGTGGCGGCGCACCTGGCAGCTGCCGGTCATCGGCTTCGGCCTGATGGTGCTCTCGGCGATCCTGATCGGCGGCCTGTACCCGGCCATCGTCCAGAAGTTCCAGGTGCAGCCGAACGAGCAGTCCAAGGAAGCCCCGTACATCACGAAGAACATCGAGGCGACCCGTAAGGCCTACGGCATCGACAAGGCCAAGCCCGTGGACTACAAGGGCAAGGGTTCGGACGACGCCGAGAAGCAGCGGGCGGAGTCCGACTCGGCGGCCAGCTACCGGCTCAACGACCCGAACATCGTCTCGCCGACCTTCCAGCAGCTCGAGCAGCAGCGGAAGTACTACCAGTTCCCGACGACCCTGGACGTGGACCGGTACAAGGGCCAGGACACCGTGGTCGGCCTGCGCGAGCTCAACCTGAGCAAGCTCGACAAGCGCAACTGGATCAACGACCACTTCGTCTACACGCACGGCTACGGGGCCGTGACGGCGAAGGGCACGGCGACCTCCGGCGGCGCCCCGCAGTTCACCGAGTCGGGCCTGCCGACCACCGGCGACCTCGGCGACTACAACCAGCGCATCTACTACGGCGAGAAGACCTCGCAGTACTCGATCGTCGGTGGGCCGCAGAAGGAGCTGGACTACGAGCAGGACGACGGCACCCAGAAGACGACCAGCTACAAGGGCAAGGGCGGCGTCAATCTGGCGAACCCGCTCAACCGCGCCGCGTACGCCGTCGCCTTCAGTGAGCCGCAGA
Source organism: Streptomyces sp. NPDC059897 (assembly GCF_042730865.1). Taxonomy (NCBI): domain Bacteria; kingdom Bacillati; phylum Actinomycetota; class Actinomycetes; order Kitasatosporales; family Streptomycetaceae; genus Streptomyces; species Streptomyces sp. NPDC059897. The sequence goes on along the minus strand of NZ_JBHWKQ010000051.1, from coordinate 49,213 downwards.
TCCTCTACTCGGGAGCCATCGGCGAGGGTTCGCGGATCCTCTACAACCGCACTCCCAAGGAGCGCGTCGAGGCCGTCGCGCCGTGGCTGACGATCGACGGAGACCCGTATCCGACGGTCGTGAACGGCAAGATCAAGTGGGTCATCGACGCCTACACGACGTCGAACGGCTACCCCTACGCGTCCCGTACGACGCTGGGCGACAGCACCGCCGACTCGCTCAACGAGGCGGACAGCCAGCGCGCCGTGGTGGCCCAGCAGAACCAGGTCAACTACATCCGCAACTCGGTGAAGGCGACCGTCGACGCGGGCACGGGCGAGGTCAAGCTCTACACGTGGGACGAGAAGGACCCGGTCCTCAAGACCTGGAAGAAGGCGTTCCCCGGCACGGTCGAGCCCAAGAGCGCGATCCCGACCTCCCTGAAGGAGCACCTGCGCTACCCGCAGGACATGTTCAAGGTCCAGCGTGAGCTGCTCAGCCTCTACCACGTGACGAACTCGAACCAGTTCTACAACGCGTCCGACGCGTGGCAGGTGCCGAACGACCCGACCAAGAAGGACAACAGCGCGGTCCCGCCGTACTACCTGTCCATGAAGATGCCGGGTCAGACCAGCCAGCAGTTCTCGCTGACGACGACGTTCACGCCGAGCGGCAGGCCCAACCTGAGAGCGTTCATGGCGGTCGACGCCGACGCGACCAGTAAGGACTACGGCGCCATAAGGCTCCTCAGAGTCACCGAGGACAAGGTCGCGGGACCCGAGCAGGTGCAGAACACGCTCAACTCCTCGGGCACCGTGGCCAACTGGGTGCGCGACATGAAGGGCGCCGACTCGACGGTCCTGTACGGCAATCTGCTGACGGTGCCGCTCGACAAGGGCTTCCTCTACGTGGAGCCGATCTACGCCCAGGGCCGCAATGCCGAGTACCCGCTCATGCGCAAGGTCGCGGTCAGTTACGGCAACAAGATCGGGTTCGCGGACTCGCTGCCGGAGGCGCTCAACCAGGCCTTCGACGTGAAGGGTGACACGCCGGCCGAGCCGGAGAAGCCCGGCGGGGACACGAGCGAGACGCCGGAGAACTCGACGGTGAAGGAAGCGCTCGCGGACGCCGACGAGGCCTTCAAGGACGGCCAGGAGGCCCTGAAGGACAACGACTGGACCGCCTACGGCGAGGCCCAGGAGCGGCTGCAGGACGCCCTGCAGCGCGCCGAGGACGCGCAGACCGAGGCGGACAAGGCGGCAGGGGACAACAAGAACGACAAGAACAGCGACAAGGAGGCGGCCGGCGGCTGACTGGTCAAGTGACCCCTCCGCGCCGTGGTACGGTTTCAACACAACGGCGCGGGGTGGAGCAGCTCGGTAGCTCGCTGGGCTCATAACCCAGAGGTCGCAGGTTCAAATCCTGTCCCCGCTACTGAAGATCGAAGGCTCGGAAGCTAAGGCTTCCGGGCCTTCGGTGCGTCGGGGCCCCTGCCGTCATGAGTCACTGGCATGTGCGAAGCATGTGCGAACGATGCTCCCCTCGGGGGGAGTTCAGAAATCTGTGTTTCACTTGTCTCCCTGTGGGCATGTCGACAAAACGCTGAAGTGACCTCACTGGCTGCGGTATACGAGGTGTACCCAGGTTGCAGGTGGTGCGACGATGGACGTTATGGGGGACAAGGCAACTCTGTTGGAGACAGGGCGGTTTGTGCAGCCGACAGATCGGGACGAACCCGGCGAAGCTGCGGAAGAAGCACGCCAGCGGCTGGCCGCGGAGGCCGGCGACGTCGAGGCGATGAGCGTCCTCGGCGCCATGCTGCTGCGCCGCGGAGATCTCGACGGAGCCGAGCCCCTTCTTCGTGCTGCCACCGGCGCCGGTGACCGGGCCGCGGCCAACAACCTCGGAGTCCTGCTCCACACGCGCGGCTACGCGGACGAGGCCGCGGGCTGGTGGCGCGTCGCCGCCGTCGCGGGCTCCGCGCCCGCCGCGCACGCCCTGGGCCGGCACTTCCGCGAGCGCGGCGACGAGCCCGCCGCCGAGTACTGGCTGCGCCAGGCCGCCGAGCACGGCCACACCCTGGGCGCGTACGCGCTCGCCGATCTCCTGGAGCACCGCAGCGACGTCGGGGCCGAGCGCTGGATGCGGGTCGCCGCGGAGCGCGGGCACCGTGAGGCCGCGTACCGGCTCGCCCGCGCGCTCGACCGGAAGGGCGGCGCCGATGTGCTCGTCTCCGGCGAGGGCGGCAACCCGGCGGAAGAGGCCGAGCAGTGGTACCGGCAGGCCTCCGCGCGCGGGCACCGGCGGGCCGCGCTGCACCTTGGTTCGATCCTGGAGAAGCGCGGCGAGCTGAAGGAGGCCGGGCGCTGGTACCTGATGTCCGCCAAGGACGGTGAGGCGCGCGCCGCGTGCGCCCTCGCGTTCCTGCTGCGCGACGCGGGCGACGAGGAGAGCGCCGCCGTGTGGTGGCTGCGGGCCGCCCAGGACGGCGACGGCAACGCGGCGAACGCGCTGGGCGCCCTGCACGCCGAGCGCGGCGAGACGCAGACCGCCGAGCGCTGGTACCGCGCGGCCATGGACGCCGGCGACAACAACGGCGCGTACAACCTCGGCCTGCTCTGCGCCGAGCAGCAGCGCACCGCGCAGGCCGAGGGCTGGTACCGGCGCGCCGCCTACGCGGGTCACCGCGAGGCGGCCAACGCGCTGGCGGTGCTGCTCCTGCAGAACGGGGACGCGGTCGGCGCCGAGCCCTGGTTCTCCAAGGCGGCGGAGGCCGGCAGCGTCGACGCGGCGTTCAACCTCGGGATTCTCTACGCGAGCCGGGACGACGAGGCGGCGGCGCTCCAGTGGTACGAGCGGGCCGCGGCCGGCGGGCACACCGAGGCCGCGCTGCAGGCCGGGATCGCGCGGCAGCGCGAGGGCGACGAGCAGGCCGCCGAGCGGCACCTGCGGTGTGCGGCCGGGGGCGGCAGCGGAGAGGCCGCGTACCGGCTCGCCTCGCTGCTCGACGTGCGGCGCCCGCCCGCGGTGCGGCACGAGCTGGGGGAGCCCGTCACCGAGAAGAGCGAGTGCGAGGAGTGGTACGAGCGGGCCGCCGAGCACGGGCACCGGCGTGCGCAGGTGCGGGTCGGCATGCTCGCCGCCGCGCGGGGCGACGTGGTGGAGGCGGCGCGGTGGTACCGCGAGGCCGCGGAGGCCGGGTCGCGCAACGGCGCGTTCAACCTGGGGCTGCTGCTCGCCCGGGAGGGCAGCGAGCCGGAGGCGGCGCTGTGGTGGACGCGGGCGGCCGATGCCGGGCACGGGCGTGCGGCGCTTCGGCTCGCGCTGCTGTGCGCGCGGCGCGGTGATCTCGCCGAGGGGCAGAAGTGGGCGTCCCGGGCGGTCGACCTCGGCCCCGCGGAGGTCGCGGAGCGGGCGGGGCGGCTGCGGGACGCGTTGGGGCAGGAGCTGTCGGCGTAGCGCCGCGCTCGGCTCGACCGGGTGTCCGGCTGCGCCGGGGCTCGGGCCCGACGTGTGCGCAGCCGGCACCAGAGTTTCCGGCTGCGCCGGGGCCGAGCCCCGCGCCCGTGTTGCGCGGCACCGGGCGCCGCCTTGCCCACCCTGCCGCCCAAGGCGGCAGATTGCCCAAGGCGGGGCGGGCCTTGGCCGTCCGGGGCGGGGAGCTGTGCTGGCGGAGGGGTTACCCAAGGCGGTTGCGGCACCCCGTGGGGCCGATGACCCCGGAGGGGGCGGGTGGGTGGGATGTGGCGTGGGGCGCGCCGGCGTACCTGCCGCCCGCCACGCCCCTGTCCCCAGCGGAGCGGTTTGCGCTGGTCGGGGGCGTCGCGTAGGGTTGTGAACACAACGGCGCGGGGTGGAGCAGCTCGGTAGCTCGCTGGGCTCATAACCCAGAGGTCGCAGGTTCAAATCCTGTCCCCGCTACTCAAGACCTGAGGCCCGGAACCAGTAATGGTTCCGGGCCTCAGGCGTGTGTGGGCACACGTCACGGCTTGTGGCCCACCGCCTCCTCGTACAGCCTCCTGTTCACCGTCTTCGACTCGGGCAGCGGATCGCCCTCGGAGACGCCCGCCGCCTTGTACGCCGCCTGCAACCGGTCCGTCGTGCCGGAGCGGATCTCCCAGTCCATCCGCAGGGACGGTGTCTCCTCCAGGACCTTCTTGTCCGTCTTCAGCATGCGCGCCAGCTCGGACACGAACGCCGGGTCCTTTTTGTAGTCGTCCCGGAAGTACGTGTTGACCGTGCGGATGTACGCGCGCAGCAGCGCGACGCCCGCGTCCGGGTCCTTGGTGAGGAGGTTCGGGCCGAACAGCATGCCGCCCAGCGGTTCGCCCTGGGGCTGGCCGCCGAGGAACGCGTAGCGCCGGTCGCCGTCGACCTTGCGCCAGATCGGGTCGAGGAGCCAGGCCGAGTCGACGCCGCCGTTCTGCAGGCCGGTCAGCACGTCCGCCGAGCCGAGCTGTTGGAACTGGATCTTGTCGAGCCCTCCGCCGTGCTGCTTCAGGGCGATGTTCATCGGGTACGAGGCGACCGAGCCCTTGCCGATCAGCGTGCCCATCTTCTTGCCCGCCATCCGGACCTGGGTCGCGCTCTGCCCCTTCTTGAGGCGCACCCACAGGCCGCTCTTGGACTTGGGGTCGGGGGAGAAGTTGCCGGACACCCACTTGATGTCGAAGCCGCCGAGGATGCCGTTCATGACCGCGGCCTCCGGGGCGGCCCACTGGGCGTCGATGTCGCCCTTGGCGAGGAGGGGGAGGGCGTCGGGCGTGGGGAGGACCTTCAGTTTCACATCGAGGCCCTCCTTCTTGAACTCGCCCTTTTTGACGGCCATTTGGAGCGGGGCCACGTACTCGGCGCTCAGCGTGCCCGTCGCGATCGTCAGCTTGCGGGGCTTGCCGAGCTTCTGCGGAGCGGGCGCGCCCTTGTCGCAGCGGGCCGGCTCGCGATCGGCTGCGTGGTCCGCCGGATCGGTCCAGGAACTCTGGCCGCAGCCCGCGACGGCCTTGATCGCCCGGGGTTCGGCCGCGGCGTCCGACGGCGTGTCGTTCTTCGCGCAGGACGTCGTGCCGAGCAGCAGGGCGCCGGCCGCGAGCAGGGTCGTACCCACGTATCTGGTGCGCATGGAGCCTCCGTACGAAGAAAGATCCCTACAACAAGGTCAGGACTGGCCGCGGCCGCGGTCGCGCGGGGCCCAGGGGGTGAGGAACCGGCCCGCCAGGCGCACCAGTTCGGAGAAGAGGACGCCGAGGGCGGCGACGCAGACGATGCCGACGAACATCACGTCGTTCTGGAAGAGAGCGCGGGCGTCGAAGATCAGGTGGCCCAGGCCGTCGTTCGCGGCGATCTGCTCCGAGGCGACGATGACCAGGACCGCGACGCCCGCCGCGATGCGCGCGCCGACCAGGACGGCGGGGAGCGAGGCGGGGAGCAGGACGTGGCGGAACATCTGCCATGGGGAGGCGCCGAAGACCTGGCCCGCGTCCCGGTGGCCGGTGGGGACAGAGATCACGGCCGCCATCGTCGAGATCCACACGAAGAAGAAGACCGTCGCCGCGACGAGCGCGATCTGCGGGCCCTCGCCCAGTCCGAACATGTTCAGGAAGATCGGGAGCAGGGCGAGCTTCGGCACCACGTAGAGGGCGTCCAGGAGGGGTTCGAGTGCCGCGCGGACCAGGGAGATCGAGCCCATGAGGAGGCCGAGGAGGTAGCCCGACACCGTGCCGATGACATAGCCCGCGAGGACCCGTTTCAGGGTGGCCCAGACGTCCGGCCACAGTTCGCCGTCGGCCGCGCGCTGCCAGCCGTCGGCGAGGATCGTGGACGGCGCCGGGTAGATCCGCTCGTCGATCCAGGACTGGGAGGCCGCGAGCTGCCAGAGCAGGATCAGGACCACGGGGACCGCGACCGCGAGGGAGAGTTCGAGAGCGCGGCGCCTGCGCCGGGCGCGGGTGGGGTGGATCTCCTCGGGGCCGGGGGCGCGGACCAGCAGGCCGTCCTCGGCTTTGGTGGGAGTGAGGTTGGTCATGGGCGCAGCCCATTCGTTGAAAGGGCGGTGGCGGGTGGCGGGAGGGAGCTCATGCCGGGACCGCCTCCTGGTGCACCTCGCCGCGCAGGAGGTCCCACAGCTCGCCCTTCAGGGACGTGAATTCGGGGGTGTCGCGGATCTCGCCGGTGCGCGGGCGCTCGAACGGTGGCCTGCGCTCGGCGATCACCCGGCCCGGCCGGGCCGACATCACCAGGACCCGGTCGCCGAGGACGATCGCCTCCTCCAGGCTGTGCGTGATGAAGAGCGTGGTGGTCCGCGTCGTCTGCGTGAGGGCCAGGAGTTCGTCCTGGAGGATCGTGCGGAGCTGGGCGTCGAGGGCCGCGAAGGGCTCGTCCATGAGGAGGATCTCCGGCTCCACCGCGAGTGCCCGTGCGATGGCGACGCGCTGGCGCATGCCGCCGGAGAGGGCGGACGGGTACGCGTCGGCGAAGTCGGCGAGGCCCATCCGGGCGAGCCAGTCGCGGGCCCGGGTGTTCGCCTCCTTGCGCGGGACCTTCTGGATGTCGAGGCCGAAGCGGACGTTGGCGAGGACCGTCTTCCAGTCGTAGATCCCGTAGTCCTGGAAGATCATGGCTGCCGGTCGGGGGCTCGTCGTACGGATCTCCAGGGTGCCGCCGGAGGGGCGGGTGAGGCCCGCGGCGATGCGGAGCAGGGTGGACTTCCCGCAGCCCGAGGGGCCGACCACGCAGACGAACTCGCCGGTCGGCAGCGTCAGGTCGAGCGGTCCGAGGGCGTGGGTGGTGCCGAACGTCCTGGTGAGTGCGCGGGCTTGGAGCTTGGGATGCATGGGCCCTCCGGGGTGCGGCGGATTCTCGTGGGCGACCGCGAGAATATGACGACCCGTCAGATTGCGGAAGGGGGTGCGTGGTTGGCGCATGCAATGCGAAAGGCCCGCACCGTACGGTGCGGGCCTTTCGGGGTGTGTGGAGCGCTATGGAGCGTTGCGGAGTGCTACGCCTTCGCGGAGCAGTTCGGGCACAGTCCCCGGTACGTGACCTCGACGTCCGAGATCGTGAAGCCGAAGCGCTCGTCGGACGGCAGGGCCGTCAGCGGATTGCCCGTCGGGTGGACGTCCCGGATCTGGCCGCACACGTCGCAGACGAGGTGCTGGTGCGGGCGGTGTGCGTTCGGGTCGTAGCGCTTGGCGCGCTTGTCCGTCGCGACCTCGATCACCTCGCCGAGCGAGACCATCTCGCCCAGCGTGTTGTAAACGGTGGCCCGGGAGATCTCCGGCAGCTTCGCGGTCGCGCGAGCGTGCACCTCGTCGGCCGTGAGGTGTACGTGGTCCCCGTCGAGAACCTCGGCCACGACGCGTCGCTGCGCGGTCATCCGCCAGCCGCGTCCGCGCAGCCGTTCCAACAGGTCACTCATAAGGACCAGCCTAACAGTCAGGGGACCTGGGCCCCGATTGGATGTGACTTTGGAGCTTTCCTTGACTTAGACATTGTCCATTGTAGGATCAGGCTCGGCTATAGCCAAGCGACAGGACGACTCGGGAAGGGCACCCAATGTCCGAGAATCAAGAATTTGTGACGGACCCCAACGCGGAGGCGGGCGGTTGCCCGGTCGCGCACGGCCGGGCGGCGCACCCGACGCAGGGTGGTGGCAACCGGCAGTGGTGGCCCGAGAGCCTGAATCTCAAGATCCTTGCGAAGAACCCGGCCGTGGCGAACCCGCTGGGTGAGGAGTTCGACTACGCCGAGGCGTTCAACTCCCTGGACCTCGCGGCGGTGAAGCGCGACATCGCCGAGGTGCTCACCACGTCCAAGGACTGGTGGCCCGCCGACTTCGGGCACTACGGCCCGCTGATGATCCGCATGGCCTGGCACTCCGCCGGTACGTACCGGATCAGCGACGGCCGCGGCGGCGCGGGCGCCGGTCAGCAGCGCTTCGCCCCGCTCAACAGCTGGCCGGACAACGGGAACCTGGACAAGGCTCGCCGCCTCCTGTGGCCCGTGAAGAAGAAGTACGGCCAGAACATCTCCTGGGCCGACCTCCTGATCCTCACCGGCAACGTCGCCCTGGAGACCATGGGCTTCGAGACCTTCGGCTTCGCCGGTGGCCGTGAGGACGTGTGGGAGCCGGACGAGGACGTCTACTGGGGCCCCGAGCAGATCTGGCTCGACGACAAGCGCTACACGGGCGACCGTGACCTGGAGGACCCGCTCGGCGCGGTCCAGATGGGCCTCATCTACGTCAACCCTGAGGGCCCCAACGGGAACCCGGACCCGATCGCCGCGGCCCGCGACATCCGTGAGACGTTCCGCCGCATGGCGATGAACGACGAGGAGACCGTCGCCCTCATCGCCGGTGGCCACACCTTCGGCAAGACGCACGGCGCGGGCGACGCGGACCTGGTCGGCGCCGAGCCCGAGGGTGCCCCGATGTCGCAGATGGGCCTCGGCTGGAAGTCGGGGCACGGCTCCGGCAAGGGCCGCGACGCCATCACCTCCGGCCTCGAGGTGACCTGGACCGAGACGCCCACCCAGTGGAGCAACTACTTCTTCAAGAACCTCTTCGAGTACGAGTACGAGCTCACGCAGTCCCCGGCCGGCGCCAACCAGTGGGTGGCGAAGAACGCCGAGGCGATCATCCCGGACCCCGAGGACGCCTCGGTCAAGCGTCTGCCGACGATGCTCACCACGGACCTCTCGCTGAAGTTCGACCCGATCTACGAGCCGATCTCGCGGCGCTTCTACGAGAACCCCGAGGAGTTCGCCGACGCGTTCGCCCGCGCCTGGTACAAGCTGACGCACCGTGACCTCGGTCCGGTCGTCCGCTACCTCGGCCCGGAGGTCCCCTCCGAGGAGCTGCTCTGGCAGGACCCGCTGCCGGCGCGCGAGGGCGAGCTGATCGACGCCTCCGACATCGCTGAGCTCAAGCAGCAGATCCTCGGCTCGGACCTCACGGTCCCGCAGCTGGTGTCCGCCGCCTGGGCCTCGGCCTCCTCCTTCCGCGGCGGCGACAAGCGCGGCGGTGCCAACGGCGCCCGGATCCGCCTCGAGCCGCAGCGCGGCTGGGAGGTCAACAACCCGGAGAGCCTCGCGCAGGTCCTGCGCGTACTCGAGGGCGTCCAGGAGTCCTTCAACGCCAAGGGCGGCAAGAAGGTCTCCCTCGCCGACCTGATCGTGCTCGCGGGCACCGCGGCCGTCGAGCAGGCCGCCAAGGACGGCGGCGTCGAGGTCGAGGTGGCGTTCACGCCGGGCCGTGTCGACGCCCCGCAGGAGCAGACGGACGTCGAGTCCTTCGCCGCCCTGGAGCCGAAGGCCGACGGCTTCCGCAACTACGTGGGCAAGGGCAACCGCCTCCCGGCGGAGTTCCTGCTCACCGACAAGGCGAACCTGCTGACCCTCAGCGCGCCCGAGATGACCGTCCTCGTCGGCGGTCTGCGCACCATCGGGATCAACGCGGGCGGGTCGAAGCACGGCGTCCTGACCGAGCGTCCGGGCGTCCTGAGCAACGACTTCTTCGTCAACATCACCGACATCGACACCCAGTGGAAGTCGACGACGAAGGCGCAGGACGAGTTCGAGGGCACCGACGCCTCGGGCCAGGTCAAGTGGACCGGCACCCGCGCCGACCTGGTCTTCGGCGCCAACTCCGAGCTGCGTGCGCTCGCCGAGGTGTACGCGAGCGACGACGCCAAGGAGAAGTTCGTGAAGGACTTCGCCGCGGCGTGGACCAAGGTCATGGACCTGGACCGGTTCGACGTGCGCTGATCGCGGACCGTTGAACATCGCGGACCGTTGAACAAAGAGGGCCGGTTCCCTTCGGGGAGCCGGCCCTCTTCGCCGTGGGTCTACGCCGGGAGCGAGGCGGGCTGACGCCGGGCCGGGGCCCAGCGGCGGATGATGTCGCGGACCGACACGATGCCGATCGGCTCCTGTCCGTCGAGCACGATGAGATGCCGGAAGCCGCCGTGCGCCATCGCGGCGGCGGCCTCGTCCACGGTCCATGACGGGGCGGCGAAGACGACGTCCGTCGTGGTGTGGGCGTCGGCGGTCTCCAGGTCCGGATTCTGGTTCTGTCCCAGGGAGTTGAGGATGTCGCGCTCGGTCAGGATCCCGATGCCGCTGCCGTCCGGGTCGAGGACGACGGCGGCGCCGATGCGGCGCGCGGACATCAGCCGGGCCGCCTGGCGCAGGGTGTGGTTGGGGCCGATGGTGAGGACCATCGTGCTCATGGCGTCACGGACGAGCATGGATGGAGCCACCTTCCTGTGTGAGGTACTTGCGGCACCGGTCCCGTGCGGTACGAGAAACGGTTCACAAGTTCACAAGTGGGGGGACTCTCAGAGTTGCAGGTAAGGGGAACGTCAACAAGGGGGCGCGGGAAGCGAGTTCGGGCGCGCGCGTAGCTCAGCGCGCGCTCATACCGAAGCGCGCAGATAGCTCAGCAACTGGTCGTGGAGCAGGCCGTTCGAGGCCGCCGCGCTGCCGCTGTGCGGGCCGGGCCGGCCGTCGAGCCCGGTGTAACTGCCGCCCGCCTCGGACACGACGATCGCGGGCGCCGCCATGTCCCACAGGGAGAGCTCCGGTTCGGCGCACATGTCGATCGAGCCCTCGGCGACCATCATGTACGGCCAGAAGTCCCCGTAGCCGCGCGTGCGCCACACGGCCCGCGTCAGGTCGAGGAACCCGTCGAGCCTGCCCTGCTCCTCCCAGCCGGTCAGCGAGGAGTACGCGAACGAGGCGTCCTCCAGGCGGCCCACCTTCGAGGCGTGGATGCGCGAAGCGGACGTCAGGCTGCGGCCGGTGTACGCGCCCGCGCCCTTCGCCGCCCACCAACGACGCTGCAGCGCCGGGGCGGAGACGACGCCGACGACCGGCTGGTAGCCGCCCTCGCCCGCCTCCATGAGGGAGATCAGCGTCGCCCACACCGGGACGCCGCGCACATAGTTCTTGGTCCCGTCGATCGGGTCGATCACCCAGCGGCGCGGGCCCGTGCCCTGGATCCCGTACTCCTCGCCCAAGATCGCGTCCCGCGGTCGCGCCCGTTGGAGATTGCCGCGGATCAATTCCTCGGCGGCCTTGTCCGCCTCGCTCACCGGAGTCATGTCCGGCTTGGTCTCCACCTTCAGGTCGAGCGCCTTGAACCGGTCCATCGTCGCGGCATCGGCGACGTCCGCGAGGACGTGGGCGAGCCGCAGATCATCTTGGTAGTCGGGCATGAGTGAACAGTATCGATCGTGGTACGCCGACTGCTACAGGGACCGATCCGACGGCGGGCCCGGTGCGCTCGGCAACAGGCCTTGACAGTGCGTACGGGCGCGTCAACTCTGGCCACACAGGCCTTACGAACCCGGCGAACCGGGGAGGCGACAATGCCTGCAGCGCGGGAATCCCTACTGGAAGCGGCCTATACGGCGCTCGCGCGGCGACCTTGGGGCGCGGTGCGCATGGTCGACGTGGCGGCGGTCGCCGGGGTCTCCCGGCAGACCCTCTACAACGAGTTCGGCAGCAAGGAAGGGCTCGCGCGCGCCCTCGTGCGGCGGGAGGCCGACGCGTATCTCGCGGGCGTGGACCGGGCGTTGAAGGAGGGCGGGCTCGACTCCGTGGCCGAGTGGACCGTCGCCAGCACGCGGCGCAACCCGCTCGTGCGGGCCGCGCTCACCGGGTGCTGGAGCGAGCGGCTGCCCTCGCCGACGCTGTCCGCCGTGCCGTCCTCCTCGTCCGTGCCCGCGCAGCGCAGGGCGGACGGACCGCTGCCGGCGCCGGGCGACTTCGTGGTCGCCGTGCGGGACCGGAGCGTGGCCGCGCTCGGGGTGCCGGGGGCGGCGAAGGGCGAGGCGGAGGCGCTGGCGCGGGACTGCGAGGTGGCGGTGCGGCTCGCCTTGTCGTGCGTGCTGGCGCCGCCGGGCGAGGGCGGGGTCGCGCGGCTGGTGCGCGAGGTCGTACGCCGGTAGGCACGCCCGTGAAACGCACGCACGGGCAGGAACGGCCGTGCTCAGTGCGCGGACCCCGACAGCTGCAGGCCGATGACGCCCGCGATCACCAGGCTGATCGAGACGATCTTGAGGACCGAGACCATGTCGCCGAGGAAGACCATGCCGTAGATCGCCGTGCCGGCCGCGCCGATGCCGGTCCACACCGCGTACGCGGGCCCCACGTCGAGCTTCTTCAGGGAGAGCGTGAGGAGCCCGAAGCTGCCGAGGGCGAACGCGGCGAACGCGACCGTCGGCCACAGCCGGGTGAAGCCGTGGGAGAGCTTCAGGCAGACGGCGAACCCGGTCTCCAGGATCCCCGCGACGATGACCAGCAGCCACGCCATGTCCTTGTGCCTCCCGCGTTCCACTGATCTCTGAATGTCTGCGATCTTGCGTCCGGCTTGGTGCGATTATGCCCTTACCTGTGCGGCGAGGCAGCAAACAAGCGCGAGTTCAGTCGCCTTCCCTGCGCTCCCGTGTCGCGAGGAGCCGGCGCAGCGAGTACAGCCGGGCCGGATCCGCGTGCCCCTCCTCCACGTAGGCGTCCAGGGCGCAGTCCGGCTCGTCGTGGCTGCACGCGCGCGGGCAGTTCTCCGTGCCCGGCTCCAGGTCCGGGAAGGCGTGGATGACGCGCGAGGGGTCCACGTGGTGCAGTCCGAACGACCGCACGCCGGGCGTGTCGATCACCCAGCCCGCGTCCCCCGACAGCGGCAGGGCGAGGGCCGAGGTCGTGGTGTGCCGGCCGCGGCCCGTGACCGCGTTGACATGCCCTGTCGTACGCCGCTGGTCGTCCGGCACCAACGCGTTGACCAGCGTCGTCTTTCCGACGCCGGAGTGCCCGACGAACGCCGTGATCTTCCCGTCGAGCTGCTCGCGCACCCGCTCCACGGCCGTGCCGTCCTCCAGCTCCGCGCGGCTCGTGACGACGTACGGGATGTCGAGCGCCCCGTACAGCTCGAGCATCTTGTCCGGCGGGGCCAGGTCCGACTTCGTCAGGACGAGGAGCGGAGTGAGGCCGCCGTCGAACGCCGCCACCAGGCAGCGGTCGATCATGCGCGGGCGCGGCTCGGGGTCGGCGAGCGCGGTGACGATGGCCAGCTGGTCGGCGTTGGCGACGACCACCCGCTCGTACGGGTCGTCGTCGTCCGCCGTGCGCCGCAGCAGGGAGCTGCGCCCCTCGATGCGGACGATGCGCGCGAGGGTGTCCTTCTTGCCGGACAGATCGCCGACGACGGAGACCCGGTCGCCCACGACCGCCGCCTTGCGGCCCAGCTCACGGGCCTTCATCGCGGTCACGGCGACGTCGTCGATGAGGACGGTGAGGCGGCCGCGGTCGACCGTGAGGACCATGCCCTCGGCCGCGTCCTCGTGCTTGGGACGGATGTTGCTCCGCGGCCGGTTGCCCTTGCGGTTCGGGCGCTGGCGGATGTCGTCCTCGTCGGTGTGCTTGCCGTAGCGGCGCATCGCGGTGTGCCCCTACGCCCGGTCGGTCCCGAGCATCGCGGCCCACATGTCGGGGAAGTCCGGCAGCGTCTTCGCGGTGGTCGCCACGTTCTCGATCTGTACGTCCTTGACCGCGAGGCCGATGATCGCGCCAGCGGTCGCCATGCGGTGGTCGTCGTACGTGTGGAAGATCCCGCCGTGCAGCTTGCGCGGGCGGATGTGCAGACCGTCGGCGGTCTCCGTCACGTCACCGCCCAGCTCGTTGATCTCCTTGGTGAGGGCGGCAAGGCGGTCCGTCTCGTGCAGCCGCAGGTGGGCGACGCCGCGCAGGGTGGACGGGGAGTCGGCCAGGGCGGCCACGGCGGCGATGCCGGGGGTCAGCTCGCCGACCTCGCTCAGGTCGACGTCGAGGCCGTGCACGCTGCCGGAGCCGGTGAACTCGAGCCCGCGCTCGGTCAGTTCGCAGGCGCCGCCCATCCGCGTGAAGATGTCGCGCAGCGCGTCGCCGGGCTGCGTGGTGTGCTCCGGCCAGTCCGGGATCGTCACCTTGCCGCCGGTGATCAGGGCCGCGGCCAGGAACGGCTGGGCGTTCGAGAGGTCCGGCTCGATGGTGATGTCCCGGCCGAGCAGGGCACCGGGGGTGACCCGCCACACGTTCGCCTCGCCGCCCGACTCCGGGGTGTCGACCTGGGCGCCGACCGCGCGCAGCATGTCGACCGTCATCCGGATGTGCGGCATGGAGGGCAGCGCCGAGCCCGTGTGCCGGACCTCGACGCCCTGGTTGAAGCGCGGACCCGACAGCAGCAGGGCGCTCACGAACTGGGAGGACGACGAGGCGTCGATCTCGACCGGGCCGCCCTCAAGGGCGCCCCCGCCGTGCACCGTCAGCGGAAGCGCGCCGCGTCCCTCGTCGTCGATCCGGGCGCCGAGCGCGCGCAACGCGTCGATCACGCCGTGCAGGGGACGCTCGTACGAACGGGGGTCGCCGTCGAAGCGGATCGGGCCGTCGGCGAGCGAGGCGACCGGCGGCAGGAAGCGCATCACGGTGCCGGCGTTGCCGACGTCGACCGTGGCGGGCCCCCGAAGGCCGGACGGGATGACGCGCCACGCCTCACCGGACCCGTCGGGACCCACGCCCTCTTCGATGCCCACGCCCATCTCGCGCAGCGCGGCGGCCATCAGCAGCGTGTCGCGGGAGCGCAGCGGGCGGCGCAGCCAGCCCGGCTCCGCGGCGAGCGCGGCGAGCACGAGCGCCCGGTTGGTGACGGATTTGGACCCCGGCACCTGAACAGTCGCGTCGACGGCTCCGCTCGCGAGAGGGGCGGGCCAGAGGGCGGTGTGGGCCGGGTTCGTGGTCATGCCCCAACTCTAGTCGGCCCCCGGGAAGGCACCTGCTCACAGCCCCAGCAGCCAGCGGCCCCCGCCGATCAGTGAGCACAGTGAGACGGCGTGGAAGAAAAACAGCCACATGCCCGCGGGGACGTGCGTGAGGCGCGAGAGCTGGTCGGCGTCGGAGTCTCCCGCGCCTCCCCTGCGGCGCTTGCGCTGCAGCTCGAAGGCGGGGCGTACGCCGCCGAGGAGCAGGAACCAGACGACCGTGTACGCGAAGGCGGCCTGGACCTGCGGACCCGTGAGCCAGGAGACGAGGACGAAGGCGCCGCCGGTGACGACCACGGTCAGCGCCCCGTACGCGTTCCGAATCATCACCAGCATCACCACGAGCAGCGCCGTGGCCAGCCACAGCAGCAGGGTGATGTGCCCCTCGGAGAGCAGCGCCGCGCCGCCGAGGCCGAGCAGCGGCGGGGCCGTGTACCCGGCGGCCGCGGTGAGGACCATGCCGAGCCCGGTCGGCTTGCCCCGGCTGACCGTGAGGCCGCTGGTGTCGGAGTGCAGCCGGATGCCGTCCAGCTTGCGGCCCATGAGGAGCGCGATCAGGCCGTGGCCGCCCTCGTGGGCGATCGTGATGGCGTTACGGGTGAGCCGCCAGACGGTGTGCGGGACGATCGCGGCGAGCGCGACGACGGCCGTGGCGATCGTCACCCACTGGTCGGGGTCGGACTGGGTCCCGAAGATCCGGTCCCAGAGGCTGGCGTCCATGTGTTTCGGCTGCTCCCGTTCGGGTTCGGTGGCGGGTCGGCATCTGGCACTGTGGCACGTATGTGCGGACGTTATGCATCGAGTCGCAGGCCCGAGGATCTCGCAGGAATCTTTGAGATCGAGAAGTGGGAGCCGGAGGAGGCCTATGAGGCCGACTTCAATGTGGCTCCCACCAAGGAGGTCTACGCGGTCCTCGACCGCCCGGTGAAAGACGCCGACGACCGGCGTCCGGTTCGCCAGCTGCGCAAGCTCAAGTGGGGCCTCGTCCCGTCGTGGTCCAAGACCCCGGAGGGCGGCGCCCGCATGATCAACGCGCGGGCCGAGACCGTACACGAGAAGCCCTCGTACCGCCGGGCCTTCACCACGCGGCGCTGCATCCTGCCCGCCGACGGCTATTACGAGTGGGTGACCGCGGCCGCCGAGCGCGACCTGGAGGTCGAGGGCAAGAAGAAGCGGCCCCGCAAGCAGCCGTACTTCGTGACGCCCGCGGACGGCTCGGTCTTCGCGATGGCGGGGCTCTACGAGTTCTGGCACGACCGCACGCTCCCGGACGAGCACCCGCTCGCCTGGTGGGTGACGTGCTCCGTGATCACCACGGAGGCGGAGACCGCGCCGCTCGGTGTCGCCCCGCAGGACGGTCCGCGCACGCTCGCCGACATCCACCCCCGGATGCCGCTGATGCTGACGCCGGACCGGTGGGACGACTGGCTGGACCCGGCCCGCACGGACGTCGAGGACCTGCGCACGCTCCTGGCCCCTCCTCCGGAGGGGCTGATGCGGGCGTATCCCGTGTCCACGGCGGTGAGCAATGTGCGCAACAACGGTCCCGAGCTGCTCAAGGAACTGGAGGGACCCGAGGAGGGGACGCTGTTCTAGGCGGCGCCCACGGTGCACGATGGCCGGGTGACCAGCACCACTGAACTCGTCCCCACCGAAACCGGCGACGCCCGCATCACCTGGCACGCCGCCAAGAAGCCGAAACTGGTCCTGGCCGCGAGCCACGGCGCCGGCGGCGGTATCGAGGCCCGCGACCTCCAGGCCCTCGCCGCCGCCCTGCCCGCCCACGGAGTGACCGTCGCGCTCGTCGAGCAGCCCTGGCGCGTCGCGGGGAAGAAGCTCGCGCCCGCGCCGAAGACGCTCGACACGGGGTGGCGCGGGATCTGGCCCGCCCTGGAGAAGCCCGGCCTCCCGGTGATCGCCGCAGGCCGCAGCGCGGGCGCCCGCGTCGCCTGCCGCACCGCGGGGGAGCTCGGCGCCGCCGCCGTCCTCGCGCTCAGCTTCCCGCTGCACCCGCCCGGCAAGCCGGAGAAGTCCCGTGCGGACGAACTCCTCGGCGCGGGCGTGCCCACCCTCGTCGTCCAGGGCGGCAACGACCCGTTCGGAAAGCCCGCGGAGTTCCCGGAGCGGGGCGCGTACGAGCTCGTCGAAGTCCCCTTCGGGGACCATGGCTTCGCCGTTCCGAAGCGCGCGGACATCACCCAGGACGAGGCCCTCGCCGTCATCACCGACGCGGTCACGAAGTGGACCGGATCACTCGTCTAAGTGGACCGGATCACTTGTCCAGGGGCCGGGAATGTTGAGGCCGGGACTGCTGTTGTGCGGACTGTCGGTGCACAGAGTTCGTACGAGAGGAAGTCCGCCGCATGGGTTCAGTCGCTTGCCCCAGCCGTGCCACCGCTCCTGACCTGGAGTGGAGCGTGCTGAGCGCGGCCAAGACCGCTTCTGTTCGGGCGGCGGGCGGACCGGATCGTCGTCTATCCTCCGATTCGAGCGGGGTCTCGTTCGTCCCCGCGACATCGCTTGAGGAGGTGGGTCCGGTCACAGGGACCGACGCAGGGACCGAGCACGGCCAGGCGGAGGAGCGCCCCGAGAGCCCCGGGAACGGGGAGAGCGCCACCGAGCGCAACGCGCGCTTCGAGCGGGACGCGCTGGAGTTCCTCGACCAGATGTACTCGGCGGCCCTGCGCATGACGCGCAACCCGGCCGACGCCGAGGACCTGGTGCAGGAGACCTATGCGAAGGCGTACGCCTCGTTCCACCAGTTCCGTGAGGGCACGAACCTCAAGGCGTGGCTCTACCGGATCCTGACCAACACCTTCATCAACTCGTACCGCAAGAAGCAGCGCGAGCCCCAGCGCAGTGCCGCCGAGGAGATCGAGGACTGGCAGCTGGCCCGGGCCGAGTCGCACATGTCGACCGGTCTGCGCTCCGCCGAGTCGCAGGCGCTCGACCACCTGCCCGACTCGGACGTGAAGCGGGCGCTGCAGGCGATCCCCGAGGAATTCCGCATCGCGGTCTATCTCGCGGACGTAGAGGGCTTTGCGTACAAGGAGATCGCGGACATCATGGGAACACCTATCGGTACGGTGATGTCCCGGCTGCACCGTGGCCGTCGCCAGTTGCGCGGCATGCTCGAGGACTACGCCCGTGACCGCGGGCTCGTCCCGGCCGGTGCCGGTCAGGCGAACGAAGCGAAAGGCTCGGGCTCATGAGCTGCGGAGAGCCGCACGAGACGGACTGCAGTGAAGTCCTCGACCATCTCTACGAGTTCCTCGACCACGAGATGCCGGACAGCGACTGCACCAAGTTCGAGGTGCACTTCGAGGAGTGCTCCCCGTGCCTGGAGAAGTACGGCCTGGAGCAGGCCGTGAAGAAGCTGGTGAAGCGGTGCTGCGGTCATGACGACGTGCCCACCGATCTGCGGGCCAAGGTCATGGGCCGGATCGAAGTGATCCGCTCCGGCCAGGCCACGCCCGAAGAGGGCATGGGCAACCCGCTCGCCTGAGCCGGTCGGCGGGGCACTTCGAGGCCCCGTTCACCCGATCGTGCGAATCCGGGGCCCGCGGCCCCGGCAATCCCCGCGATGCCCCGCGAGCGCCTTCCCGCACGTCCTATCCTCCCTGAACTGGACGCCTTGGGGAGGGAGTTGGGGCATGCGGTCGGTTCCGCCTGTGGCCCGCGCGTATGTGCTCCTGACCGCCGGTGTCGCCGCGGTCTGCGCCGCGCCCGCCTTCTCCGCCGCCACCTGGTGGCCCGGTGTCGCCCTGCTCGCGCTCCTCTACGCGGGGTGTGAGCAGCTCGGCCGCTGCCGGCTCGTCGGGCGGCGCGCGCCCAGGGGAATGGGCACCTTCTTTCCCGTCCTGCTCGCCGGGGCGTTTCTGCTGCCGCCGGCCGCCGCCGCGCTCGTCGCCCTGCCCGGTGCCCTGCTCGCCTCCGTCGAGCGGCGGCCCGCATGGCTGCGCAAGGTGTGGCGCGCGGCCCAACTCGCCCTCGCCTGCTGGGCCGCGGCGCGGGTCTTCGGCGCGCTCGGCGGCCCCGCCGCGGTCGCCGATCCCCGGTTCCCGTACGCGCTCGCGCCCGCGGGCGCCGCGGTCCTCGCGTTCTGCGCCGTCCTCACCGTGCTCGACGGGGGCGTGCTCGCCACCGCGGAGCGGGTGCCGCCGCGCAGCGCCTGGCGCGGGCTCTTCCTGCGGATGCTGGCGCCGGTGGCCGCGCACGGGCTCGCCGGTCTGGTGATGGCGACGATGTGGACGAGTTCGTACGGCCCGATCGCCGCCCTGCTCGTGCTTCTGCCGATGTACATCTCCTGCTGGGTGTTCGCCCAGTACCAGCGCGAGAGCTCGGCCCACCAGGCCACGATCCGGGCGCTCGTGCAGGCCGTCGACATCAAGGACGGGTACACGCGCGGGCACAGTGAGCGGGTCGGGCAGGCGTCGATGCTGATCGCCCGCGAGCTCGGCATGGCGGGCGAGCGGGTGGAGGCTTTGCGGTTCGCCGGGATCCTGCACGACGTGGGGAAACTCGGCGTGCCCACACGGCTGTTGCGGAAGGACGGGCCACTGACACCCGAGGAGCGCGAGGTCATTCAGCTGCATCCGGAGTACGGGCACGAGATGGTGCGCGGGATCGCGTTCCTCGGTGAGGCGCGGGCGGCGATCCTGCACCACCACGAGCGGCTCGACGGGAGCGGATACCCGTACGGTCTCGCCGGGGCGCAGATTCCGGAGTTCGCTCGGGTGGTGGCGGTGGCGGACGCGTTCGACGCGATGACGTCCACGCGTACGTATTCGCGGGCGCGGCCGGTCCCGGTGGCGCTGGCGGAGCTGGAGCGGTGTGCCGGATCGCAGTTCGACCCGGTGATGGTGGGAGCGCTGGTGAAGGTCCTTGAGCGGGACGGGTGGCATCCCGTGGTGACGGCGGACGAGGCGGTGGTGCCCGCGCCTCGTCCGCAGGGCGTCGCCGTCCCGCCGGCGGCGTCCCGGTGACGGGGGCCGATCCGGAGCACCGCGCCGAAAGGGCCGGCCCGCCCAGGGCGCGCCGGGTGCCCGGGTTGCTCGTCGTGGTGTTCGGGACCGCCGTGGCGGTCGCCTCCGTGGCGCTCGGGGACACCGTGTGGCACGGCGTCGTCGACCGGGGGAACGCGCTGGCGTTCGGGGTGCTCGTCGCCGTGGGGGAGCTGGCCCGGTGGGGCGGCGCCGAGGACCGGGAGGCCGCGCCGCTCGGGGCCGCGGGGGCGCTCGCGTACGCACTGCTCGGGGAGGTCGCGGGGCGGCCCACGCACCACGGCACCTTGCAGGTCGTCGCGATCGTCGTCGCGGGCACGCTCGTCGGCTGCATACCGCACGTGGCACGCGGCAAGGGTGCCTCGCTCGACCATGTGGCCCGGCGCGTGCTCACCGTCGCGTTCGCCGCCGTCTGCTTCCAACCGCTCTACAACGAAGGCGTGTTGGCGAAGTGGTTCGGGGACGGGGCCTCCTACGCGCTGCTGATCGTCGCGCTCCTGGTGCTGACCGCGCTGTGCGACGCCGTGCTCGCCGCCGCCATGGCGCACGCCAGGACGCGCTGGCCGTTCGGCCCGCTGCTGCGCGACGAGCTGCGGGCGATGCTCGGCATCGGCTCGGCCGTGTGCGCGACGGGGGCCGTCATGGCGCTCGCCGTCGCCGTCGCCGGGCTGTGGGCGCTGCCCCTGATCAGCCTGCCGCTGCTGCTCACCCAGTTGGCGTTCCGCCGGTACGCCGTGGTCAAGGCCACGTACCGGCAGACCATCACCTCACTGGCCCGCGCCACCGAGATCGCCGGCTACACCCCGCACGGGCACGCCCGCCGGGTCGCCGCGCTCAGCCGGGCCGTCGGCCGCGACCTGGGGCTCTCCCAGCCGGACCTGTCGGTCCTGGAGTACGCGGCGCTGATGCACGACATCGGGCAGCTCTCGCTCGTCGACCCGGTGGCCGAGGGCGCCACCGCCGCGCTGCCGCCCGCTCAGCAGCGCCGGATAGCCCTCCTCGGCGGCGCCGTCGTCCGCCAGACCGGGGTGGACACCCAGGTGGCCGTGGTGGTCGAGCGGCAGGCCGACCCGTACCGCGAGCAGCCGCTCACCGCCCGGATTGTGCGGACAGCGAACGCGTACGACGAGATGGCGAGGGAACAGGGACCACAGGGGCCGCTCAGGGCCCTGGAGAGCCTGCGTCTGGCCACGGGCAGGGACTACCAGCCGGAGGTCGTGGAAGCGCTGGCCAGAGTGGTCTGCACGCCCGGTCTGAGCCTAGGGTCGGTTGGGTAACCCATGGGTAATGAGCGGCGTTGCGACCGTACGTGGTTGGATGCGAAGCAAGGCAGAAAACGCAGGGCAGTACATGCAAGGCACGCGGAAGACTCGGCGTCCGGGGGCACAGGCCTCGAGTATCGGCAGGCGGGAATCGTGAGGATCTTCGGCAAGGGACGGCACCGGCCCTCCGCCTCCTGGCGGCAGGCCACGGATCGCGCGTTCACGCTGATCGGCGACGGCCGGTACGAGGACGCGGGAGCGCTGCTCACGCGGGCCGCCGACCTGGAGCCCTGGCTGTCGGAGTCCTGGTTCAACCTCGCGCTGCTGCACAAGTTCCGGCACGACTGGGAGCAGGCCCGCACCACGGGCCTGCGGGCCGTCGCCCTGCTCGAGAAGGAGGGCGGGGCACCGGACTGGTGGAACGTGGGCATCGCGGCCACCGCCCTCCAGGACTGGCCGCTCGCCCGCAGGGCCTGGCAGGCGTACGGGCTGAAGGTGCCCGGCGGCGCCGCCGCTGCCGGGGAGCCGACCGGGATGGACCTCGGGAGCGCCGCCGTGCGGCTCTCCCCGGAGGGCGAGGCGGAGGTCGTGTGGGGGCGCAGACTCGACCCCGCGCGCATCGAGCTGCTCTCCATCCCGCTGCCGTCGTCCGGGCGGCGTTGGGGCGAGGTCGTGCTGCACGACGGCGTCCCGCACGGGGAGCGGACCACGGCGGCCGGGCACTCGTACCCGGTCTTCGACGAGATCGAGCTGTGGGCGCCCTCGCCGGTCCCCACCTGGGTGGTGCTCCTCGAGGCCGCCACCGAGGACGACCGGGACGCGCTGGAGCGGCTCGCCGCCGACGCGGGCTTCGCCGCCGAGGACTGGTCGTCCTCCGTACGGCTGCTCTGCCGGACGTGCTCGGAGTCGCGGATGCCGTCCGACGAGGGGGACGGCACGCACCTCGACCCGCACGACCACAGCGAGCCGGGGCATCCGGGGCCGCTCGGGCACCGGACCGACGGGCAGCTGTGGGTGCCGGAGCGGGAGTGCGGGGTGGCTGCGCCGGCCTCTCTGGTGCGGGGGCTGCTCGACGGGTGGGTGGCGGATTCGCCGGACTCCCGTGACTGGCGGGATCTCGAAGAGGTCTGTTAGGCGCGGGGTGCGTTCTTGGGGTCGCCCCCTCCGCCCCTTCCCGTCCCGTCCCTGGGGGCTGCGCCCCCAGACCCCCCGAAAAGATTGCGCAGTTCCCCGCGCCCCTAGGGGCCCCCGTACCCTGTAAGGGTTCGACCCCCTTGTTTCCCAGGAAGGCTTTCGTCCCCCATGGCTCAGCAGGACACCGATCAGCAGCACGCCGGCGTGCTTCCCGTGGATGACGAGGGGTTTGTCGTCGACAGCGAGGACTGTGAGGCGCGGGAGGCGGCGTACCGGGAGCGCGGCACGTCGCGGCCGATCACCGTCGTCGGGAACCCGGTGCTGCACAAGGAGTGCAAGGACGTCACCGCGTTCGACGACGAGCTGGCGAAGCTCGTCGACGACATGTTCGCCAGCCAGCACACCGCCGAGGGCGTGGGCCTCGCCGCGAACCAGATCGGCGTGGACCTGAAGGTCTTCGTGTACGACTGCCCGGACGACGACGGCGTGCGGCACACCGGCGTCGTCTGCAACCCCGTCCTGCGCGAGCTGCCCGCCGAGCAGCGGCGCCTCGACGACTCCAACGAGGGCTGCCTGTCCGTGCCGACGGCGTACGCCGAACTCGCGCGCCCCGACTACGCGGTGGTCGACGGCCGGGACGAGAAGGGCAACGCGATCACGGTGCGCGGCACCGGCTACTTCGCGCGCTGCCTGCAGCA
The DNA here is from genome assembly GCF_042730865.1 of Streptomyces sp. NPDC059897. NCBI lineage: Bacteria > Bacillati > Actinomycetota > Actinomycetes > Kitasatosporales > Streptomycetaceae > Streptomyces > Streptomyces sp. NPDC059897. The sequence continues at coordinate 26,348 of NZ_JBHWKQ010000051.1, read as the reverse complement.
CGAGACGGACCACCTGTACGGGTACCTCTACATCGACCGGCTGTCGAAGCGGGAGCGCAAGGGCGCGTTGAAGCAGATGGAGGAGGGGACGCCGCGTTACCCGGTGGTCCCCAACGCCTGAGCAACTGACCTCCCCCGTGGGGGAGTTGAGGCGTCAAGCGGCGTCCGGTACGGAAGTGACCTCCGTCCGGGCGCCGTTCGCATGTGCGGGCAGGGGGCGCGGGGCCCGGTCGCGTACCGCCCGAATCCGGTCATGCGCGTGAAGAATCGGGAAGTGTGGGGTAGTGAGGGGAGCAAATCCGTTCCCACGGCGGTCAGTTATGGTGCTGAATAGAAAGCGCGGGGTTACACGACGGCGCGCGACCGGCACAGCGGGAGGCGCGCGCCGCAGGCCACAGAGAGGGGTTACTACGTGCCTGCTTTCTCACATACGTCGGTTCCGGCGGCTGTGGCGCTTCCGGTGATCGAGGGTGGGTTTCCTCGTCGGCTGCACCCGTATTGGCCGAAGCTCCAGGGAAGGACCAGGTCCTGGCTCCTGGAAATGGGGCTCATGCCGCCCGACAAGGTGGCCAAGTATGCCGACGATCTCTGCTATTCGGACCTGGTCGCGGGCTACTACATCGGCGCGCCGGACGAACTGCTCGCGACGATCAGCGACTACAGCGCGTGGTTCTTCGCCTGGGACGACCGGCACGACCGCGACGTGATCCACGGCCGCGCGGACAACTGGCGGCGGCTCGTCGCCCAGCTGCACGCGGCGACCGAGGCGCCCGAGCTCCATCTGGACCACAGGGATCCGCTGGTCGCGGGGTTCGCCGACTGCCTCCAGCGGTTCTACGGCTCGCTGAGCCGGAGCTGGAACGTGCGGTTCGCACGGCACTTCCACCCGGTGATCGACGCGTACGACCAGGAGTTCAGGAACCGGACGACGGGGACCGTGCCCGGCGTCGACGCGTACATAGAGTTGCGCCGGCAGACCTTCGCGCACTGGATTTGGATTGACCTGCTCGAGGCGACGGCGCAGTACGAACTCCCGGCATGGGTGCGGAAAACGCCGGCGTTCATGCGCGCGGCACTTGCCGTGCAGGACTTCTCGGCCTGGTACAACGACCTGTGTTCGCTCCCCAAGGAACTCGCGGGCAACGAATTCCACAACCTCGGGATAAGCCTCATCGAACACGAGGGGCTTTCCGTCGACGAAGCCGCCGCGGAAGTGCGGCGGCGGGTAATCGGATGTGTCGACGACTTCCTTGAGGCGGAAATCGAGGTCGAGAACATCGCGAACGGCGTGGAGACGCTCGGAGAAAAGGGCAAGGACCTCTCCGTCGCCATGAGGTCATGTCTGGAGAACATGCGGAACTGGTTCAGTTCCGTCTACTGGTTCCACCACGAATCGGGCCGCTATCAGGTCGACGACTGGGAGGACCGCAGCAATCCGCCGTACGTCAGCGACGAGCCGGTCGGCATCGATGCCGGGCCCGGCGCGGGCCGCGTCCCGAGGCAGGCCCCCCACCGGATCCCCGACGGGGTCCCCGAACAGGCAGGTGAGTGCGCATGACCGTGGAATCCACGCTGCCGCCCCCGGCGCCCGGCCAGGCGGGAGCGTCGCTGCCGCCGCTCGCGCCCGGCGGCGCGCCGCTGCTCGGCCACGCCCCCCAGATGCTCCGCGACCCGCTCGCCTTCCTGACCCGGCTGCGGGACGGCGGCGACGTGGTCCGGCTGAAGCTCGGCCCCAAGACGGTCTTCGCGGTCTGCGACCCCGTACTGGTCGAGAAGCTCCTGAAGAGCCCGGACTTCCTCATAGGCGGCGCGATGTGGGACGCCCTTGAGGTGCTGCTCGGCGAGGGCGTGGCGAGCAGCAACGGGCCGAAGCACCGGCGCCAGCGCCGCGCCATCCAGCCCGCGTTCCGTGCCGAGCGGATGGCCGACTACGCCACGCTGATGGCGGAGGAGGCACAGGCGACGGCCGACCGCTGGCAGGACGGGCAGACCGTCGACATCAACGCCGAGATGTTCCGCCTGGCGGCCCGGATCACGGCCCGCGCCATGCTGCACATCGACGCGGAGGACGACCGCTCGGACCGCCTCGGCGAGACGATGGGCACGGTCTTCGCGGGCATGTACCGGCGGATGATCCTGTCCTTCGGGCCGCTGTACCGGCTGCCGCTGCCGGCCAATCGGCGTTTCGAGCGGGCGATGGCCGAATTGCACCGCATGGTCGACGAGATCATCGTCGAGCGAAGGGCTCAGGCGGCCGAGGGAATCGACACCGGGGACCTTCTCGCGGCATTGCTCGAGGCGCACGACGATGACGGTGAAGCGGTCACCGACCAAGAGATCCACGATCAGGTTCTGGCCCTCCTGTTGGCCGGCGGCGAGAATGTCTCCAAGACGCTGGCATGGACGCTCGGACTGCTCGCGGAACACCCCGACCACGAAAGCCGGTTGTACGAAGAGGTTGAATCCGCTACCGGTGGTGGCAGGCAGGTGGCTTTCGGTGACCTCGGGAAACTCGCATATATGCGGAATCTCCTGACCGAGTCGATGCGTATTCGTCCCAGCGTGTGGATATTCACGCGCATATCGGCGGCCGATACGGAGCTCGGCGGGTATCGCATTCCGGCAGGCACGGACATCGTCTACAGCCCGTACGCGATGCAGCACGACCCGCGTTCCTTCGACGACGTGGACGTCTTTGACCCCGACCGGTGGCTGCCGGGGCGGGTCACGGACGTGGCGAGCGTGGCGCACCAGCCGTTCGGCACCGGCAACCGCAAGTGCCCGGGCGATCACTTCAGCATGGTCGAACTCTCCCTGATCCTGGGCACGTTGGTGTCCCGGTGGCGGTTCGAGCAGGTCCCCGAGACGGAGTCGGTGGCGAAGCTGGGCATCACCATCGGGCCCAAGAACGGGAACCTGCGGGTGCGGGCCCGCGGCTGACCTCCGGGGTCCGGCTCCTAGGAGGCGAGCCGCACCCGGAACGTCCTCCTGAAGGCGTTGGGCGTCGTGCCCAGCGCCTTCATGAACTGGTGGCGCATCGCCGCCGCGTTGCCGAACCCGGCGCGCGCGGCGATCGCGTCCACCGTCTCGTCCGTGCGCTCCAGCAACTCCTGCGCGAGCAGCACCCGTTGGCGCAGCAGCCAGCGGTACGGCGTCGTGCCCGTCTCCTGCTGGAAGCGCCGGGCGAAGGTACGCGGCGACATGTGGGCCCGCGCCGCGAGCTCCTCCACGGTGGCCGGCTCGTCCAGGTGCCGCTCCATCCAGGACAGCACCTCGCCCACGGTGTCGCAGCGCGTCGCCGGCAGCGGGCGCTCCACGAACTGGGCCTGCCCGCCGTCCCGGTGCGGCGGCACGACCATCCGGCGGGCGATGGCGTTCGCGACCTCGGCGCCGTGCTCGGTCCGCACGATGTGCAGGCAGGCGTCGATGCCCGCGGCCGTGCCGGCGGAGGTGATGACCGGGCCCTCGTCGACGTACAGCACGTCGGGGTCGACGCGGGTGCGCGGATAGCTGACGGCGAGCTCGCGCGCGTACCGCCAGTGCACCGCGCACCGGCGGCCGTCGAGCAGCCCGGCCTCGCCGAGGACGAACACCCCCGCGCAGAGGCTGAGCACGCGCGCGCCCCGGTCGACCGCCTGCCGCAGCGCGTCGAGCAGCTCCGGCGGGTACTGGCCGAACCGCCGCCCCGCCGAGGGGATCGTGATGAGGTCGGCCTCCGCGAGCCGTTCGAGGCCGTACGGGGTGGAGACCGTCATGCCGGGCACGTGCGTGGTGAGCGAGGGCCCCTCGGTGGAGACGGCAGCGAAGTCGTACACGGGCAGCCCGGCGTCGCTCCGGTCGAGGCCGAACACCTCGCACACGACGCCGAGTTCAAAGGGATGCACGCCGTCCAGCAGCACGGCGGCCACGTTTTTCAGCATGTCTGCCAGTGTGCCGCAGACGTGGCAGCAATTCGAGGGTCAGTGTCAGTCCTGCCACTGCCGCGTGCCGCCGAACCGGCGGACAGTAGAGGGCATGAACACAGCACTGAACTACCTCGCCGTCCTCTTCGTCTTCCTCCTCCTGGCCGCCCCGTCCCTGTACGGGATGGTCCACGACCGCCGCATCGACCGGCAGCTGAAGGCCGCCGCGGCCCGCGACCCGCAGGGCCGCGCCACCCGCTACGAGAAGGCGGCCTGACCGGGCTTGTGCCCGAGGGCCAGCACATGCGAACTGGCGACGACCAGCTCCGGATGCGCCTCGGCGAGCCGCGCGGCCGCCAACGCCGAGGCGAACAGCTCGGACTCCTCGGGGACCTGCCGCCCGGTGGCGGCCTCGGCGGCCTTCAGCACCGAGTCGGCGGGCCCCTCCACCCCGTACAGCCGGGTGCCGGCGAACCCGGCGCCCCGCACCTCCGCCGCCAGCTCCTCGGCACGATGGAAGTAGGCGAAGGTGAACTCCCGCCCCTCGTTCCTCCCGGTCGCGAGCACCCGCCCCGACCGCTCCTCGCGCCCGTCGAGGTGCAGCCGCCCCAGTGAGGCGTGGTCGAACAGCGCCGCGAACCGCTGGATCCCGGCGGCCACGACGAGCCCGCCGGGCCGCACGACCCGCATCGCCTCGGCCAACACCCGCTCCCTGTCCGCCCGTTCGGGCAGGTGGTACAGCGGCCCGAGCAGCAGCACGACGTCGCACGAGGAGTCGGCGCAGCTCAGCGCCCGGGCATCGCCCAGCTCGACCGTGCACCCGGCGTGCGCCGCCTCCCGTACGTGCCGCTCCACGGGGTCGACGAGATGGACGCGGTACCCGTCCCCGGCCAGCCAGCGGGCGTGTGCGCCGGGTCCGCCGCCGACGTCGAGGACGGAGGCGGGAGCGGCGGGCAGGTGCCGCCGCAACAGCTCCCGCGTACGGACGAGTTCGAGCACGCCCGCGGCGGAGGATGCCAGCCGGGCGTGCTCGTCGAAGCGGGTGGAGTAGTAGGCGAGGACCTCGTCTGCGACCTGGGGTGCTGTCATGCCCCGCAAGTCTGACGAAGGGCCGGTGGGCGGCGCATCTCAATATGCGTCGCCCACCGAAGCACCCCGGCCGGCCCGGTCAGAAGTCCTCGTCGAACCCGACCGAGCCCTCGACCGCCACCTGGTACGCAGAGGGGCGGCGCTCGAAGAAGTTGGTCAGTTCCTGGACACCCTGGAGCTCCATGAAGGAGAACGGGTTCTCCGAGCCGTAGACCGGCGGGAAGCCGAGGCGCTGGAGGCGCTGGTCGGCGACGCACTCCAGGTACTGGCGCATCGAGTCGGTGTTCATGCCCGGCAGGCCCTCGCCGCACAGGTCACGGCCGAACTGCAGCTCGGCCTCGACCGCTTCCTTCAGCATGTCGGTGACCTGCTGCTGGAGCGCGTCGTCGAAGAGTTCCGGCTCTTCCTTGCGGACGGTGTCCACGACGTCGAAGGCGAAGCTCATGTGCATCGTCTCGTCGCGGAAGACCCAGTTGGTGCCGGTGGCCAGGCCGTGCAGGAGGCCGCGGCTGCGGAACCAGTAGACGTAGGCGAACGCCCCGTAGAAGAACAGGCCCTCGATGCACGCCGCGAAGCAGATGAGGTTGAGGAGGAAGCGGCGGCGGTCCGCCTGCGTCTCCAGGCGGTCCATCTCCTCGACGGAGTCCATCCACTTGAAGCAGAACTGGGCCTTCTCGCGGATGGAGGGAATGTTCTCCACCGCCGCGAACGCCGCCGTCCGGTCCTCCGGGTCGGGGAGGTAGGTGTCGAGCAGCGTCAAGTAGAACTGGACGTGCACGGCCTCCTCGAACAGCTGGCGGGACAGGTAGAGGCGCGCCTCGGGGGAGTTGATGTGCTTGTAGAGCGTGAGCACGAGGTTGTTCGCGACGATCGAGTCGCCCGTCGCGAAGAACGCGACCAGGCGGCCGATCATGTGCTGCTCGCCCGGCGACAGCTTCGCGAGGTCGGCGACGTCCGAGTGGAGGTCGACCTCCTCCACCGTCCACGTGTTCTTGATGGCGTCGCGATAGCGCTCGTAGAAGTCCGGGTAGCGCATGGGGCGCAGGGTCAGTTCGAAGCCCGGGTCGAGCAGGTTCTTCTCGGTAGGAGCAGTCATTACTGGCAGGCCTCGCAGGACTCGGGGTTTTCCAGGGAGCAGGCGACGGCCTCGGGGTCGGCCGCCTGTACGGGGACGGTGCTGTTGCCCGCCGCCCGCGCGATGCGCGTCGCCGGGCGCGAGCGCAGGTAGTACGTCGTCTTCAGGCCCGACTTCCAGGCGTACGCGTACATCGAGGAGAGCTTGCCGATGGTCGGCGTCTCCATGAAGAGGTTCAGGGACTGGGCCTGGTCGAGGAACGGGGTGCGCGCCGCCGCCATGTCGATGAGGCCGCGCTGCGGGATCTCCCACGCCGTGCGGTACAGGGCGCGGACCTCGTCGGGGATCCAGGTGAAGCCCTGCACCGAGCCGTTGGACTCGCGCAGCGCCTCGCGGGTCTGGGCGTCCCACACGCCGAGCTTCTTCAGCTCGTCGATGAGGTACCCGTTGATCTGGAGGAACTCGCCGGACAGCGTCTCGCGCTTGAACAGGTTGGACACCTGCGGCTCGATGCACTCGTAGACGCCGGCGATCGAGGCGATCGTGGCGGTGGGCGCGATGGCGAGGAGCAGGGAGTTGCGCATGCCGACGTCGGCGATACGTTCCCGCAGGGCGGCCCAGCGCTCCGGCCACGTCAGCTGTACGTCGTAGTGGTCGGGGTGCAGCACGCCGCGCGCCGTACGGGTCTTCTCCCAGGCGGGAAGGGGTCCGTTGCGCTCGGCGAGGTCGGCGGACGCCTCGTACGCGGCGAGCATGATGCGCTCCTGGATCCGCGTGGACAGGGCCCTCGCCTCCGCCGAGTCGAACGGCAGGCGCAGCTTGAAGAAGACGTCCTGGAGGCCCATCGCGCCCAGGCCCACCGGGCGCCAGCGGGCGTTGGAGCGGCCCGCCTGGTCGGTCGGGTAGAAGTTGATGTCGACGACGCGGTCGAGGAACGTGACGGCCGTGCGGACGGTCTCGTCGAGCCGCTCCCAGTCGATGTCGCCGTCGCGTACGAATGAGCCGAGGTTGACGGATCCCAGGTTGCAGACGGCCGTCTCCCCGTCGTCCGTCACCTCCAGGATCTCCGTGCAGAGGTTCGAGGAGTGGACCGTGTGGCCCGGCTCGGCCGTCTGGTTGGCGGTGCGGTTGGCGGCGTCCTTGAAGGTCAGCCAGCCGTTGCCGGTCTGGGCGAGGGTGCGCATCATGCGGCCGTACAGATCGCGGGCCGGGATGGTCCGCTGCGCCTTCCCGTCGGCCTCGGCCTTGCGGTACGCGGCGTCGAACTCCGCGCCCCACAGGTCGACCAGCTCGGGCACGTCGGCCGGGGAGAACAGCGACCACGGCTCGTCCGCGTTCACCCGGCGCATGAACTCGTCCGGGATCCAGTGCGCGAGGTTCAGGTTGTGGGTGCGGCGCGCGTCCTCACCGGTGTTGTCGCGCAGCTCCAGGAACTCCTCGATGTCGGAGTGCCAGGTTTCGAGATAGACCGCTGCCGCGCCCTTGCGGCGGCCGCCCTGGTTCACCGCCGCCACCGAGGCGTCCAGCGTCTTCAGGAACGGGACGATGCCGTTGGAGTGCCCGTTCGTGCCGCGGATCAGCGAACCGCGGCTGCGGATACGGGAGTACGAGAGGCCGATGCCGCCGGCGTGCTTCGAGAGGCGGGCGACCTGGTGGTACCGGTCGTAGATCGAGTCGAGCTCGTCGAGCGGGGAGTCGAGCAGGTAGCAGCTCGACATCTGGGGGTGCCGGGTGCCGGAGTTGAAGAGGGTGGGGGAGGAGGGCAGGTAGTCGAGGCGGCTCATCAGGCCGTAGAGGGCCTCCACCTCCTTCAGCGCGCGCACGGAGTCGTCCTCCGCCAGGCCCGCCGCCACGCGCAGCATGAAGTGCTGCGGGGTCTCGATCACGTGCCGGGTGATCGGGTGGCGCAGCAGGTAGCGGCTGTGCAGGGTGCGCAGGCCGAAGTAGCCGAAGCGGTCGTCGCCCGCGACGTCGATCAGCGCGTCGAGGCGCGCCGCGTGCACCCGTACGAACTCGGCGGTGCGGTCCGCGATCAGGCCCTCGCGGTGGCCGACGGCGACCGACTCGGTGAAGGACGTGACGCCCTGCGAGGCGGCCTCCGCGGCGATGGCGCGGGTGAGCAGGCGGGCGGCGAGCCGGGAGTAGGCGGGGTCCTCGGAGATAAGCCCGGCCGCGGCCTCGGTGGCGAGATCGCGCAGCTCCGCCTCATCGGCCCGCGCCGAACGGCCGCGCAGCGCGGCCGCCGCGATTCTGCCGGGGTCGGCGTCGGGGAGGTCGGCGGTCAGCTCGGTCAGGGTGCGCAGCAGGGCTGCACCCGGGCCGTCCTGGGGGGTGGCTGAGACCGGTTCGGCGGGCGCGATGGTCACGTGGAGGCTCTCCCTCGCTCGGCTCGGGGCCTGCGGGGAGGAGGTGGCAGCGCGGGCGCGCGAAGGCGGGCCCTCGTCCACCGGCCCTTTCCGCGAGGCCCGGACGTCGTCGACGCCCGGGCCGGACGGCTCGGGCGTGCCGTCGACAGGTCATCGGACTCGCGCGGGCGTTTTTGTACGCCTACGCACACCGTTGCGGGACAGTTCCGGATTCGCACCGGATTCCCCTGTGGTGACAGCGAGAGCGAGCATACATGTTGTGTCGGGCTTTCGCGTCAGCCCCATATGTTGTGTCGGCGTTCCTCTGGTGCACCCGCCGTCTCAGTCGGCCGCCAGCTTCAACTCGTACGCGCGGAGCGTCACTTCCGGGATCGGGGCCCAGTCGCGGTCCGGGATCCGGGTGAAGCCGAGCCGCTCGTAGAGGCGGTGCGAGGCGGTCGCGAGCGGCTGGGTGCGCAGCACCACCGCCGACTTGCCCGCCGCGCGGGCCCGGTCGATCACGGCCCGCACGAGTGCCTCGCCGACGCCCTTGCCGCGCGCCTCGACGTCGACCGCGAGCATCCGGAACTCGGCCTCGCCGGCGCGGGAGACCTCCGCGTACGGCTGGTCGTGCGCGGGGACGTAGGTGACGCCGCCGAGGACCCGGCCCTCCGGCCCCTCGGCGACGAGCACCTCGGCCTGCCGCGCGCGTTTCTCGACGTCGCGCAGTTCGGCGGCGTACCAGTCGTCCTCGCCGAACGCGAGGAGGCCACTGCCCAGGTAGGCGCGGGCACTCAACTCGCCGAGCGCGGCGTACTCATCGGGGCGCACTGTTCTGATCACGACGCCATCGTTACGCGACGTCCGGCCGTGGTCGCAACGGTTTCCGGAAAATGCTTCGGGCCCCTCCGCGATGGAGGGGCCCGAAGCGTTCAGCGGTATGTGCCTAGTGGCCCGACGCCTGCGCGCCGACCTTCGGCAGGTCGACCTGGACGCCCTTGTCGCCCGCGTCGGCCGTGTAGTCCTCGGGCGAGGTCTCGTCGACGCCCTCCGGGGCCTTGAACGCCTTGAGGACGAAGGTCAGGACGACGGTGACGACGACGTTGAGGACGAACGCCGTCATGCCGATGTAGCCGATCTGGCCGATGCCGGGGATCTCCGCCGACGAGCCGCCGAAGTGCTTCTGCGTCGGCGACGCGACGCCGTACGCGGCGAGCGTGCCGTACACCATGCCGACCGCCCAGCCGGCGAGCAGCGCCCAGCGGTGGAACCAGCGGGTGAACAGGCCGCCGACGAGGGCCGGGAAGGTCTGGAGGATCCAGATGCCGCCGAGCAGCTGGAAGTTGATCGCGACGGTCTTGTCCATGGTCAGGACGAAGGCCAGCGCGCCCACCTTCACGAGCAGCGACACCAGCTTGGAGACCTTGGTCTCCTGCGCGGCCGTCGCGTCCGGCTTGATGAAGTCCTTGTAGATGTTGCGCGTGAACAGGTTCGCCGCGGCGATCGACATGATGGCCGCGGGGACCAGCGCGCCGATGCCGATGGCGGCGAACGCGACGCCCGTGAACCAGTCGGGGAACATGTCCTCGAACAGCTGCGGGATCGCCAACTGCCCGTTCTGCACCTTGATCCCGGCCGCGATGGCCATGAAGCCCAGCAGCGCGAGCAGGCCCAGCATCAGCGAATACAGCGGCAGGATCGTGGTGTTGCGGCGGATCACGTTGCGGCTCTTGGAGGACAGCGTCGCCGTGATCGAGTGCGGGTACATGAACAGCGCGAGCGCGGAGCCGAGCGCGAGTGTCGCGTACGTCCAGGTGCCCGAGGAACCGGGTGCGAGCCCCGCGACCGGTTTGCCCGCCGCCTCGTTCGCGGCGTCGAACTTGTCGCCCGCCGCCGAGAAGATCTGCTCGAAGCCGCCGAGCTTGATCGGGATGTAGATGATGGCGACCGCGATCACCAGGTAGATCAGTCCGTCCTTGACGAACGCGATCAGCGCGGGCGCCCGCAGGCCGGACGAGTACGTGTACGCGGCCAGCACGCCGAAGGCGAGCAGCAGCGGCAGGTCCTTGATGAACCAGTTGGTGTCCTCGCCGCCGCCGACGCCCATCACGTCCAGGACGGCCTGGATGCCGACCAGTTGGAGCGCGATGTACGGCATGGTGGCGAGGATGCCGGTGACGGCGACCGCGAGCGAGAGGCCCTTGGAGCCGAAGCGCCCGCGCACGAAGTCGGAGGTGGTCACGTACCCGTGCTTGTGCGAGACCGACCACAGGCGCGGCAGGAACGTGAAGATCAGCGGGTACACGAGGATCGTGTACGGCACCGCGAAGAAGCCGGCGGCACCGGCCGCGTAGATCGCCGCGGGGACGGCGACGAAGGTGTACGCGGTGTAGAGGTCGCCGCCGAGCAGGAACCAGGTGACCCAGGTGCCGAACGAGCGGCCGCCCAGGCCCCATTCGTCCAGGGACGCCTCGTTCTCGGCCTTCCGCCAGCGCGCGGCGAGGAAGCCCATGACCGTGACGGCCGCGAAGAAGAAGATGAAGACGGTGAGCGCGACACCGTTGACGCCGCCGTTCACGCGCCCGCCCCTTCCGAAGTGGCCGAAGTGGCCTTACGGGCGCGCTGATCGCGCTGCCACAGCTTGTACGCGATCATCGTGAGCGCGGTCGAGACGAGCACCCAGAGCATCTGGTACCAGTAGAAGAACGGGATGCCGATGAGGGCCGGTTCGACCTTGGCGTACGAGCTGACCCAGAGCATCGCGACGAACGGTGCGACCAGACAGAGTGCAATGATCACGCGTACCGGCGTGACCACCGGTTGTTTCACTTCAGGCGCATCGGACATTCGCGGTTCCGTTCCCCTCGCTCATCAGAGATCCCACTTATCTCATGCTTAACGTGCGGGAAATCTAAGCGAGAGTCTTGATCTACGGAACCCCCGTCCGGATAACGGACGTGCCCCCAACCCGGTTCAGCAGCAGCGGAACCCCTGCCGGGGATCCGATTCCTGCCGGTCCGTCCGCATGCGCTCGAAGTCGCGCCGGGACGGCACGGGCGCACCGGGGTGGGTCTCCCCGACGTGCGCCACGTACCGCTCGTACGCGCTCTCGTCCGTCAACTCCCGGACGAACCAGCGGACATACCTAGCCACCCGTAGCACTGCCGACGCCGGCATCGCGCGCCTCCGCCTTCTCCTGCTGCGTGGGGACGAGCCCGGCCGGTGCCACCAGCGTGGACTCGACGTACGGCGCCTCGCTCAGCTTCGAGGACTGCGGGTTCCGTACGTGCTTCACGCATACCCGCAGCGCGTCGAGAACCACCACGACGATGAGGAGGGCGAGCGCGGCCGAAAGGACGCCGTCCACCGTGGAGTTGGTGACCACGGTGTGCATGTCGTCCATGGACTTGGCGGGCGGCAGGATCTTGCCCGCGTCGATGGCGTCCTGGTAGTTCGAGCGCTGCTGGAAGAAGCCGACGCGCGGGTCGGAGGAGAACACCTTCTGCCAGCTCGCGGTCAGCGTCACGACGGTGTCCCAGATCAGCGGAACCCCGGTGATCCAGGCCCACTTGAGCCGCCCCGACTTCACGAGGAGCGTCGTGCAGACGGCGAGGGCGACCGCGGCGAGCAGCTGGTTGGAGATGCCGAAGATCGGGAAGAGCTGGTTGATCCCGCCGAGCGGCTCGTGCACGCCGACCCACAGGAAGTAGCCCCACAGGCCGACGACGATCGCGCTGGTGATCAGCAGGCCCGGCTTCCAGCTGATGTTCTTGAACGGCTTGTAGACGTTGCCGAGCATGTCCTGGAGCATGAAGCGGCCCACGCGGGTGCCCGCGTCGAGCGCGGTCAGGATGAACAGCGCCTCGAACATGATCGCGAAGTGGTACCAGAAGGAGCGCAGCCCGCCCCCGGTGACCTGCGAGAAGATCTCCGAGACGCCGACGGCGAGCGTCGGCGCACCGCCCGTACGGGACAGCAGGCTGGACTCCTCGACGTTCTTCGCGGCCTGCGCCAGCTCGGCGGGGGAGATCGAGTACCCGAAGCCCGCGACGGCCTGGGACGCGGACTGCACGCTGTCGCCGATGACTCCGGCGGGCGCGTTCATCGCGAAGTACAGGCCGGGGTCGATGATCGACGCGGCGACGAGCGCCATCACGGCCACGGACGACTCCATGAGCATGGAGCCGTAGCCGATCATCCGGACCTGCGTCTCCTTCTGGATCATCTTCGGCGTCGTGCCGGAGGAGATCAGCGCGTGGAAGCCGGAGAGCGCGCCGCACGCGATGGTGATGAAGACGAAGGGGAAGAGCGAGCCCGCGAAGACCGGGCCGTCGCCGCGCGAGGCGAAGTCGGTGACCGCGTCCATCTTCATGGTCGGCAGCGCGACGACGACGCCGATGGCGAGCAGCCCGATGGTGCCCAGCTTCATGAACGTGGACAGGTAGTCGCGCGGCGCGAGCAGCATCCACACCGGCAGGACCGAGGCCACGAACCCGTAGATCACCATCCAGATCACGAGCGTGGACGGCGCGAGCGTGAAGGTGTCCGCCCAGGAGGACTCGGCGACCCAGCGGCCCGCGACGAGCGCGATCAGCAGCAGCGCGACGCCGATGAGCGAGACCTCGGTGACCCGCCCGGGGCGCAGCACCCGCAGATAGAAGCCCATGAGCAGCGCGATCGGGATGGTCATCGCGATGGAGAAGGTGCCCCACGGCGACTCGGCCAGCGCGTTCACCACGACCAGGGCGAGCACCCCGAGCAGGATGATCATGATGGCGAAGGCGGCGACCAGGGCCGCGGCCCCGCCGAACGGGCCGATCTCCTCGCGCGCCATCTGCCCGAGCGAGCGCCCGTCGCGCCGCGTCGAGAAGAACAGCACGACCATGTCCTGCACCGCGCCCGCGAAGATCACGCCGACGATGATCCAGATGGTGCCCGGCAGATACCCCATCTGTGCCGCGAGCACGGGTCCCACCAGCGGGCCCGCCCCCGCGATGGCCGCGAAGTGGTGCCCGAGGAGCACCCGCCGGTCGGTGGGGTGGAAGTCCATGCCGTTGTTGAGCCGCTCGGCGGGCGTGGCCCGTTTCGCGTCGACCTTCAGGACCTTGTACGCGATGAACTTCGCGTAGAAGCGGTAGGCGATGGCGTACGTCCCGAGGGCGGCGGCCACCATCCAGGCGGCGGAGACCTCCTCGCCGCGGGAGAGCGCGAGTACGGACCAGCCGGCCGCGCCCACCAGGGCGACGACGGTCCACAAAACGATGGTTCTAGGAGACGCGGTACGCACCGATCTGTCCTCCCCGTCCATGCGACGACGGGAGGACCGTAAGCCAGTGGGTGTGAGCTGCGCTACACCGCGTGCCGGAAAGCGTCTACTCCGTTATCGGGCAAGGGGGTTGGGTCCACTGCGACGGCTAGTCGGCCGGCCGCTTCAGGCGCGCCACGAACTTGTACCGGTCGCCGCGGTACACCGACCGCACCCACTCCACCGGCTGGCCCGAGCCGTCGATCGAGTGGCGGGAGAGCATCAGCATCGGCAGGCCCACGTCCGTGCCGAGCAGGCCCGCCTCGCGCGGTGTGGCGAGGGAGGTCTCGATGGTCTCCTCGGCCTCCGCGAGGTGCACGTCGTAGACCTCGGCGAGCGCCGTGTAGAGGGAGGTGTACTTGGCGAGGCTGCGGCGCAGCGCCGGGAAGCGCTTGGCCGACAGATGCGTGGTCTCGATCGCCATCGGCTCCCCGCTGGCGAGGCGCAGTCGCTCGATGCGCAGGACGCGGCCGCCCGCGGTGATGTCGAGGAGGTGGGCGAGCGTCTCGTCGGCGGTGACGTAGCCGATGTCGAGCAGCTGCGAGGTCGGCTCCAGGCCCTGGGCCCGCATGTCCTCGGTGTACGAGGTGAGTTGGAGCGCCTGGGAGACCTTGGGCTTGGCGACGAAGGTGCCCTTGCCCTGGATCCGCTCGAGCCGGCCCTCGACGACGAGCTCCTGGAGCGCCTGGCGGACGGTGGTGCGGGAGGTGTCGAACTCGGAGGCGAGCGTGCGCTCCGGCGGTACGGGGGTGCCGGGCGGCAGCGTCTCCGTCATGTCGAGCAGGTGCTTCTTGAGGCGGTAGTACTTGGGCACGCGTGCGGTGCGGACGGGCGCCCCGCTCTCGTTCTCCACACTGCTGACGTCGGTGCTCATGCTCCGCCTTCCCGGCTCCGGTGCCGATGCGACCTTTTCGCCCCCGTCGGCCACGGCTCACATCGTGGCACGGCTCGCTCGGAGGAACTCCCTTTGAGCCTTCTCGCACGCACCGTGATCCCTTCTTATACCGCCCGGTGACCGTCTGGTCTAGTCCACCCGCCGGAGTTGCCCGAAGGGCCCAACGGCCGTGTCCCGCCTGCCGGGTGTCGTTCCGATAACGGACGCGGAGCCCGTTCCCGCCGACCCTTGACAGCCCTATTGGTCTGGGCCAAGCTCCCCGTACTGGTCTACACCATTAAAGATCAGGTCCCAGTCCCATCAGCCGTATCCGCGTACGCAGATGCGTTTGCGCCGTATGTCATCGCTGTGGGTGGGGGGTTGCAGGCATCCCTGAGGAGGGTGACATGAAGCGCAAGCTCATAGCGGCCGTTGGTGTCGCGGCCATGATGTCCGCGGTCGCGGCGTGCGGGGGCGAAGGCGGCAGCGACGCCGGCAAGGACCCGAAGGACCGCACCGGCGACGTCACGGTCTGGCTGATGGTGGACGCGCAGAGCACCTGGCCCGGCCTGGTCAAGGACGTCAACGCGCAGTTCAAGAAGAAGTACCCGAAGGTCAAGGTCAACGTCTCGTACCAGCAGTGGGCGGACAAGGCCAAGAAGCTCGACACCGCCCTGGGCGGCGACAAGTTCCCGGACGTCGTCGAGCTCGGCAACACCGAGACCATGCAGTACATCCTCAACGGGGCGCTCGCCGAGATCGACCCGAAGAAGTACGACAACAGCGACACCTGGATCAAGGGCCTCAAGGACACCTGCTCCTTCGAGGGCAAGATGTACTGCGTCCCGTACTACTCCAGCGCGCGCGTCGCCATCTACAACAAGGACCTGCTGAAGTCGGCCACCGGCTCCGACAAGCTGCCCACCGACGAGGCCGCGTTCCTCAAGGCGATGGACAAGGAGACGGCGAAGCAGGGCGCGAAGGACAAGCGCTTCTCGTCGCTGTACCTGCCGGGCCGCTACTGGTACGCCGCCATGTCCTACGTCGAGGCGTACGGCGGCAGCATCGCCTCGTACGACGACGCCTCCAAGAAGTGGAAGGGCACCCTCTCCGACGCCAAGTCGCAGGAGGGCATCCAGCACTTCATCGACCTGGTGAAGAAGTACAACAAGGGCGACATCACCAAGGACGAGCAGGACCACGCCAACGTGATGGCCAACGAGAAGGCCGGCGTCCTGTACGGCAACGGCTGGGAGGCCGGCTCCGTCGTCGACGGCAAGGCCAACGGCAACCCGAAGCTGAAGGACAAGATCGCCGTCGCCTCCATGCCGGGCCCGAACGGCAAGACCCTGCCGTCCTTCGTCGGCGGCTCCGACCTCGCGGTGACGCAGAAGTCGAAGAACGCGGACCTCGCCGAGGACTGGATCTCCATGTTCACGAGCGAGAAGTCCCAGTCCGTCCTCACCTCCAAGAACGTGCTGCCGAGCAACACCAAGCAGCTGCAGCCGCTCAAGGAGAAGGCGGAGACCGAGGCCGCGGCCAACGCGGTGGAGAGCGCCTGGTTCACGCCGATCGCCCCGGGCTGGACCGCGATCGAGAAGGAGGAGGTCCTGAAGAACATGCTTCTCGACATCCTCAAGGGCAAGTCCGTCGCCACGGCCACCAAGGCGGCCGACGCCAAGATCGACGAGCTGATCAACAAGGAGTCCTGAGCCTTCGGGGCTCCGGAGCGAGGGGCGGGGCCGGCACCGACCGGCCCCGCCGTTCCACCTCTTCTCCGTTTCGCAGAGAACGAGAAAGGTCAGCCACGTGACTGCCGCCGACACCAAGGCCGCCGGGCCACCGCCCCTCGCGGCGGGCACCCCGGAAGGGGACGTGCTCACCAAAGGCATCAAGGGCAGCAAGGGCCCCCGCGGCCCCGGCCGCCGCCCCCCGCGGAAGAAGGGGGCGTCGCTCCCTTACCTCCTGATCCTGCCGGCGATCGTCGCGCTGGCCGCCGTCTATGCGTACCCCCTGGTCAAGACCGTGCTCATGTCCTTCCAGGACATGGGGCGCCGCGAGCTGTGGACGGGTGACAGCCCGCCGTGGGTCGGCCTCGACCAGTTCACCAACATCCTCGGCGACGCCGAGTTCTGGCAGGTCACCGTCCGCACGGTGGTCTTCATGGTGGTCTGCGTCGCGCTCACCATGGCGATCGGCCTGCTGATCTCCCTGCTGATGCTGCGCCTGTCGACCTGGGTGCGGCTCACGCTCACCACGGCCCTGATCGCCGCCTGGTCGATGCCGCTGCTCGTCGCCTCGTCGATCTTCCGCTGGCTGGCCGACTCCGACTACGGCCTGATCAACACGCTCATCGCCAAGGTCGCCGGCGAGGACTTCCTCGGCCACAACTGGTTCCTCGACCCCCTGCAGGGCTTCTCGATCATCGCCGCGCTCGTCATCTGGGGCGCCGTCCCGTTCGTCGTGATCACCCTGTACGCGGCCCTCACCCAGGTCCCCGCGGAGCTGGAGGAGGCGGCCCAGCTCGACGGCGCCACCGCCATCGGCGTCTTCCGCTTCGTCACCTGGCCGGTCATCAAGCCCGTCTTCATCATGGTCACCACGCTCTCGGTGATCTGGGACTTCAACGTCTTCGGGCAGATCTGGCTGCTGCGCGGCAACAAGCCCGAACCCGACTACGAGACCCTCGGTCTCTACTCCTTCTCCAAGGCGTTCACCTCGACGTCCTTCAGCCAGGGCACCGCGATCGCCCTGATCACCGTGCTGCTGCTCTCCGGGGTGGCCGTGTACTACCTGCGCCAGCTCATGAAGACAGGAGAGGTCGAATGAGCGCCTCCACCGCACCGGTCAAGGAGGGGCTGCGCCCCGACCGCAAGAAGACCAGGCTCGGCTTCAACGTCCTCGGGCTCGTCATCGCCGTCGTGATGGCCTTCCCGGTCTACTGGCTGATCATCTCGGCACTGCGCCCCAACCACGAGATCCGGTCCTACGACCAGACGCTGTGGCCGTCGTCGATCACCTTCGACAACTTCGCCCGCGCCGTGAAGCAGCCGAACTTCGGCACCGCGATCGAGTCCAGCCTCATCATCTCGATCACCGCCGTCGTCGGCGGCATGGTCATCGCGACCCTCGCCGCGCTCGCCATCGGCCGCTTCCGCTTCACCGGCCGGCGCGCACTGCTCATGGCGATGATCCTGGTCCAGATGCTGCCGCCGACCGCGATGCTCATCCCCATCTACACCCAGCTCAACGCGATGGGCGGACTCAACGAGTACTGGGGCGTCATCGTCGTCTATCTCGTCTCCACGCTGCCCTTCGCCACGGTGATGATCCGCGGCTTCGTGGTCAACATCCCCGTGGAGCTGGAGGAGTCGGCGATGGTCGACGGCTGTACGCGCATGGCCGCGTTCCGCCGCGTCGTCTTCCCGCTGCTCGCCCCCGGCCTCGCCGCCTCCTCGATCTTCGCCCTCGTCAACGCGTGGAACGAGTACCTGTTCGCGTACATCCTGATGAACGAGGACTCGAAGTACACGCTCAACGTGTGGCTGATGACGTTCACGACCGAACGAGGCACCGACTACGGCGCGTTGATGGCCGCGTCCACGATGATCGCTCTGCCGGTGGTGGTCTTCTTCATGTTCATCCAGAAGAAGATGGCCACGGGACTCACTTCCGGCGCCGTGAAGGGATAACGCCACCAGATGACGACATTGACACGTGGTACCGACACTCTGACGCGCGACGCCCTGACCGTCCTCCAGCCCGGGTTCACCGGCACATCGGCGCCCGACTGGCTGCTGCGCCGGCTCGGCGAGGGACTCGCGTCGGTCGGGCTGTTCGGGCGCAATATCGCCACTCCCGAGCAACTGGCCGCCCTCACCGCCCAGCTGCGGTCCGAGCGCGGCGACGTCCTGGTCGCCATCGACGAGGAGGGCGGCGACGTCACCCGCCTGGAGGTCCGCACCGGCTCCTCCTTCCCGGGCAACCACGCGCTCGGCGCGGTCGACGACGCGGCGCTGACCCGCGCGGTCGCCGCCGAGCTCGGCCGCCGCCTCGCCGAGTGCGGGGTCAACCTCAACTGGGCGCCCTCCGCAGACGTCAACGCCAACCCGGACAACCCGGTGATCGGCGTACGTTCCTTCGGCGCGGACCCCGCCCTGGTGGCCCGGCACACCGCCGCGTACGTCGAGGGCCTGCAGTCCGCCGGCGTCGCCGCCTGCGCGAAGCACTTCCCGGGCCACGGGGACACGGCGGTCGACTCGCACCACTCCGTGCCGCGCATCGACGCCGGCCTGGACGTGCTGCACGCCCGTGACCTCGCCCCGTTCCGCGCGGCCATCGCGGCGGGCTCGCGGGCCGTGATGAGCGCGCACATCCTGGTGCCCGCGCTCGACCCGGAGTACCCGGCAACGTTGTCGCGTCGCATCCTCACCGGCCTGCTGCGCGAGGAGTTCGGCTACGAGGGCCTGATCGTCACGGACGGCATGGAGATGCAGGCCATCTCCGCCACGTACGGGATCGAGCGCGGCAGCGTCCTCGCCATCGCCGCGGGCGCCGACGCGATCTGTGTGGGCGGCGGACTCGCCGACGACGACACGGTGCTGCGGCTGCGCGACGCCCTCGTGGGCGCGGTGCGCTCCGGTGAGCTGCCGGAGGAGCGCCTCGCGGACGCGGCGGCGCGGGTCCGCGCGCTGTCGAAGTGGGCGACGGCCTCGGCCCGTACCGGGGCCGTGGAGAGCAACCCCGAGGTGGGGCTCGACGCGGCGCGCCGAGCGGTCACGGTGACGCGCGGGGAGCACACGGCCGCGGCGACGGGGCCCGTGCACGTCGCGGCCTTCACGCCCGTCGCCAACATCGCGGTCGGCGACGAGACCCCCTGGGGCGTCGCCGCCGAGCTCGAACGCCTGCTGCCCGGCACCACGACCGGCTCCTACACCGGCCCCGACGCGGGCTCCGCCGCCCTGGCCGCCGCGGGGGAGCGGCGTGTGGTGGCGGTGGTCCGCGACGAGCACCGGCACCCGTGGATGGCCCGGGCCCTGGACGACCTGCTGGCCGCCCGCCCGGACACGGTCGTCGTGGAGATGGGAGTCCCCCAGGCCGCACCGCGCGGCGCACTGCACATCGCGACGCACGGTGCGGCGCGGGTCTGCGGGGTCGCCGCGGCGGAGGCGATCGTCGGAGCTTGACGCCCCGCCCCGCCACCTTGGGCAATCCGCCGCCTTGCCGCCTTGCCGCCTTGCCGCCTTGCCGCCTTGCCGCCTTGGGCAATCTGCCGCCTTGGGCGGCTGGGTGGGCAAGGCGGCACCCCGGCGCGGCCAGCGCCCTCGACGGGCGCCCACCCCGCCTCCCGGGCACACGCAACGGTGCCGGTCACCCCGAAAAAGGGGTGACCGGCACCGTCACGTAGGGGGGGGCGGGGCCTACAGCCCCTGCCACTCCGGCTTGTTGGCGTACGTGTGCCGGAAGTAGTCCGCGAGCTTCAGCTTCGACGCCGCCGCCTCGTCGACCACGACCGTCGCATGCGGGTGCAGCTGCAACGCGGAGGCCGGCACCACGGAGGCGACCGGCCCCTCGACGGTCGCGGCCACCGCGTCCGCCTTGCCCTCACCGGTGGCGAGCAGCACCAGGTGCCGCGCCTCCAGGATCGTCCCGATGCCCTGCGTGATCACATGCCGCGGCACCTGGCTCAGGTCCCCGTCGAAGAACCGCGCGTTGTCCGCGATGGTCTGCTCGGTCAGCGTCTTGATCCGGGTCCGCGACGCGAGCGAGGAACACGGCTCGTTGAACCCGATGTGCCCGTCCGTGCCGATCCCGAGCAGCTGCAGGTCCACGCCCCCGGCCTCGACGAGCGCGCTGTCGTACGCCTCGCATGCGGCCTGCACGTCGGCGGCGCTGCCGTCGGGGCCCATGAAAGCCGCCTCGCTCAGCCCGAGCGGCTCGACGACCTGCCGCAACACGGTCGCCCGGTACGACTCGGGGTGCCCGGTCGGCAGCCCCACGTACTCGTCGAGCTGGGCGATCCGTGCCTTCGACGCGTCGACCGCACCGGCGCTCACCCGGTCCGCCAATGCCTCGTAGATGGGCAGCGGAGTCGAGCCGGTGGCCACACCGAGCAGTGCGTCGGGCTTGCGCCGCAGCAGCTGGGCCATGGCCTCGGCGATCAGCTCGCCACCTGCCTTGGCGTCCGGAACGATCACAACTTCCACGCTGGGCCTGCCGTTCTGGTCAGAGGAGACGGGATGACATGTGGTATAGACCAATCTAACAGAGCGCGACCCCGCCGGTCAGGCCCTTCACCACACCTCTTCGTCCATGCTCGGCGCTGCGCCGGGGCCCGGCACCTCGAAGCGTCCGGTGGGCGGCGCGGGCACGGTGCGGCCACAGTGGAAGGTGCCCGGGACCCGGAATCCGGCCCGGCCCCCGTCGCCCCACCGGAGGTGCCCGTATGACCGCCACCCCGCCCGTCCCGGAGCGCCCCGGCCGGATCATGACGCGGGAGATGCACGAGCAGCCCGACGTGCTGCGGCGCCTCCTCGCCGACGGCGCCCCGCGCATCCAGGACGTGGCCCGCCGCGTCGCCGACCGCGCCCCCCGCTTCGTCCTGCTCACCGCCCGCGGCACCTCCGACCATGCCGCGCTCTACGCCAAGTACCTGCTGGAGATCCGCCTCGGTCTGCCCTGCGGCCTCGCCTCGATGTCCACCACGACGGCCTACGGCGCCCGCCCCGATCTCCGCGACGTCCTCGTGATCACGGTCAGCCAGTCCGGCGGCTCGCCCGACCTGGTCGCCTCCACGAAGGCCGCCCGCGAGGCCGGCGCGATCACCCTCGCCGTGACCAACAATCCGGACTCCCCGCTGGCCGCCGTCTCCGAGCACCACATCGACATCATGGCCGGGCCCGAGAAGGCGCTGCCCGCGACGAAGACGTACACCGCCTCGCTGCTCGCCCTGTACCTCTTCGTGGAGGGCCTGCGGGGCGGCGACGGGGCGGCCGCGGCCGTGCTGCCCGACCACGCCGACCGGATCCTGGCCCGCCAGGACGAGGTTCGCACGCTCGCGGCCCGCTACCGCTTCGCCGGGCGCATGGTGATCACCTCCCGCGGCTACGGCTATCCGACCGCCAAGGAAGCGGCCCTCAAGCTGATGGAGACCAGCTACATCCCCGCCCTCGCGTACTCCGGCGCCGATCTGCTGCACGGCCCGCTCGCCATGGTCGACAACATCTCTCCGGTGATCGCCGTGGTCACCGACGGCCGGGGCGGGGACGCCCTGCAGCCCGTGCTCGACCGGCTGCGCGGGCGCGGCGCCGATCTGATGGTGGTCGGCCCCGAGGCCCAGGTGACCCGCGCCTCCGCCGGCTTCGTGCTGCCGACCGCCGGGGTGGCGGAGGAGGTGCAGCCGGTGCTCGAGATCCTGCCGCTCCAGCTCCTCGCCTACGAGGTGACCATCGCCCGCGGCCAGGACCCCGACGCCCCGCGCGCCCTCGCGAAGGTGACGGAGACCAGGTGAACCGAATCGGCCCGGCACTCGTGAGGTAGGTCGTACGTTGAGCAAGTGCGGATGCGGAGAACAAACCTCTGCAGACGCATGGACATACGAGAATGGTCTAGTCCACAATGCGTAACTGAGGCTTCCGCCCTCCCCGCACAGGAGGACGGACAGAGGAACCGACGCTCTCTGCCCTGACCGCGTCGGATCCTCGATCGGCAGCCGGGACCGCACACCTGGAAGCCGGTGCACCTGAAGGGCTGCGGTGCCAGGGAAAGGGCTGAGGGTCCCGACCCCCGGCGCCGCGGCCCGTCGGTCTTTCCGGGCCCCGCAGCTTTCGGCCCCCGGAGTCTTCGGCTCCCGGAGCTTTTCGGGCCCCCGCGCCCCGCCGGTTAAGCTCGGCTCGTGCCCTCCATGAACGATCTCGTCCGCCAGCACACCGCCCTCGGTGACTCCGATCTCGAGTGGCTCCATCTGCTGGTCTCGGAGTGGCAGTTGCTCTCCGACCTCTCCTTCGCCGACCTCGTCCTGTGGGTCCCCACCCACGACGGCACGCGATACGTCTCCGTGGCCCAGATGCGGCCCAACACCGGTCCGACGTCCTACCAGGACGACATGGTCGGCCACCTCGTCCCGCGCGGCCGCCGCCCCATGCTGGACGTCGCGCTCGACGAGGGCCGCATCGTGCGCGAGGGCGACCCCGAGTGGCGCGAGGAGGTCCCGGTGCGGGTGGAGTCCATCCCCGTACGCAGGGAGGGCCGGGTCCTCGGCGTCATCGCGCGCAACACCAACCTGCTGACCGTCCGCACGCCCTCGCGCCTGGAACTGACCTACCTCCAGTCGGCCTCCGACCTGGCGCAGATGATCGCGGCGGGCACCTTCCCGTTCCCGGACCAGCAGGTCGACATGGACGCCTCCCCGCGCGCGGGCGACGGCCTGATCCGGCTCGACGCGGACGGCGTGGTCCAGTACGCCTCGCCCAACGCCCTGTCCGCGTACCACCGGTTGGGCTTCCAGGCCGATCTGGTCGGCCACCACCTCGGCACGACGACGGCCGAACTCGCCCCGTCGCGCGGCCCGGTGGACGAGGCGCTCGCCAAGGTGGCCAGCGGCTGGGCGCCGCGCGAGTTCGAGATCGAGGGCGAGGAGGGCTCGATCCAGCTGCGCGCGATCCCGCTCAAGCCCAAGGGGCCGCGCATCGGTTCGCTGGTCCTGCTGCGCGACGTCACCGAACTGCGTCGCCGCGAACGCGAGTTGATCACCAAGGACGCGACCATCCGGGAGATCCACCACCGGGTGAAGAACAACCTCCAGACGGTCGCGGCCCTGCTCCGTCTCCAGGCCCGCCGCATCGGTTCCGACCGGGGACGCGAGGCACTGGAGGAGGCGGTCCGCCGGGTCGGCTCCATCGCGATCGTGCACGAGACGCTCTCCCAGAACCTGGACGAGCGCGTGGAGTTCGACGAGATCGCCGACCGGGTGCTCGCCATGGTGGCGGAGATCTCACCGGGTCAGGTGGTGGGCCGGCGCACCGGCCACTTCGGCATCCTCGACGCCGAGGTGGCCACCCCGCTGTCCATGGTCCTCACCGAGGTGCTGCAGAACGCGCTGGAGCACGGCTTCCGGCAGGGCGACACCGGCACCGTCGAGGTGTCGGCCGTGCGCGGCGGCACCAGCAAGGAGGCCCGCCTCCTGGTCACCGTCCAGGACGACGGCGTAGGACTGCCGGAGAACTTCGACCCGAAGCGCGCGGGGAACCTGGGCCTGCAGATCGTACGCACCCTGGTGGAGGGCGAACTCGGCGGAACGTTCGACATGGTGCCCGCACCGGAGCGCGGCACCCAGGTCATCCTCGACATCCCCGTACGCAGCAGCAAATAGCCGTACGCGGCACGCGCGGTGACGCGGGCCGACGATGCCCGAACAGCAGTGAGCCCCGGACCGTCGTACGGTCCGGGGCTCACTGCTCGCGTTGCTCGGGTCATGTCCCGGGCTGAGCCTGGGGGAGCATCGGGGGTACTGCGCGCTGCGGCTCGGGGGCGGGAGATGCGTACTCGATGTACGCGCCGCCGGGCTCAGGCTCGAACGGGGTGGGGGATCAGGCGGAGGCCTGACGGGCCCGGTTGCGAGCGGCGCGGCGCTTCATCGCGCGGCGCTCGTCCTCGCTGAGGCCACCCCAGACGCCGGAGTCCTGGCCGGACTCGAGCGCCCACTGCAGGCACTGCTCCATGACGGGGCAGCGGCGGCAGACGGCCTTGGCTTCCTCGATCTGCAGCAGCGCAGGACCGGTGTTGCCGATGGGGAAGAAGAGCTCGGGGTCTTCCTCGCGGCAAACGGCGTTGTGACGCCAGTCCATGGCTGCTACCTCTCCTTGGTATTACGTGCAAGTTGCTTGTGAATGTGAACGCTTTCACGAATCCCTCAACAAATGAACCGGACGAACGTCACATCTGCGACGGGTGTCCGTTGCTTTGGGGAGGGGATTCGGGCTCTCTGTGGGGCCGATGTTTCGGGCCGTCCCGAGCGCCATGTAGAGATTCGCAAACCTCGGCGGCGGATACAACCCCTTCTGGAAAGTTTTTTTTGATTCCTCGGTGTCGGCTAGGTCACAGCCGTACTTCCATGGGGTGGATGCCAGCCCAAACGTTCGAGATGAAGGACTTTAGTCCCTTCCACTCACACAATCACACGCAGTGCACGGCGTACGCCTGTGAACGTCACGCTGGTCCGCAGTCCCAGGTGGTCACCGTCCATCTGAAGGGGCAGGGGCGCCTTCGAATGCAAGGTGAAGTCGGTCAGGTCGTGGAGCGTGACCGCGTTCTTTCCGTGCGGGCCGCGTTCGGGTGTCGAAGCCAGCAGCTGGGTGCCGTAGCGGGCCACCGCGGGAGTCGAGAGTTTCTTGAGTCCCAGCACGTCAAGGCCGGTGTCGAAGGACGCCTGGGGCGTCGGGTACAGCGGCCGGTTGCCCAGGAAGGACCACGGCGACGTGTTGCTGACTATGGAGACCACGAGATCGGTGACCGGATCCTCGCCCGGCCGTTCGAGCGTGATCGTGCCGTGCCGGCGGTCGGCCTCGCCGAGGAACTGCCGCACCACCTGTCGCACGTACAGGGCATGGGTCGAACGCTTGCCGCGCTCCCGCTGCTGCTCGACCCGGCCGACCACGCCCGCGTCGAAGCCGAGGCCCGAGGCGAACGTGAACCAGCGGGACGGCACACCCTCGTCCTCCGTGCCCGCGGTGCCCGAGGCGAGGCCGAGGCCCACCGTGCGCCGCCGGCCCTCGCGCAGGGCG
Source organism: Streptomyces sp. NPDC059897 (assembly GCF_042730865.1). Classification (NCBI taxonomy): domain Bacteria; kingdom Bacillati; phylum Actinomycetota; class Actinomycetes; order Kitasatosporales; family Streptomycetaceae; genus Streptomyces; species Streptomyces sp. NPDC059897. The sequence goes on along the minus strand of NZ_JBHWKQ010000051.1, from coordinate 977 downwards.
TCCAGGAGCTGTCCCGTGGCCTCCACGGGGTGGTTCGGCAGGCCGAGGGCGCGCGCGAAGACGTTCGTGGAGCCGCCGGGGACGACGGCGAGGCCGGGGAGGCGGTCGAGGTCGACCCCGTTGTGCAGCAGCCCGTTCACGACCTCGTTGACCGTGCCGTCGCCGCCGAGGGCGACGACCAGCTCGATGTCCTTGCTCTCCGCGGCCTGCCGGCCGAGGTCGCGCGCGTGGCCCCGGTACTCGGTGGTGACGGCCTCGAGCTTCATCTCGCTCGCCAACGCGTGGATCAGCACGTCACGCGTGCGCGCGCTGGTGGTGGTTGCCGCCGGATTGACCACGAGGAGTGCACGCATGCAAGGCAGCGTACCCAGCGCCCTTGATCGCGCCCAGACCGAGGTGGGCGTCGGGTGAGGGTTCACACGGATTCCGCGCGGGGTCCGGGCTTCGGGGCGGCATCGGCGGGCGGCTACGCTGCAAAGGTGACCTCAGAGCAGAACCCCGCCCCCGAGCCCGACGAAGACGACGCCCCGCGTCCCGGCCGGCTGACCGCCGCAGCGGCCCTCGCCGGGCTCGAAGGGCTCGCGCTCGTCGTGGGCGGCGCCTACATGCTGATCGCCGGTCTGGCGGGGCACCCCGACAACCCGGAGCAGGCCGTCACCGGCGGTGTCACGCTCATCGTGCTCGCGCTGCTGCCGCTGTTCGCCGCGCGCGGACTGCTCGCCCGCAAGAGCTGGAGCCGCGGCCCCGCGATCATCACGCAGATCATGGCGCTGCCGGTCGCCTACACGCTGCTGCAGGCCGACAGCATGGCCATCGGGGGCGGCATCGCGCTCGCCGCCGTGTCGATCGGCGCGCTGGTGCTGCTCGTCAACCGGGAGACCACGCAGGCCCTGGGCATCCGTACGCCGGGGTCGTCCCAGTAGCTCGCACGACAAGCCCGCATCGAGAAGGCGCCCTGCGCGGATCCGCGCAGGGCC
>NZ_JBHWKQ010000050.1:0-52936 GCF_042730865.1 Streptomyces sp. NPDC059897 | reverse complement strand
GCGCCGCCCCCCGGGGCGGGGGGCCCGGGAACCCCGCCGGCCCCCCGGGCCACGGTCGCCCGATCCGATGACAGCCCGCCCCCGTACTGGGAACATCCCGCCGTGGGGGAATCCGTGGGAGGGGCGGGGGCCATGGAACCAGTGACGGCGGCGACGCCGGGACGACCGGGCCGGGAAGCGGGAGACCCGCGACGAGCGGTGCCGGGACAAGGCCCTTCGGATCGTGAGGAACAGGCGGACGGGGCAAGGGAGTCCGGCACGGCGCCACCGGCCGACGGACAGCCGGGCCACGGCGACCGAGACCTCGTCCGCCGCCTCGCCGCCTTCTGTGTCCTCGCCCTCGCCTGGGGTCTCGCCGCCACCGGTCTCGTCCTGCTCGCCCGGTCGGACGCGGTGTGGTCGCCGGTGCAGTGGTACTTCGTCGTCGACACCGCCGACGCGGTCGTCTACGGCCTGGTCGGCGCCGTCGTGCTGCGCCGGCGGCTGCACCCGGTGGGCTGGCTGGTCGCGCTGACCGGCGTCGGCGGCGGGATCGCGGCGGTCGTCTCCCAGCTCGCCGCCGCTTACCCGATGGACGTCGTCCCGCCCTCGTGGACGGTCCTGCAGAGCACGGCGTGGGTGCCGGGCACCCTGTCGCTGATGCTCGTCGTGCCGTACCTGGTGTCCGATGCCCGGCGGCCGCGCCCGGCCCGGCTCGCGCTGGCGGCCGGGGGACTGGTGATCGCGGCGACGCTCGCCACCCGGCTGACGGACCCGTGGCCGTGGCCGGACGCCCCCGGCTCGTACGCGCCGCTGCCGGTCCGTGACACGACATGGGCGCGGCTTGCCGAACCCGTCAACACCTGGCTGACCGGAGCCGCCATCCTCCTGGGGCTGGCCGCAGCCGCGTACGCCGCCGTCCGCCGGTGGCGCGATCCGCAGGCGCGGGGGCTCGGCTGGCTCGCGATCGGCACTCTGCTGATCACGCTGACGTTCGTGCCGCTGGTGGTGTGGCCGCAGGGCGGCGGCCTCCGCATGGAACTGCTCACCCCGCTCACTCACCTCGCCTCTCAGGCGTTCTTCCCCGCCGCCGTACTGGTCGCGGTGTTGCGGCAGCGGCTGTGGGGCATCGACCTCGCGGTCAGCCGCACCCTGGTCTGGTCACTGCTCACCGGCATGCTGGTCGCCGGACACTTCCTGGTCGTCGCCGTCCTCGGCCTGGTCACGCCCGCCGAGGGGGCGTTCACCCGGGTCGTCGCCACGGCGGTGCCGGCCGCACTGGTGCAGCCTGCGCGCGGCTGGCTCCAGCGCCGAGTCGACCGCCTGGTGCACGGTGAGGGCGTGACGCCCGCGCTCAGCCGCGTCGGCCGCCACCTGGGCAGCGCGGGCACCCCGCAGGAAACCCTGACAGGCATGGCGGAGAGCATCGCCGCCTCCTTCAACCTGGGTGCCGTACGGGTCCTCGACGCGACCGGGACCACCCTGGTGACAGTGGGCGAACCGGGCCCCGGCCCCGACCTCGCCGGCGTCCCCCTGATCGTGCGCGGACAGTACGCGGGCGCCCTGCACACCTGGCCGCGCCCTGGAGAACGCCTGGACCGACGGGCGCTGACCGCGCTCACCGAGGTCGCCCAGGTGGTCGCGAGCGCCGTCCATCTGGCCGCAGTCACCGCCGCCCTGCGCGAGTCCCGAGGCCGACTCGCCGCAGCCCGCGACGACGAACGCAGGCTCCTGCGCCGTGAGTTGCACGACCAGCTCGGCCCTGCCCTCGCCGGCATCGGCCTGGGCCTCGCGGCCGTCCGCAACCTGCCACCCGAAGCCGCCGACGCCCTCCTCGTACGCCTGCGCTCCGAGGTCGATGCCCGCGTCGAGGAGGTACGGGTCCTGGCCCGCGGCCTGGTCCCACCCGTGCTCGCCGAACTCGGCCTGACCGCCTCCCTGCGCGAGCTGGTCATGCGCTACGAGGCGGACGGCCTCGCGGTCGTCGTCCGGTCCGCCGAGGATGTCCGCGAACCTGCCACGGAGGTCGCGGGCGCGGTCTACGCGATCGTCGCCGAGGCCACCCGCAACGTCGCCCGCCACTCCGGGGCCCGTACCTGCGTGGTCGACCTCGTAGGTACGGACGCCGGTACGGAGGGAAGCGGCGGCGGCCTCCTGGTGACCGTCGAGGACGACGGGCGCGGGATGGACGGCGTCACCGACCGGCCCGGTGTGGGCACCGCCTCCGTGCGTGAACGGGCCGAGGGGGTGGGTGGGACGGTCGCCTGGGGCCCGGGGACGGGCGGCCGGGGCACCCGGCTCACCCTCCGCGTCCCGGACGCGGCACCTGAGGCCCGTACGGGCACGGGCACGAGCAAGGACGCGGAGGCCGACCGTGGCGAGTGACCGTAATCCTGCTGTTCCTGCTGTTCCTGCTGTTCCTGCCATTCCGGACGAAATGGCCGACGGCCCGCCCACCACCCTCCTTGTCGTCGACGACCACCCCGTGTTCCGTATGGGGATGGCCGCGCTGCTCGGCTCGCTGCCGGGACTGCGGGTGGTGGCCGAGGCCGAGTCCGCCGAGGGTGCCCTTGACGCCGCCGGGGAGCACCGGCCCGACGTCGTCCTGATGGATCTCCACCTGGGTGACCGGGCCCGGTCCGGTGTCGACGCCACCCGCGAGATCCTGCGTGCGCACCCCGGCACCGCCGTTCTGGTCGTCACGATGCTGGACGACGACGACTCGGTCTTCGCGGCGATGCGGGCGGGCGCACGGGGATACCTGCTCAAGGGGGCCGCGCCCGCCGAGATCGACCGGGCGGTGCGGACCGTGGCGAACGGCGGAGCTGTCCTCGGACCGGCCGTCGCCTCGCGCGCGATGGCCTACTTGACCGGCCTGCACACCCCGGGCGCCGCTCCCACTCCACTCCCCGAACTCACCGCGCGTGAGCGAGAGTTGCTCGACCTCGTCGCTCGGGGCCTCGACAACCTGGCGATCTCCCGGCGGCTGACCCTGAGCCCGAAGACCGTGCGCAACCACCTGTCCAACATCCTTGCCAAGCTCCAGGCGGCGAGCCGCGCGGAAGCGATCGTCCGGGCCAGGCAGGCGGGCCTGGGCGGATCCTGATGACTCCGGTGTCGGGCTGCCTGGAGCGTGAAGGCACCTCCAGGCAGCCCGACTCGAGGCTCTAGAAGAACCCAAGCTTCTGAGCGCTGTATGACACCAGCAGGTTCTTCGTCTGCTGGTAGTGGTCCAGCATCATCTTGTGGTTCTCGCGGCCGATGCCCGACTGCTTGTAGCCGCCGAACGCCGCGTGCGCCGGGTACGCGTGGTAGCAGTTGGTCCACACGCGGCCCGCCTGGATCGAACGGCCCGCCCGGTACGCCGTGTTGATGTCGCGGGTCCACACCCCGGCGCCGAGGCCGTACAGCGTGTCGTTGGCGATCTTGATGGCGTCGTCGTAGTCGGCGAAGGAGGCGACCGAGACGACGGGGCCGAAGATCTCCTCCTGGAAGATCCGCATGCGGTTCTGGCCCTCGAAGATGGTGGGCTGGACGTAGTAGCCGCCCGCCAACTCGCCGTCGTACTCGATGCGGTTGCCGCCCGTGAGGACCTTCGCGCCCTCCTGCTGGCCGATGTCCAGGTACGAGAGGATCTTCTGGAGCTGGTCGTTGGAGGCCTGGGCGCCGATCATCGTGTCGGTGTCGAGGGGGTGGCCGGGCGTGATGGCCTCGGTGCGGGCGACGGCCGCTTCGAGGAACTCGCTGTAGTGGCCCTGCTGGATGAGCGCGCGGGACGGGCAGGTGCAGACCTCGCCCTGGTTGAGGGCGAACATCGTGAAGCCCTCGAGGGCCTTGTCGCGGAAGTCGTCGTCCTTGGCCCAGACGTCGTCGAAGAAGATGTTCGGGCTCTTGCCGCCCAGTTCGAGCGTGACCGGCTTGATGTTCTCCGAGGCGTACTGCATGATCAGGCGGCCCGTCGTGGTCTCGCCCGTGAAGGCGACCTTCGCGACGCGGGACGAGGAGGCCAGTGGTTTGCCCGCCTCCACGCCGAAGCCGTTCACGACGTTCACGACGCCCGCCGGGATCAGGTCCTTGACCAGGTCCAGCCAGACGTGGATCGACGCCGGGGTCTGCTCGGCCGGCTTGATGACCACCGCGTTGCCTGCCGCGAGGGCCGGGGCGAGCTTCCATGTCGCCATCAGGATCGGGAAGTTCCACGGGATGATCTGTGCGACGACGCCGAGCGGCTCGTGGAAGTGGTAGGCGACCGTGTCGTCGTCGATCTCGGAGAGGCTGCCCTCCTGCGCGCGGACCGCGCCCGCGAAGTAGCGGAAGTGGTCGATGGCGAGGGGGATGTCGGCGGCCAGGGTCTCGCGGACCGGCTTGCCGTTCTCCCAGCTCTCCGCGACCGCGAGGAGTTCGAGGTTCTGTTCCATGCGGTCGGCGATCTTGAGGAGGATGTCCGCGCGGGCGCCGGGGGCGGTGCGGCCCCAGGAGGGCGCGGCGGCGTGCGCGGCGTCGAGGGCGCGTTCGACGTCCTCGGCCGTGCCGCGGGCGATCTCGGTGAACGGCTGCCCGTTGACCGGGCTCGGGTTCTCGAAGTACTGGCCGCGGGCGGGCGGCGCGTACTCGCCGCCGATGAAGTGGTCGTAGCGGGCCTGGTAGGAGACGACGGAGCCCTGGGTGCCGGGCGCTGCGTAGCGGGTCATGTTGGCTTGCCTCCTGTGCGGCTGCCCGCCTTTGGGCAGCGTTCGCCGGGGAGGCTAGGACTCCGGACGTTGCAGCTACGTTGCGTACGGGGCCGGGGAGCGCAGTTCGTCGTCGAGCGCGGCGAGGCGGGCCAGGACCGGCGGCGTCGGGCGGACCGCCGCGAGCGCGCGCCAGACGTCCAGGTCGTCCTCGCCCCAGGGCGCGTGCACCCAGTCGGCGAGCAGGTCGGGGTCGCCGCGGGCGATGAGCGCGGCCCGGAGCTCGTCGGCGAGGCGGTGCCGGATACGGGCCACGGCGGGCGCCTGCGAGGTGGGGAGGAGCGGGCCGGTGTACGCGGAGGCCGCCGCCGTGACCGCTCCCGAGGCGAGGCGGCGCTCGACCGTGGTGAGGTCCGAGTCGACCGGCGCCGCCAGCCGGTAGGGGCGGGAGCGCAGTACGTCGGGGCCGAGCACGCGGCGCAGCCTCGCCAGTTCGGCCCGCAGCGTCACCGGTGTCACGGACTCGTCCTCGTACAGGAAACACATCAGTTCGTCGCCGGTCAGGCCCTCCGGGTGGCGGGCGAGGAGGACCAGGAGCTCGCTGTGGCGGCGGCTGAGGCGCAGCTTGTGGCCCGCCGGTGTGAGGAGGAGGGCGTCGTCGCGGCCGAGCGCGGTCAGGCGCAGCGCCGGTTCGGCCGCGGGCGGCGGCGCAAGGAGGGCGAGCTGGGACTCCGCCGCGCGCGCCACCGCCTGGACGAACGCCAGGCTGTGCGGGTGCGCGAGACGGTCCCCGCCGGTGATGTCGACGGCGCCGAGCAGCCGTCCGGTGTGCGGGTCGTGCACGGGGGCCGCCGCGCAGGTCCACGGCTGGACCTTGCGGATGAAGTGCTCGGCCGCGAAGACCTGCACCGGGCGGTCGACGGCGACGGCCGTCCCCGGCGCGTTCGTCCCCATCGCCGACTCCGACCAGCGGGCGCCCGGCACGAAGTTCATCCGGCCAGCCGCCTGCCGCGTGCCGGTGTGTCCCTCCACCCACAGCAGCCTGCCGTGCGCGTCGCACACCGCGAGCAGATGCTCGCCGTCCGCCGCGAACGTGCCCATCAGCTCGCGGAACAGCGGCATGACGCGGGCCAGCGGATGCTCCGCCCGGTAGCTGCCGAGATCGCCCTCCGGCATCTCCACCGACGCCGAGGCGTCCGGGCTGACGTGCGCACCCGCCGAGCGGCGCCAGGACGCGGCGACGACCGGGCGCACCGGACGGACCACGGTGCCCGCCGCGGTGAACCGCTCGTGCGCGCGACGCAGCGCACGGACCCGCTCGGACGGGTCCGTGCCCGGCTCCAGGGCGACCCACTGATCGGTCAACGCGGCCTCCAGGCGGGATCCTTCGCGACGGTGCGGTGGCGCGACCATCGTCACCCCGGGGGCGCGGGCCGACAAGGAGCGGAACACGGATCGGACGATTCGGCACATGCCACTCACGGGTGTGGAGACCGGCCGCGCCCGCCCGGATCAGGCGGCGGCGACCAGCCGGAGGTACCGGTCCCAGTCCCAGTTGGGGCCCGGATCGGTGTGGTCCGCGCCGGGCACCTCGACGTGGCCGATGATCCGCTCGCGGGTCTTCGGAATGCCGTAGCGCGTGCAGATCGACGCGGTCAGCGCCGCCGACTCCCGGTACATCGCCGCGGTGAAGTACTCGGGTTTGTCGACCCACCCTTCGTGCTCGATGCCGATGCTGCGCGTGTTGTAGTCCCAGTTCCCCGCGTGCCAGGCGACGTTCTTCTCCCGCACCATCTGGGCGATGTGCCCGTCGGAGGAACGTACGACGTAGTGCGCGGAGACCTGCTTGGCCGGGTTCTTGAAGATGTCGAGCGTGGTCGCGTAGTCCACCTGCGTGACGTGCACGATCACGAACTCGACCGGGTATGTCAGCGGGCGGTTCGCCACCGTGTAGTTGGACTTGCTCGCTGGAACGGACTCGGCCTTCGGGTAGTCCACCGTCGCCAGCGGCAGGGCGTCGGCCCGGCCAGTGGCCAGCAGTGCGGTGGGCGCCGCGGCAAGCGCGCCTAGTTGGAGCAGTCGTCGGCGGCTCGGGAATGATCCGTCTGCTCGGTCCATGTCAATCCTGCCTCTCGGTCACCGGTGGGGCGGAGCTCAGTGGGGCGGGAACGCCGCGCTGTCACGCGGTCGTGTGCGCGGCTCGCGGTGCGTTTCGTATGCGGTGGACGACGCCGGACATCAGCGATGTGCCCACCAAGGAACACGCGTAGACCTGGACCGGCCTCGATGCTGACCCGATGTTCTTCATGATGTCCCCCGACACTGGAATCTCGCGTGAATTACGTTACGGTGCCCGCCGGTTGGGGCGGAAGGGGGCACGGAAGATCTGTGGACAACCGGCGCAATGTGAACAACCGCACGTCACGGGTCCCACCCACTGGCGCCCGGAGCCGACCCCGCCAAGCCCCGCCGGCCCCTGCCCTCAGGCCGCGACCGCCCCCATCGGATCGTCCAGCACCGCCCGCACCACCGAGTGCGCCGCCCCCAGCAGCGGCCCGTCCGAGCCGAGCCCGGACGCGATGACACCGTCCTCCGGCGACGCCGTGCGACGGGTCAACTCCCGCTCCAGGGACGGCAGAAGCCAGGGCGAAAGCCGGGACAGCGCGCCGCCGAGGACCACCGCGCGCGGGTCCACCAGGTTGACCGCGCCGGTCAGCGCGATGCCGAGAGCGGTGCCCGCCGAGCGCAGCGCCCGGCGCGTCGCCGTGTCGCCCTCGGCGGCCCGCTCGGCCAGCAGTGACACCCGGTCGGGCCCCGGCTCGATGCCCGCGGCGCGCAGCACCGCCTCCTCGCCCGCGTACTGCTCGAGGCAGCCGCGCCCGCCGCACGGGCACGCGGGCCCCTCCGGGCGCACCGGAACATGTCCCAGTTCCCCGGCGAACCCCCGTGTCCCGCGCAGCAGGTGGCCGTCCACCACGAACGCCGCGCCGATGCCGATCTCCGCCGACACATGGAGGAAGTCGGCGGGGGAGTCCTCGGCGAGCCACAGTTCGGCGAGGGCGCCGAAGTTCGCCTCGTTCTCGACGGTGACCGGTACGTCGTGGGGGAGCAGCGACGCGACGTCCGTGTCGTGCCAGTCGAGGTTGGGGGCGCGCACGACGGTCGTGGTGCCGCGCGCGACCAGGCCCGGCACGGCGATCGCGAGCCCGGCCGGCTTCAGCCCGGCCGCAGCCGCCTCGCCGGTCACCTCCCGTACCAGCTCGGCGAGTTCGTCCAGTACGGGCTTCGGGGCGCGCCCCCGGTTGCTCACCCGGCGGTGGGCCCGCGCGCGCACCTCGCCCCGCAGGTCGACCGCGCACACCGCGAGATGGTCGACGCCCACCTCCGCGCCGAGCCCCGCGGGCCCCTGTCCGCTGACGGCGAGCGCGGAACCCGGCCGGCCGACGCCGCCCGGGCGCTGCGGCCCCAGCTCCTCCAGGAGCCCCGCCCGGATCAACTCGTCGACGAGCGTGGACACGGCCGCCCGGGTCAGGCCGATGTGCTGAGCCACCGCGGCCCGCGAGAGCGGACCCTCCGCGGCGACCGCGTGCATGACGCGGGACAGGTTGCGGCGGCGCATGGCCTGCTGGGTGTCGGACGTGCCCGGTCGCGGCCGGTGCAGTGGTGCGGTCATGCGCTCATGCTCCCAGGGGCGGTGGGGCGGGGTCTGCCGGAGGTGGGCCTACGCGTGTGGAGTGGACCTCACTCGCCCCCGACGGCGTTCCCGGGATCGTTCCCGAGCAGCGCCCCCGCCCCCGCGAGCACCCCCGAGATCCGCTCCAGCGTCGCCTCGTCCCGCCGCTCCACCGGCTCGAGCAGCGGACCGCGCGCCGTGTCCCAGCGCCGGGCCACCGCCCCCGGGTCCTCGCCGGTCAGCACGCCCGCGGCCTGCGCCGCCGCGCCGAGCGCCACCAGTTCACCGGCCTCGGGCACCTGCACCGCCCGCCCCGAAAGCCGCCGCACCGTCTCCTGCCAGGCCGTGCCTCGCGCCCCGCCGCCGATGAGCAGCAGCGGAGCCGAGGGGTCGGCGTCGGCGTCGAGCACCCGGTCGAGGGCGCCGAGCAGCGCGTGCACCGCCCCGTCGTACGCCGCCTGCAGCAACTGGCCGCCGGTCGTGTCGTGCCGCAGCCCCGTCAACAGGCCGGAGGCGTCGGGCAGGTTGGGCGTCCGCTCGCCGTCCAGGTACGGGAGGATCGTCGCCGTGCCGCCCGCCTCGACCGCCTCCCGGTCGAGGCCGAGCAGTGCCGCGATCCGGTCCACCGCGAGCGTGCAGTTCAGCGTGCAGGCAAGCGGCAGCCAGTCGCCGCGCGCGTCCGCGAAACCGGCGACGGTGCCGGAGGGGTCGCTCGGCCGGTTGCGCGACACCGCGTACACCGTGCCCGAAGTGCCCAGGCTCAGCACGGGAGTCCCCGGCAGCAGGCCGAGGCCGAGCGCGGCGGCCGCGTTGTCACCGGTACCGGCCGCCACCAACGTGCCCTCGGAGAAGGGGAGTTCATCTCCTGCGCGCACCGTGCCCGCGACCTCGCCCGGCGCGACCACCCTCGGCAGCAGCGCCGGATCGAGCCCGACCCGCCCCAGTACGTCCTCGTCGTACGCCTCGGTCGCCGATGCCCACCACCCCGTACCGGACGCGTCGCCCCGGTCCGTCGTGCCGTCACCGGTCAGGCGGCCGGTGAGGTAGTCGTGCGGCAGCCGCACCGCGGCCGTGGCGCGCACCGCCTCCGGTTCGTGCTCCGCGAGCCACGCCCACTTCGAGACCGTGAACGACGCGCCCGGCACGCTGCCGAACCGCTCCGCCCACGCTTTCGCCCCGCCCAGTTCGTCCACCAGGCGGGCCGCCTGCGGCGCGGAACGCACGTCGTTCCACAGCAGGGCGGGCCGCACGGGTCGCCCCCGCGCGTCCAGCGTGACAAGGCCGTGCTGCTGCCCGCCGACCGAGACCGCGGCGGCGCGCCGGGCCGCGTCCCCGCACTGGGCCAGCGCCTCGCGCAGCGCCCGGTACCACTCCTCGGGATCGCTCTCGCGGCCCGCGCCCGAGGTCACGGTGTGCGGCGCCTGCCCGCTCGCCACGGTCGCGCCCGTCGCGACATCGACGACCAGGACCTTCGTGGACTGCGTGGAACTGTCGACCCCTACGACGAGGGGTCCTTCGGCAGCGGACATGCGGCTCTCCCGGAATCTCGTGAATCTCGTGGATCTCGCGGTGCGAAAACGAAATCTGTGGCTGTGGTGCGGTCGGCTCTTCCCAGCGGCGTCCCCGCATACTAATTTGTAAAGCGCCATGACGAAATAGTCGGCGAGGGAGCCGCAAGATGACGTACCAGCCCACCCCTGACGACAAGTTCACCTTCGGTCTGTGGACCGTCGGCTGGCAGGGCCGCGACCCGTTCGGCGACGCCACCCGGCCGGCGCTCGACCCGGTGGAGTCCGTGCGGCGCCTGTCCGAGCTCGGCGCCCACGGTGTGACCTTCCACGACGACGACCTGATCCCGTTCGGGGCCTCCGAGTCCGAGCGCGAATCGCACATCAAGCGGTTCCGTGAGGCCCTCGACGCCACCGGCATGGTCGTCCCGATGGCCACCACGAACCTGTTCACGCACCCGGTCTTCAAGGACGGCGGCTTCACCGCCAACGACCGTGACGTGCGCCGCTACGCCCTGCGCAAGGTCATCCGCAACATCGACCTCGCCGCCGAGCTCGGCGCCCAGACCTACGTCGCCTGGGGCGGCCGCGAGGGCGCCGAGTCCGGCGGCGCCAAGGACGTCCGTGACGCCCTCGACCGCATGAAGGAGGCCTTCGACCTGCTCGGCGAGTACGTCACCGAGCAGGGCTACGACCTCAAGTTCGCCATCGAGCCCAAGCCGAACGAGCCGCGCGGCGACATCCTGCTGCCCACCGTCGGCCACGCCCTCGCGTTCATCGAGCGCCTGGAGCGCCCCGAGCTGTACGGGGTGAACCCCGAGGTCGGCCACGAGCAGATGGCGGGCCTCAACTTCCCGCACGGCATCGCCCAGGCGCTGTGGGCGGGCAAGCTGTTCCACATCGACCTCAACGGCCAGTCCGGCATCAAGTACGACCAGGACCTGCGCTTCGGTGCCGGTGACCTGCGCGCCGCGTTCTGGCTCGTCGACCTCTTGGAGCAGGCCGGTTACGAGGGCCCGCGGCACTTCGACTTCAAGCCGCCGCGGACCGAGGACTTCGAGGGTGTGTGGGCCTCGGCCGCGGGCTGCATGCGCAACTACCTGATCCTCAAGGACCGGGCCGCGGCCTTCCGTGACGACGCCGAGGTCCAGGCCGCCCTGGCCGCCTCCCGTCTGGACGAGCTGGCCAAGCCGACCGCCGCCGACGGCCTGGCCGGGCTGCTCGCCGACAAGAGCGCCTTCGAGGAGTTCGACGTGGACGCCGCCGCCGAGCGCGGCATGGCGTTCGAGCGTCTCGACCAGCTGGCGATGGACCACCTGCTGGGCGTGCGCGCCTGACCCCGGCCGCGTAGAAGAAGGCGGACCGACCGGACGTGCGGCGTCCGGTCGGTCAACTTGCCGCAGGGGCTCGCGTGTTGGGCCCGATGCGGCAATTCTGGAGGGGTGTCCTTACCGCCGATGCCGCCGCAGCCGCCCCCGCCGCCGAACGACGCGCCACCGCCCGGCGGCTTCGGTGCGCCGCCGCCCGCGGGGGCCCGGGGCACCCACCCGCGGGGGGTGGGGGGGTTAGCGGCGCGCGTCGCGCGCGTGGGGGTAGGGGGGGGCGGCGGGCGGGTGGGGGTCTGGGGGGCCCCGCCGCGCGGGGGCCCGCGCCCCCCCGACCGGCGCATGTTCCTGGTGATCGCGACGCTCGTCGCTCTCGTGGTGATCGTGGGGGCCGTCGTCCTGGTGGCGACCCGGGAGAGTTCCTCCGGCGGCGACGAGAAGTCGCCGGAGGAGAGCAGTGAACAGGCCACGCCCTCGCGCTCGCCCGGCATCCCGAGCAGGCTTCCGAGTGAGCTTCCCAGCAAGCTGCCGAGCGAGCTCCCCAGCGGACTGCCGAGTGACCTGCCCTCGGAGCTGCCCAGCGGACTTCCGAGCGAGCTGCCCAGCGAGCTGGGTGGGTGACCCTCCCGGCTCGGTGTGCGCCTACAGGGCGCCCTTCGGCAGCTTCACGCGCGTCACCTTCGTCTCGACGCCGCTGTCCACGAGCCGGCCGTCCGCGTCGAACGCCCCGGCGCCGTCGGTCATCCCGAAGTCGTTGTCGTTGATGAGGGCGAGGGTGTCGCGGCCCGCGAGCGCGATGCCCTCGATCTTGTCCGGGATGCCGTCGACCTTGTTCAGGTCCACCACGAGGCGCTTGTCGAGGACCGGGACGCCGTGCGCCGCCGGGTCGGCCAGCTGCTCGAGGGACGGGGACGTGGTGTCGTCGTCCCAGCGCCCGCCCAGGATGTCGGCGCCGCGCGTGAGCCGCACCTCCTGAAGGCGGGCGGCCTTGTCGGTGCGCTCCTCGACGAGCAGCCGGTCGCCGCCGACCGCGACGACGGAGGAGATCTTCAGCTCGGAGGGGTCGTCCTCGCCGGGGTCCACCACGTCCACCGGGTCGAAGCGGTACGCGTACTCCGCCGTGACCGCCTGGCTCTTGGGCGAGAACCGCAGCAGCCGCGTCGTCCGCGAGGCCTCGCCCGCGTCCTCGTCGGGCAGCGACAGCGGGCTCTGCACCGCCAGGACCAGGTCACCGCCCGGCAGCTGGGCGAGCCCCTCGAAGCCCCGGTTGACCTTGCGGTGCAGCAGCACGGACGGCAGCGACTCGACGACCGGGTAGTCCGCGCCCTGGAGACCCAGACCCTTGGGCACGTGCCGGGCGAGGACCTGGCCGTCCGCGGACACGTGCACGAGCGAGGGGCCGTACTCGTCGACGAGCCAGAAGCTGCCGTCCGCGGCGCGCACGATGCCCTCGGTGTCGAGACCGTTCGGGTTGTACGCGAGGGGGCTCTTGGCGTCGTACGAGTACGGCTTCTCGTCGCGGGATTCCTGGTTCGAGAGGCCGGTGACGGGCTTGCCGGACGTCGTGGTGAGCGGGATCGCGTCGAGGACCTTCACCTGCTCGCGGGTGACGCGGATCTTCACGATGGCCGGGTCGAAGCCGGGCACGGGGAACGTGCGGCGCTTCGTGCCGTCGACCTTGATCTGGCCGTTCGGGCCGCGGTCGGTCACCGTCCAGAACTCGCCCTCGCGGCCCGCCGGGTAGAGGTCGGAGCCGATGCCGCCGAGGTCCACGCCCCGGTCGTCGCCGACCGTGCCCGGCAGCAGCGCGTTGCTGAATGTGCCGAGCGGTATGTCCCCGAGCGTCGCGCTGCCGGTGACCTCGGCCGCGCCGGATCCGGTGGGCGCGCCGGTGGCGGCCGGGGGCATCCCGATCGCCACGAGTGCGGCGAGCGGAACCCCCGCCGCGACGGAACGTCCGAGGATGCGACGCTTACCGGGGACGAGCGGGGACATGGGGCCTCCTGCGGCGCTGTGAAGGTGTACAGCGCACACGTTCGGCCCGCGCCCCGAACACGGAGTGACACCAGGGTGAACAGGGCGGCTCAGGAAGGCGACTTGATCTCCACCGGGAAGGTCAGCGCGTTCGACAGCCAGGCGTACACAGGGCCGAGCGCGTTCATGGCGACCACGCACACCCAGGCCGCCCACGGATTGCCGGCGTCGAAGCCGAACCCGCCGAAGAACGTCGCGAAGTAGCTCGCGAACCCGAAGAACATGCCGGGGATCAGCGAGAAGAACCGCACCCGCCCCGTGTACATGAGCGCGCTGTTCAGGACGAGGATGCACAGCGCCCCGAACGCGTTCTTGGCCAGCTGGCTCTCCCCGAAGGCCGTGCCCGCGTTGGTCTCCAGAAGCACGATGAGCAGCGCGTACGTGGAACCCACCGGCATCGCGCACCACATCTTGCGGGCGCCGGCGAGGCTCGGGCCGCCCATGAGGAACATGCCCGCCCACGAGATGAAGATCGCCCAAGGTGGCAGATGCAGCGCGGTGCCGCCCACGAACGCGGTCGTCGCGGCGAGCACCGATGCCACGATCTCGTGGGGAATCCGCTCCCGGGTCACAGGAGTCACCGGGGCGGTCGTGCTCGTCCCTGTCGTCGCCTCGGCCATGTCAGGCCACCTCGCCCGCGACGAGGGAACCGTCGAGTTCCGCGGTGACCGTCGAACGGGCCACCACCCGCCCCGCCTTGACCACGGCGGTGCGCGCGGGCCGGTCGAGGAGCAGCGTTGCGTGGTCGCGCGTGTCCAGGACGACGAGGTCGGCCACCGCGCCCTCCCGCACCCCGTAGTCCGCCTCCGGAATGCCGATCACGCGCGCGGCGTCGTACGTCACCATGCGCAGCACCCGGCGCAGATCGGCCGGGCCGGACAGGTGCGCGATCCGGGCGAGCAGCAGTGCGGTCTCCAGGACGTCGCCGGTGCCGTACGGGGTGAAGGCGTTGCGGATGTTGTTGGTGGCGCAGGCGGTGAGGACGTCCGCGTCCCAGAGTTCGCGCACGGGGGCCAGGCCCCGGCGCGGCGCCGTGTCGTCGCCGCGACCGCCGAGGAAGAGGTCCGTGGCGGGCAGCGGCACGACGGCGACACCGGCCGCCGCGAGCGCGGCGAGGGCGGCGCTCCGCTCGGCGGGCGGACGGCCGGCCAGCGAGGTGGCGTGGCCGAGGGTCACCCGCCCCTGCAGGCCGCGCTCGGCGGTGCGGGCGGCGATGAACTCGGCGAGCGCGAAGCGGCTGTCGCCGTGGTCGTCGCCGAAGTCGGCGTGCATGTCGGCCGGAATGCCGTACTCCGCCGCGAGGTCGAGGACCAGTTCGACGTGCCGGTGGCAGTCGGCGAGGGACGCCTCGTTGTAGGTGCAGCCCCCGACGGCATCGGCGCCCGAGTCGAGCGCCTCACGGAGCAGCTTCTCCGTGCCGGGCGACTTGAGGATGCCCTCCTGGGGGAACGCGACGACCTGGAGGGTGACCAGGGCCGCCCACTTCTCGCGCAGCTCCAGCAGGACGTTGAGGCCGGTCAGGCCCGCCACCGGGTCGACGTCGGGGTGGGTGCGGATCGTGGTGGTGCCGTTCAGGACGCACATACGAAGGACCTGCTCGGCACGCGCGCGTACCTCGGCGTGGGTGAACCCGGCCTTGAGCCGTGCGGTGATCCTGATGGCGTCCGCGAGGGAGCCGGTGCCCTCCGGGGTCAGTCCGTCGAGCAGGGCCTTGTCCGGGTGCAGGTGCGCCTCGATCAGGCCGGGCACGACGACGCGGCCCGCGCAGTCGAGGACCTCGGCGCCGGCGTCGTCCGGCGGAGCGAGACCGGGGCCGATGGCCTCGATCCGTCCGCCGCGGACGCGGATGTCGGTCTGGTCGGGCGAGTCCTCCACACGCGCGTGGCGCAGCAGCAGAGCGGTCACGGTGGTTCTCCTTCGGTCGAGAGATGCGTGACGGGCGGGTGCGGGTGCGGTGCGTGCGGGCGCGACCTGGGGTGGATCGGTGGCTACGTGTTACGTCCCGGCGGGGAAGTCCGCCTTGCGGATCAGGCAGTGGACGCCCTTGATCTGGTCGACCACCTGGGAGACCTCGAAGTCGGCCGCCGCGCTGAGATACGCGTACGCGGTGGCCCGGTCCATGCCGGTGCGTGCCGTGAGGAAGGCGAGGGCGGCGCGGACGGCCTTGCGCATCGCCTCGTCGAGGTCGGCGTCGAGCCCGAACGGGATCCAGTGCGTACGGGTCTCGGCGAACGGCTCCGCGAGCAGCCCGGTCACCCGGCGCGCCGCCTCGCCGCGCACCACGGACAACTGGACGGTGGCCCGCAGCGGCGCCTCCAGAGCGGTGAGCGCGACCTCTCCGTTGCCCTGCGCGAAGTGCGGGTCACCCGCGTAGAAGCCCGCGCCCTCGGTCCTCACGGGCAGATACAGGGACGAGCCGCAGGTCAGGTGCTTGATGTCGAGGTTGCCGCCGAAGGGGCCCGGCGGCACCGAACTGAGGGTGTCCGGGCTGTCGTCCGTCACGCCCATGATCCCGACGAACGGACCCAGCGGGAAGCGCGCGTTCAGCGTCGGCGTGCAGCGCAGCACGCCGAACTCGGCGCCGTCGCCGTCGCGCTCGACCGTGCAGAACGAGGAGACCGTGCCCTCTCGGGCGCGTTTGGTGTCGGGTCCGGTGAACTCGGTGTCCGGGTCCGGGAGTTCGTCGGGCAGCGAGCCTCGGGTGTGCCGGTTGGACACGATGCCGTAGTGGGCGCGCCGGTGCAGGCTCAGGGTGCGCACACACAGCAGGTCACCGGGGTGCGCGCCGCGCACCGCGACGGGGCCCGTGACGATGTGCGGGCCGATCAGACCCTCCAGTTCGCGGCCGAGGTCGGAGGCCGCGATCTCCTGCGCGTCGCGCGGCACTTGGTGGGCCGGCACTCCGTAGCCGCCGAAGAACTCCACCGGGTCGCGTCCCTGGTCCGGCAGGATCCCCTCGTGGGAGACGAGGTCGAGGGTGACCGTGTCACCGTCGTCGACCTTCAGCACTGGGGCGCTGTCCGCGCGGGGGAGCACGCCCCAGCGGGCGGTGTCGGGCGTGGTGGTCAGGTGGTGGCGGCCGTCGACGGGCAGGGCGTCGGGGGAGGGGGCGGCGGAGGTCAGCGTCATATGGGGTCCTTCGGCCGTGAGGGGGTGGGGAGGAGAACACGCGGTGGGTGAAGGGGAGTCGGCGGCAGGGATGATCTTGCTGACGGCGTGTTACGGCTCCGAAGCAGTCGTGTTGCCATTGGCCTCACCGTTGACCGACCGCACAGTCCGGGCCGTCGGCACGATGCGCGTGCCCGTCGTGCCGCGCAGCGCCTCGCTCAGCGTGCCCGGCGACGTGATCAGCACGCGGTGGCCGCCGGCCGCGAGGAAGTCCAGGGCCGAGCGCACCTTCGGCCCCATGCTGCCCTCGGGGAACTGACCCGCCGCCAGCTGCTCGCGGGCCTGCGCCGCGTCCATCCGGTCGAGGTCGCGATGGTGCGGAGTGCCCCAGTCGAGGGCGATCCGCTCGACGCCGGTCGTCACGATCAGCTCCTCCGCGCCGAGCGCCGAGGCGAGCAGCGCGGACGTCGCGTCCTTGTCGACGACCGCCTCCACCCCGCACAGCGCGCCGTCCGGACCCCGGGTGACGGGGATGCCGCCGCCCCCGCCCGCCACCACGACGTGCCCCGCGTCCAACAGGGCCGCGATGGCGTCCAGTTCGACCACGGCGAGCGGCGCGGGCGAGGGGACGACGCGGCGCCAGCCGCGCCCCGCGTCGTCGGCGACGGTCCACCCGTGCCGGGCGGCGAGCCGCTGCGCCTCCGCGCGCTCGTAGGGGGAGCCGATGGGCTTGGTGGGCCGGGCGAACGCCGGGTCGTCCGGGTCGACGACGGTGTGCGTGAGCAGCGCCACCGGCCGGGAGCCGGGCGGCAGGGCGTCCGACAGGCCGCGCACGAGGATGTAGCCGATGCTGCCCTGCGAGTCGGCGACGCACATGTCGAGGTCCAGCAGCGGAAGTTCGGGCGCGAGCTCGGCCGCGAGGTCGGCGCGCCGCTTGATGAAGCCGACCTGCGGCCCGTTGCCGTGCGTGACGACCACGCGGTGCCCCGCACGGACGAGCTCGGACACCGGGCGCGCCAACTGGCGGGCGGCGGCGAACTGTTCCGCGATGGTGGCACGCGGGCCGCCGTTGAGGAGCGCGTTGCCGCCGATGGCGAGGACCGTGACAGGGGCGGCCGGACGCGTCACGGTCGGCGGCCGTACAGGGGAAGCGGCTGGTGGGGGCGCGGTTCCTGGAGGCATGTCAGGACGATAGGAACGGTGGCCGCGGGGGTCATGGGCAGTCGGTGCCAGCGTGTGCGCGGGGGCGTTGACGCTCGCTGACAGTGCTTCAGGGGCAGCCGGGTGGGGGTGGTCCGTGGGGTCGTCCGTGGCGCCGTCACCGGATCCAGGAATCGTATACAACCTTGTGTCACGAGCGTTTACAGCCCCCGCGGCGGCGCCCATAGTGAGCTGCGTGACCCCTGTTCCGCGCACCGTGACGGCACCTCGCCCCGCCGGCACCGCGGCCCTGACCGTGGCCCAGGCGCTGGAGCTGCCCGCGCTCGCGGGCGCCCGCCTCGCGGCCGGAGGAGCGGGTGCGCGGCGCGGCATCAGGGTCGCCAACATCATGGAAGTGCCGGACATCATCCGCTGGATGCGCGGCGGCGAATTCCTGCTCACCACCGCCTACGCCGTGCGCGACGACGAGCAGGCGCTCACCGGCCTGGTGCCCGAGCTCGCCGCCCGCGGCCTCGCGGCCCTCGGCGTGAAGGTCGGCCCCTACCTGCCGAGGCTGCCCGCCCCGATGCTGCGCCGCGCCGACGAACTGGGCTTCCCCATCGTCGAGTTGCCCGGCGACGTGATGCTCAACGACATCCTCTCCGAGGTCATCGGCACCGTACTCAATCGGCAGGCGCTCAGCCTGGAGCGTTCGCAGGCGGTGCGCGACCGGCTCTCACAGGCCGTCCTCGGGGGCGGCTCCTACGGTGAACTCGTCGTCCTGCTGGCGGCGGAGACCGGCTGCGCCGCGGCGATCCGCGGGCCGGACGGCGCCCTCCTCGCGGCGGCGGGGGACGTGCCCGACGGTGCCCCCGCGTCCGTGACCCGGCCGATCGCCGTCGGTCACCGCAGCGGCGGCGAGGTCGCCCTGTGGGCCGGGCCCGGCTGCGCGCCCGACGAGGAGTGGAGCACCGCCGCAGACCATGTGGCCAGCCTGGCCGGGATGCTCGCCGTGCAGGAGCGCGTGCTGGCCGAGCGCGAACGCCGGTACCGCACCCTGCTGTTGACCGAACTCGTCTCCCACCCGCCGCGCGACCGCGCCGAGTCGGCGCGCCGGGCCGCGGCGCTCGGCTGGGACCTGGAGCGGCCGCGCGCCGCCGTCGTCGTCGAGGCCGCGGCGACGCCCGCCAGCGGTGATGTTCGCCTCACCGAGGAACGCCTGCTCGCCGCGGCCCGCACCGCCCTCGGCGCCCACACCCCGGCCTGGGGAACCCCGGGCGGCCTCACCGCGCTGGTGGCTCCTGACGGCGGCGAACTCCGTGCCCGCTGCGAGGAGTTGCGCCGCGCCGTCGCCGCCGCCTGCCCGGGGCGGGCCGTCGCCGTCGCCGCAGGCACGGTCCGCGCCGACTTCGCCGAACTGCACCTCAGTCACAGCGAGGCACTCAGCGCGCTCGCGCTGGGCCGTGAACTGGAGGGACCGGTACGGTCGTTCGTCCGGCTCCACGAGGAGAGCGGTGTGTACCGGCTGCTCGACCAGCTGCCCGCGGGTGAACTCCAGGCGCTGGTCGACGACGCCCTCGGGCCGCTGCTGCACTACGACGCCGGGCACGACGGCAGCCTCGTGCACAGCCTCACCGTGTATCTGCGCCACGACCGCAACGGCGTCGAGGCCGCCGAGGAACTCCACGTGCACTACAACACCCTGCGCTACCGCCTCAAGCAGATCGAACGGCTCACCGGCGCACCGGACAAGGACCCGATGCGCCGGCTCCAGACGGAACTCGCCGTCCACGCCCACCGGCTGCTCAGCGCGCGCTCTCACTGACCCCGGCGGGACGGGCCCCGGGGCCCACCGTGGGCTTCCCGCGGCGGCGCAGCTGGGGGATCGAGAACAGCAGATACAGCAGCGCCCCGGTCAGCGGCAGCACATGCCACAGCTCGTCCTCCAGCACGAACCCGAGGACGAGATTGATGCCGAGCCCCACCGCGAACGCCGCCACCGCACGCCAGTTGACGGCCGCCACCGCCGCCTCGGACAGGTCGTAGCTGCCGCGCCGCACCAGGAAGTAGTCGGCGAGCAGAATCCCCGGGATCAGCGGGATGGCATAGCCCAGATAGCCGAGGTACGTGAGGAAGGCGTCGAGGATGCCGGCGGTCAGTCCGTAGTACGCGAGCCCGCACGCGAGGATGCCCGCGACGACGTTCACGGCGATGCGCGGCACGTCGAACGCCGACCGTCCCGCGAGCGACGCCGCGTACATGTTGTTGACCTCGTGCGGAAAGCCCTGCACGAAGATGGCGACGGTGGCGAGCGCCCCGACCCCGACGATGCCGAACGCCGTGCCCATGTCGGACTCGCCGACCCCCAGGCCCAAGATGATCCCGAGCAGGTTGAAGCCGAGATTGCCGACGATGAACTCGGCGATGGTGGTCGTCCACACGGCGGTGTCGCTGCGCGCGAACCGGGTGATGTCCGGGGTGACGGTCGCCCCCGTCATCCACTTGTTGATCCCGAGGGCGAACAGGCCGAGCGCCGTCGCCTCCCCGGCCCGCACCGGCTCACTGCCGACGACCGCGCCGAGCCCGCCCGCGTGCTCCACCGTCGCCACGACCGCGACCAGCACCGTCGCCAGCATCAGCGGCACACTGATCCGGCCCACCCAGGTCAGCCCCTTGCTGAACCCGGCGATCGACACGGCGGTGTACGCGGCGCTGAGCACCACGCAGTACACGAGACCCAGCCACGGGTCGCGCCCACCGGGCAGCACCCCGGCCGTGATGCCCGTGCTGTAGCCGACGAACCCGGCGGACAGCAGCGCGATCACGAACGACGGGATCCGGCTGCCGCCGCGCCCGAACGCGGCCCGCAGCCCGAGCGCCGTGGTGATCCGCTCCCGGCGGCCGATGAGCCCGCACAGGATCGACACCGCGCTCACGACGAGGGACGAGCCGAGCGCGATCAACAGGGCGGTCCAGAAGGGGAAGAACAGGCCGAGCGACATGCCGTAGAGGAGATCCGTCGCCGAGACCGTGAACCCCATCCGCACCAGCATGATCGACAGGGTGGGGCGCGCACTGCCCGGCGGCAGCCGCTCGTCGGCGAAGTCCTCGGTGGCAGCGGCGGCCCGCCGGGCACGGGCGCGGGGGTCCGGAGGGGGAGGCGGGGGGACGGGCATGAGGGACACCTTTCGGTTGCCTGCTGCGGATACGTCGGTGTGCGGGCGCCAGGGTGCGGGTGCGCGGGCTTCGGTGTGCGAGTGCCGGTGTGCGGATGCCGGTGTGCGGGTGTCCCCGACCATGCTGGTGCGCGCACGGTGGCCCGGTCACTGTCAGCCGCTGCCGGTGATCCACGCCCGCGCGCTGGCACCGCTCGCCGAAGACCGCGACCGGATGCCGGCCGTAGCGTCGATGCCATGGAGCCCACCCCGCCCGCCACCGACGGCCACCCCGCCCCGGAAACCCACACGTCGAACTCCGTGCGGTGCGACGCCTACGCCGACTCCGTCGCCCTGATGCGCGCGGCCCAGTACCTCACCGGGCTGCCCGGCATCACGGCCGCCAGCCTCGTCATGGCGACCGAACCCAACCTGCGGCTGCTCGCCGACGCCCGACTCCTCACCGACGAGGGGCGCGCCGCACGCCCCGCCGACTTGATCGTCGCGCTGCGCGGCACCGCCGACGCCATCGACCACGCGCTGGGCGAGGTGTCCGCGCTGCTCGAACAACCCGCCGCATCGGAGAGCGCCCAACTCGACGCCTCGGTGCCGCGCGCACTCGGCGAGGCGGACCCGGCGACCGCCCTCGCGCTCATCTCCACCCCCGGCCCGTACGCCGCGGCCGAAGCGCTCAAGGCGCTGCGCCGCGGCATGCACGCCTTCGTGTTCAGCGACAACGTCCCCCTCGACCAGGAGATCCGCATCAAGGAGGAGGCCCACCGCCGCGGCCTGCTCGCCATGGGACCCGACTGCGGCACCGGCGTCCTGGACGGCGTACCCCTCGGCTTCGCGAACGTCCTGCGCCCCGGCCGCATCGGCCTGATCGGCGCATCGGGAACGGGACTTCAGCAGGTGTCGTGCCTGCTGGACGCCGCAGGCGAAGGGGTCCGGCAGATGATCGGGACCGGCGGCCGCGACCTCGGCGCTGAGGTCGGCGCACGCACCACGCTCGACGCGCTCGACCTGCTGGCCGCCGACCCCGGCTGCGCGTTGATCGTGCTGGTGGCGAAGCCGCCCGCGCCCGATGTCGCCGAGCGGGTGATCGCCCGCGCGGGGCACGCCGGCAAGCCGGTCGTCGCCGCGTTCCTCGGCACCGAGAGGCCTACAGGTGATCCGGCGGGCGCCGCACGGTCCGTCACCGTCGTCGGTACGCTGCGCGACGCGGCCAGGGAAGTGGTACGAACGCTCGGCGGGGTGCCGGCGCCACCGTGGACGCCCCCGACGGTGACACCCGGCTCCGGCCGATACCTGCGCGCCCTGTACGCGGGCGGCACCTTCGCGTACGAGGCACGGCAGTTGCTGCCCGACGCCGCCACGGAGGCCGGCCCGTACGTGCCCGGACGCGCGATCGACCTGCCGGAACGGCACCTCGTATTGGACCTCGGCGACGACGCCTACACCGCGGGCCGCCCGCACCCGATGATCGACCCGACGGTGCGCGCCGCCCACCTGCGCGCCGCACTGTCCGACCCGGACACCGCGGTGGTGGTCCTCGACGTCGTGCTCGGGCACGGCGCGGGCGCCGATCCGGCCGGGGCACTCGCGGCGGAAATCGAGCGGGCGGGGGAGCGGGGACGCCCTCCGGTCATCGCCTTCGTCGTCGGCACCGACGGCGACCCGCAGGACGCGGACGCGGTGCGGGCACACCTGGAGAAGGCGGGTGCGTTGTTGGCGCCGACCAGTACGGATGCGGCGGAGTGGGCGGTGTCGTTGGCGGGTTCGGGAGACGAACCGCGCAGGGACGAGGGCGAGTTGATGCCGACAGGGCGCGTCCGGCGCTGACCGTGGCGACGAAGCCGTGACACCCCGGTGCCCCGGCCCGTTCGCCGAGCCCGCTCCGTCCGCCCCAACCCCCGTTCAGGAGGCCACACATGACCCCGCACCTCGCACCCGATCTGCTCCGCGCCGGTGACACAGCGCCCCGCATCGCCGCCGTGGGCGTCGCCGACTTCGCCGACGTGCCACGTACCGCCGGAGCACACGTCACCAGCCTCGACTGGCGGCCCCCGGCGGGCGGCGACCCCGACCTCGCCTGGAAGCTCGCCGAACTCACCGGCCACGAAGCCGTCGAGGCCGCCAACCGCACCGCCGTCGACCGGCTGCTCGCGGTGCGACCCGTGTGGCGCGACGTACGCACCGCCCGCGACGTCCTGCCGGTCCTCGACGACCGTGCCACCGGCGAACGCGTCCTGCTGCACGCCGGACCGCCCGTCGACTGGGACGACATGTGCGGCCCGATGCGCGCCGGTGTCATCGGCGCCGCGCTCCTCGAAGGCTGGGCCGACACCCCGGAACAGGCCCAACTCCTGCCGGACACGGGCGCGTTGCGCTTCGAACCCTGCCACCACCACGAGGCCGTGGGGCCCATGGGAGGCATCACCTCCCCGTCCATGCCCGTGCTCGTCGTCGAGGACCCGGCCACCGGACGGCGCGCCTACGCCAACCTCAACGAAGGAGCGGGCCGCTGTCTGCGCTACGGGGCGCTCGGCGACGACGTGATGGACCGGCTGCGCTGGATGGCCGACGTGCTCGCCCCCGCCCTGCGCGCCGCCCTCGCCGACCGGCCCGACGGCGTGGACCTGCGCTCCGTCGTCGCCCAGGCGCTCCAGATGGGCGACGAGTGCCACAGCCGCAACACCGCGGCCTCCGCGCTGCTGTTGCGGGACCTCGCGGCGCCGCTGGCCCGCGTGCCGAACGGGCCGGACGTGCTCGACTTCCTCGCCGACAACCACTACTGGTTCCTCAACTTCTCGATGGCCGCCGCCAAACTCGCCACCTCGGCCGCCCACGGCGTCGCCCACTCCACGCTCGTCACGGCGTTCGCCCGCAACGGCGTCGAGGTCGGCATCCGCGTCAGCGGCCTCGGCGACGCCTGGTTCACGGCGCCCGCCGCCGAGGTGCGGGGCCTGTACTTCGCCGGATACGGGCCCGAGGACGCCAACCCCGACATCGGCGACAGCGCCATCACGGAGACCAACGGCCTCGGCGGCTTCGCCCTCGCCGCGGCCCCCGCCATCACCGGCTTCGTCGGTGGCACCGTGCAAGAGGCGCTGCGCACCAGCCGCGACATGGCCCGCATCACGCTGGCCCGGCACGAGGCCTACCGCCTGCCGGCCCTCGGCGGCATCGGCTCACCGGTCGGCATCGACGTACGGGCGGTCCTCGACACGGGTATCGAACCGGTCGTCACGACGGGCATCGCGCACCGCGAACCCGGCATCGGGCAGATCGGCGCGGGCCTGGCGCACGCGCCGCTGGAGTGCTTCCGCAAGGCGTTGGAGGCGTTCGCTGTGCCGGGGCCCGCCGCTTCTTTCGGGGTGCCGGATCCCGCTGCTTCGAGGCCTTCGAGGCCATGAGCCCCGCCCGCCTCTCCTGCACCGTGAGCACCCTCGCCCGAGACATCCTGACCGGGCCGCCCCGCCCGGTCAGGGTCCTCGCCGTCGCCCGGCAGGCGCTGTATCTGCTGCCGTACGGCGATGACACCCCGCTCGCCGTGATCGCACCCGGGGCCGTGCGGGTGCCGACGGCCGTCGTCCTGCCGCGTGCGGCGGGGGAGCGGCCGTTCGACGGCACAGCGGTCGGCGACGCGGGCCGGGTCGGGGGCGGTCACCTCGCCGTCGGCGACATGAGTCTGACCGCACGCGACACCTGGCAGCCGCCCCGCGCCCAGGACACTCCACCGGGGCCGGCCCTGGAACGCCTCTCAGCACTCCGCCTGCCCCGCCCCTTGACCCCCGAGATCCGCCACGCCGCGACCGCACTGGTCCACGCCCTGACGCGCCCGGGCCGCGACCACCAACACCGGGCCGCCTGTGCCCTGTTGGGCCTTGGCCCCGGAGCCACCCCGTCCGGCGACGATTACTTGTGCGGCCTCCTGCTCGTCGCCCGCCTGCCGGAGCGGTCGCCCCCGTGGCTGCCCGTCCTCCGCGAAACCGCCCACGGGGCCGCCACCCGCACCGCCCCCGTCTCCGCCGCGCTCCTGCGGCACGCCGCCGACGGATACTGCGTCCCGCAGGCCGCGGCGGTGCTGCACGCGGCGGCGACCGGCGCGGACCTCTCCGCACCGGTCGCCGATCTGCTCGCCGTCGGTCACACGTCCGGCAGCGACCTGCTGCACGGCCTGTGCGCGGGGGCCGGGATCATCCCGTCGCGGCGCCCGCGCACCGCTCTCAGGCTCCGATCCACACCGTCGTGATGTTGCAGAACTCCTTGATGCCGTGGTCCGACAGCTCGCGCCCGTAGCCGGAGCGCTTCGCGCCGCCGAAGGGGAGCGCCGGGTGCGAGGCCGTCATGCCGTTGACGAAGACGCCGCCCGCCTGGCTGTCGCGGACGAAGCGCTCGATGTCGTCCTCGTCGCGGGTCCACAGGTTCGAACTCAGCCCGAAGGGCGTGTCGTTGGCGACCGCGATCGCCTCGTCCAGGTCCGCCACCCGGTACAGGGTCGCCACCGGGCCGAACGTCTCCTCCTGGTGGATACGCATCTCGGGCGTCACATCGGCGATGACCGTCGGCTCGTAGAACCAGCCGCGGTCCGCGAAGTCCTTGGGCCGCTGTCCGCCGCACAGCACGGTCGCGCCGCTCTCCACGGCGTCGTCGACCAGCTCCTCCAGATCTCCGCGCCCCTGCTCGCTGGAGAGCGGGCCGACGTCCGTGTCCTCGTCGAGCGGATCGCCCACCCGCAGCGCCCGCATGCCCGACACGAACGCCTCGCGGAACTCCTCGAACACCGACTCGTGCACGATGAACCGCTTGGCCGCGATGCACGACTGGCCGTTGTTCTGCACGCGCGCCGTGACGGCCGTCTTGGCGGCCTTCGCCACGTCCGCCGACGGCAGCACCACGTACGGGTCGCTGCCGCCCAGCTCCAGGACCGTCTTCTTCACTTCGTCGCCAGCGATCGACGCGACCGAGCGGCCGGCCGGTTCGCTGCCGGTGAGCGTCGCCGCGACCACCCGCTCGTCGCGCAGGATGCCCTCCACCGCGCCCGAACCGATCAGCAGCGTCTGGAAACAGCCCTCGGGGAACCCGGCCCGGCGGAACAGGTCCTCCAGGTAGAGGGCCGTCTGCGGCACGTTCGACGCGTGCTTGAGCAGGCCCACGTTCCCCGCCATCAGGGCGGGCGCCGCGAACCGTACGACCTGCCACAGCGGGAAGTTCCACGGCATCACCGCGAGCACCGGGCCGAGCGGCCGGTAGCGCACGTGCGCCCGCGCCGCGCCCGAGTCCTTCACGTCGGACTCCGCCGGATGCTCGTCCGCGAGCAGTTCCGCCGCGTGCTCCGCGTACCAGCGCATCGTCTTCACGCACTTCAACGCCTCGGCGCGGGCGGCCGCGACCGGCTTGCCCATCTCCGTCGTCATCACCTTGGCGATGTCCGGCGCGTCCGCCTCCAGCAGGTCCGCGGCCCGCTGCAGCAGCCTCGCCCGGTCGAAGAACGTCGTCGTCCGGTACGAGTCGAAGGCGCGCGCCGCGACGGCGAGCCTGCGTTCGATCTCCTCCGGGGACAGGGCCTCGTACGTCTTGAGGGTCTCGCCGTTCGCCGGGTTGACCGTCGCGATGGGCATGCTGCCGACCTCCTCTGCGCGGTTCCTTCGACCTTCCCGCGAGCCACGCACGTGCGCAACGCGGGCCGCGGGGGGGTCGGCGGGTACCCGCGGGCGGGCCCGTCAGACGTCGGCCTGTTCGATCACTGTCCGCAGACGCAGCCCGCCTGCGCGCTCTCACTCGTCTTCTCGCTCTTGTTCTCGCTCTTGCCGAGGGTGTCGGCGTCGGCCTTGACCACGTACACCTCCCAGGGCTCCCGGCCGGGGCCGTGCACCCACACCTTGTCCTGGAGGGCGTAGCAACAGGAGGTGTCGTTCTCCTCGAACGTCGCGAGTCCGGCGTCCTTGAGCCGGTCCGTGGCCGCGGTGACCTGGTCGGTCGACTCGACCTCGACGCCAAGGTGGTCGAGGCGGGTCTCCTGCCCGGGGTCGCCCTCGATGAGGACGAGCTTCAGCGGAGGCTCGGCGACGGCGAAGTTGGCGTAGCCCTCGCGCCGCTTGGCCGGTTCGGTGCCGAAGAGCTTCGAATAGAAGGCGATCGACGCCTCCAGGTCGCTGACACGCAGGGCGAGCTGTGCACGGGACATGGTGGGTCTCCCCATTCGCTTGTACGGAGGTGTATTGATGTCTGTCGATGCAACATTGTGCCTTGGATCGAAGGCTGTCAACATAGAGGGATGTCGAAGCAAGAACTTGTGGTGTTGGGGCAGGAGAGCGGGGCCGACTCCTGCTGCCCGGGGTTGCTGAGCGCCCCGTTGGACGAGGAACAGGCCGTCGACCTGGCGAAGGTCTTCAAGGCGCTGGGCGACCCGGTGCGGCTGCGGCTGCTGTCGATGATCGCCTCGCGGGACGGCGGGGACGTGTGCGTCTGCGATCTGACGCCTGCCTTCGAGCTGTCGCAGCCGACCATCTCGCATCACCTCAAACTGCTGCGGCAGGCCGGCCTGATCGACTGCGAGCGGCGCGGCACGTGGGTCTACTACTGGCTGCTGCCGGAGATGACCGACCGCCTGGCCGGCATCCTGACCCGCCCGTCCGGCACCCCGCTGCCCGACCGCGGCGAGACGGCCGGTGCCGCTTCGTGAGCATCGACGCACCCGAACGGAGTGTGGCCGGACGCCTGTCGTTCCTGGACCGCTACCTGGCCCTGTGGATCCTCGCCGCGATGGCCGTCGGCCTCGGACTCGGCCGCCTCATCCCGGGGCTCGGGGACGCACTCGCGACGGTCACCGTCAGCGGCGTGTCCCTGCCGATCGCGCTGGGCCTGCTCGTGATGATGTACCCGGTCCTCGCCAAGGTCCGTTACGACCGCCTCGACACCGTCACCCGCGACCGGCGCATGCTGCTCCCCTCGCTGCTGCTGAACTGGATCGCCGGCCCGGCCCTGATGTTCGCCCTGGCCTGGCTGTTCCTGCCGGACCTGCCCGAGTACCGCACCGGCCTGATCATCGTCGGCCTCGCACGCTGCATCGCCATGGTCATCATCTGGAACGACCTCGCCTGCGGGCACCGCGAGGCCGCCGCCGTGCTCGTCGCGCTCAACTCCGTGTTCCAGGTGTTCGCGTTCTCCGCGCTCGGCTGGTTCTACCTCCAGGTCCTGCCGGGCTGGCTCGGCCTGGAACAGACCAGCCTGGACGTGTCGGTCTGGGAGATCGCCCGCAGCGTGCTCATCTTCCTGGGCATCCCGCTCGCGGCCGGATACCTGACCCGCCGCATCGGCGAGAAGGTCAAGGGCCGCACCTGGTACGAGGCGAAGCTGATCCCGCGCATCGGCCCGTTCGCCCTGTACGGACTGCTGTTCACCATCGTCATCCTCTTCGCGCTCCAGGGCGAGGCCATCACCAGCCGGCCCGTCGACGTGGTCCGCATCGCGCTGCCGCTGCTCGTCTACTTCGCGCTCATGTGGGCCGGGTCGATGGCGCTGGGCAGGGCCGTCGGCCTCGACTACCCCCGCGCGACCACGCTCGCCTTCACCGCCGCCGGCAACAACTTCGAGCTGGCCATCGCGGTGTCCATCGCCACCTTCGGCGCCGCCTCCGGACAGGCGCTCGCCGGAGTGGTCGGCCCGCTCATCGAGGTGCCCGTGCTGATCGGCCTGGTCTACGTGGCGTTGTGGGCCCGCCGCTACTTCCCGGCCCCGACCACCACCGCGGACGCCGTACCGCAGGAAGAGGTGTCCCGTGTCTGACATTGCGCAGCGGCCCTCGGTGCTGTTCGTCTGCGTGCACAACGCCGGGCGCTCGCAGATGGCGGCCGCCTTCCTCAGCCACCTCGCCGGTGACCGCGTCCAGGTGCGCTCGGCCGGCTCGGCCCCCGCCGACACGGTCAACCCGGCCGTCGTCGAAGCACTCGCCGAGGTCGGCATCGACATCTCCGCCGAGGTGCCCAAGGTGCTCACCGCCGACTCCGTCCAGGCCTCGGACGTCGTCATCACCATGGGCTGCGGCGACGCCTGCCCGGTCTTCCCCGGCAAGCGCTACCTGGACTGGCGACTCCAGGACCCGGCAGGCCAGGGCGTCGACGCCGTCCGCCCCATCCGCGACGAGATCGAACAACGCGTCCGCGCGCTGATCGACGAGCTCGCACCGGTGGCGGACGCCTGACGAACCACCGGCCCTGCCCGTAGGTGAAGGGGGGCCACCGGCTCGCGGCTCAGGACACCTGCGCCGCGAGCCGGTCCAGGAACACCGTCTGCGACTTCACGATCCTGGTCCGCGCCGGGTCCAGGGCGAACCACGCCACCCGGTCCAGCTCGGGGAACTCCGCCGTACGACCGGAACCGCGCGGCCACTCCATCGTGAACGTCCCCGGCACCATCTCCGCCGGATCCAGGTCCGCCTCCACCGCCCACACCGTCACATGCTTGCCCCCGGACTGCACCGTCTCGCCCAGCGGCAGCGCGGCCCCCTCGGGCGGCGGCAGCCCCAGCTCCTCCTGGAACTCGCGCCGCGCCGCCTCCCACGCCGTCTCGTCCCCCTCGTACTCGCCCTTCGGCACACCCCACGCCCCCGCGTCCTTGCGCGCCCAGAACGGGCCGCCCATGTGTCCCAGCAGCACCTCGACCCCCTCCGACGTACGCCGGAAGAGAAGCAGGCCCGCGCTGCGCTTCGTTCGCCTCGTTCCGTCAGCCATGCGTCAAGTCTCGGTGCGGCAACCGGATGCCCGCCTCCGGAACCGGAGCCGGGTCGAGGCTCTCCGCTCAGCCCCGCACCCTCGGCACGACCCCCAACGCCGTCGCGTCCGCGAGATGCTGCCCCAGACGCAGCTGCAACGGCCCGAGCGGCCCCGACCGCTCCGACAGCAGGCTCAGCGAACCCACCGCCCGCCCCGAGGCCCGCAGCGGCACCGCCACCACGCACGCGAAACCGAGACCGCGGGCCATCTCCGTGTACGAAGGCCAGTTGGCGCGCGCGTACGGATGCGCGAGCGGCACGCCCTTGATCGCCGTGGCGGAGCTGCGGCAGTCCAGGCCGGGGCCCTCGCCCCACATCAGCGCGGCCCGCTCCAGGCGCAGGCAGCGCGGGTCGGACGCCGCGACCTCGACCCGGGCCGCGGGCGGCTCCAGCACCGCCACCGCGGACGCCACCCCGAGCAGCGACACACAGCTGCCGACGAGCGCGCCGAGGGCCTGCGCACCACCTCGTACGGCGGCGTCGGCCACTTCCACGAACGCCGTCGCCAGCCGCTCGCTGTCCACCTGGTACGCCTCGTACGGCACGCCACGCATGACGGCCCCCTCGCCCCTGTCTCGTCCGCCCCGCACGGCGCAGCCGCCCGCGCCGCCACCTGCCCGCGGGGCGGACTGTGCTCAGGGGGTATGCCCGGTGACTGGGCCGCGCGAACCGAGGCGGCATGTCACATGTGCGCGGCACCCTCGCCGGACAT
Source organism: Streptomyces sp. NPDC059897 (assembly GCF_042730865.1). Taxonomy (NCBI): domain Bacteria; kingdom Bacillati; phylum Actinomycetota; class Actinomycetes; order Kitasatosporales; family Streptomycetaceae; genus Streptomyces; species Streptomyces sp. NPDC059897. The sequence continues at coordinate 22,856 of NZ_JBHWKQ010000050.1, read as the reverse complement.
CACCTTCGGCGCCCCCGGCCGGTACAGGAGCAGCGTGACGACGAAGCCGATGCCGAAGAAGGCCGCCGACCACCAGTAGGCGGTCGAATAGCTCTCGATCGCGGCCTCCGCGCGCACCAGCGGGGTGGGCCGCTTGCCCACGAGGTAACTGGTCGCGGCGGTCGTGGCCAGCGTGTTCAGCAGCGCCGTGCCGATGGAACCGCCCACCTGCTGACTGGTGTTGACCATCGCGGAGGCGACCCCGGCGTCGTGCGTCGCGACACCGGAGGTGGCGAGGTTCATGGCCGTCGCGAAGATCATGCCCATGCCGAGGCCCATCACCATCGTCGGCAGCAGCACATGGCCGGCGTACGTGCTGTCGATGTCGAGGAAGGTCAGCCAGATCATCGCCCCCACCGCCAGGGCCATGCCCAGCGGCACGATCGGCTTCGGCCCGTACTTCGGCGCGAGGGAGTTCTGCGTGACCATCGACGAGAAGATCATGCAGGCGACCATCGGCAGGAACGCCACACCGGTCTGCACCGGCGAGAACTCCAGGATCTGCTGCAGGTAGTACGTCAGGAAGAGGAAGACGCCGAACATGCCGGCACCGGCGATGAACATCGCGAGGTACGACGCGCCGCGGTCCCGGTCCAGGGGCACGCGCAGCGGCAGCAGCGGATGCTCGGCCCGCATCTCGAACCGGGCGAACGCGACCAGCAGGATCACGCCGATCACCAGGAAGCCCCACGTCAGGAAGTCGCCCCAGTCGTGCGTCTCCGCGTTCGAGAACCCGTACACGATGCAGAACAGGCCCGCCGACACCAGGATCGTGCCGGGCACGTCCAGCTTCGGCCGGTCCACGGGGCGTCCGCCGTGCAGCAGGCGCAGGCCGCCCAGGAACGCGAAGGCGGCGAAGAACAGGTTCACGAACAGGCACCAGCGCCAGTCCAGGTACTCGGTCAGCACACCACCCAGCAGCAGCCCGACCGCGCCGCCCGCACCTGCGATGGCGCCGTAGATGCCGAAGGCCTTGGCCCGCTCCTTGGGGTCGGTGAACGTCGTCGTCAGCAGGGAGAGCGCGGCAGGCGCGAGCAGCGCGCCGAACGCGCCCTGCAGGGCGCGCGCCGCGACGAGCATCTCGAAGCTGCTCGCGGCGCCGCCCAGCGCGGAGGCCACCGCGAACCCGACCAGACCCGTGAGGAAGACGGTCTTGCGGCCGACCAGGTCGGCGATCCGCCCGCCGAGCAGCAGCAGACTGCCGAACGCCAGGGAGTACGCGGTCACGATCCACTGCCGGTTGCCGTCGGAGAACCCGAGGTCCTTCTGAGCGGACGGCAGCGCGATGTTCACGATGGTGGCGTCGAGGACGACCATCAGCTGTGCCAGGCCGATCACGGCCAGGATCAGCCACCGGTGCTCATGCTTGCCCCCGCCCGCGTACGGCGTCGCTCCGCCATCGGGAGGGACGCTCTGTATACCGGGTTCGGCGCCTGCCGCGGACGTGTCGGACGAGCGATCCATCGTGGCCTCCAAACCACCGGACCCCCCGATCGACTTCGCCCACCACGCTAAGCGCCCTGGTCATGACGGGCGACTGGAGAGAGAACGGGGCCGTTCTCCGTGACTGGAGAACGGCCCCGTCGGGTGCCGGGTACCGGCGGCGTGCGCCGGGTGTCAGCGGCGGCTCGTCAACGGCTGTGCTCGTCCACGGCGGCCGGCTTGTCGTCGGGCTTCTCGTCCGGCTTCTCCGCCGGCGCGGACTGCTCGGCCGCACGCGGCTCGGGAACCGCGCCCGCGCCCGCGGCCACCGCCGTGCGCTGCGGGAACAGCCGCTGCGCGAGGGGCTGGACGAAACGGGCGGTCAGCGGGCCCACGATCACCAGGATCAGCACGTACGCGGTGGCCAGCGGGCCGAGCCGCGGCTCGATGCCGGAGGTGACGGCGAGGCCCGCGATCACGATGGAGAACTCGCCGCGCGCCACCAGCGCGCCACCGGCCCGCCAGCGCCCCTTGACGGAGATCCCGGCGCGGCGCGCCGCCCAGTACCCCGACGCGATCTTCGTGCAGGCCGTCACCACGGCGAGCAGCAGCGCGGGCAGCAGCACCGGCGGAATGCTCGCCGGGTCGGTGTGCAGGCCGAAGAAGACGAAGAAGACGGCCGCGAACAGGTCGCGCAGCGGGGACAGCAGCGTATGCGTGTTCTCGGCGACCTCACCGGACAGCGCGATGCCCACGAGGAACGCGCCCACGGCGGCGGACACCTGGAGCTGCTGCGCGAGACCCGCGACCAGAATGGTCAGGCCGAGCACCACGAGGAGCAGCTTCTCCGGGTCGTCGCTGGAGACGAACTTCGAGATGTGCCGCCCGTAGCGCACCGCGATGAACAGCACCAGACCCGCGGCGCCGAGCGCGATGGCGAGCGTGAGCCCGCCGGCCGCCCAGCCGACACCGGCGAGCAGCGCGGTGATGATGGGCAGGTACACGGCCATCGCCAGGTCCTCGAGCACCAGGATGCTGAGGATCACCGGCGTCTCGCGGTTGCCGAGCCGGCCCAGGTCCCCGAGCACCTTGGCGATCACGCCCGAGGACGAGATCCAGGTGACACCCGCGAGCACCACGGCGGCCACCGGACCCCAGCCCATGAGCAGGGCGGCGATGGCACCAGGCAGCGCGTTGAACGTCATGTCGACGAGGCCGGCCGGATATTGCGTCTTCAGGTTGGTGACGAGATCGCTGGCCGTGTACTCGAGACCGAGCATCAACAGCAGCAGGATCACGCCTATTTCGGAGCCGATGGCGACGAACTCCTCGCTCGCGCCGAGCGGCAGCAGACCGCCCTCGCCGAACGCGAGCCCAGCCAGCAGATACAGCGGGATGGGTGAGAACCGCAGCCGCCCCGCGAGCCGCCCGAGCAGCCCGAGCGCCAGCGTGATGGCACCGAATTCGATCAGAAAAAGAGCACTGTGCATACGGTCACTCCCGGCCCAGAATCGTGGCCGCCGCGTCGACGCCCTCCCGCGTACCGATGACGATGACCGTGTCGCCGCCCGCGAGCCGGAAGTCCGGCGTCGGCGACGGAATCGCGTCGGCGCGGCGCAGCACGGCCACGATCGAAGCGCCGGTATCGGTGCGCATCTTCGTCTCGCCGAGCAGCCGCCCGTTCCAGATCGAGGTCCCCGGCACCTCGATGCGCTCGGCGACCAGGCCCAGATCGGTGGTGTGCAACAGGTTCGGGCTGTGGTGCGAGGGCGTCAACGCGTCGATGAGATACGCCGCTTCCCCCGACGTCAGCTTCAGCGACAGGTCGCAGGCGTCCGGGTCGTCCGCCCGGTACGCGCTGAGGGTGCGGCCCCCGTCCCGATGGGCGACGACCGACAGCTGGCGCTGCTCGCGGGTCGTGAGGTCATAGCGGTAGCCGATCCCCGGCAATGGTGTCCTGCTCAGGCGTGAAGCGGGCACGTCTCTCCCCTTGTCCGTGCGTGGCCGCTGTCCCGGCGGCCAATAGGTGGCAGATGCAACTTTAGATGGATGTCCGTCACCCTATACGCGCCAAGCTTTGGCAAAGAAACGGTCAGACGTCGAGGGGCGGGTGCGCGGCGAGCAGCGCCTCCACCGTGTCCGCCTGCCCGGCCGTTTTGTCCTCCCGGTACCGCACCACGCGCGCGAAACGGAGCGTCACGCCCGCCGGGTAGCGCGTCGAGCGCTGCAGCCCGTCGTAGGCGATCTCCACGACCAACTCGGGGCGCACGGTCACGACATGGCCGTCGTCATTGACGGCGAGCTCGAGCAGCCGCTCCGTCTGCCAGGCCAGCAGCGCGTCGGTGAGCCCCTTGAACGTCTTGCCGAGCATCGCGTACGTGCCGTCGGCGTTGCGCGCGCCCAGGTGCAGGTTGGACAGCTTTCCGGTGCGGCGCCCGTGACCCCACTCGGCGGCGAGCACGACCAGGTCCAGGGTGTGCACGGGCTTGACCTTCAACCAGGACGCGCCCCGGCGGCCCGCGCTGTACGGGGCCTCCAGCCCTTTGAGCACGACCCCCTCATGGCCGCGCGCGAGGGTGTCGGCGAAGAACGCCTCGGCGGCGTCCCGGCGGTCTGCGCCGTCCGTGCCGTCGTCCTCGACCACGAGGCGCCGCACCCGCATCGGCTCCGGGACGAGCAGGGCCAGCTGCTCGTGCCGCCTGGCGAACGGCAGGTCCAGCAGATCCCGCCCGTCGGCGTACAGCACATCGAAGAAGACGGGGGAGACCGGCAGCGCCTCCGCGGCCCGCGCGACATCGACCCGCGACCCGACGCGCCCCGCCACGTCCTGGAACGCGCGCGGCCGCCCGTCCTCGCCGAGCGCGATGACCTCACCGTCGAGGACGAACCGCTCGCCGGGGAACTCCCGGACGGCGCCGGTCACTTCGGGCAGCCGGTCGGTGATGTCGTCGAGCGTCCGGGTGTAGACGCGCACGGCATCGCCGTCCCGGTGGACCTGTACGCGAATGCCGTCGAGCTTCTCCTCCACGGCGCAGGTGCCCAACTTGTCGATCGCCTCGCCGACGCCTGCGGCACTGTGCGCGAGCATCGGCAGCACGGGCCGGCCGACGGTGAGCCGAAAGTCCTCGAGCGCTTCGGGTCCGCGTGCGAGCAGCGCCTGCGCGACCTCCTGCAACCCACCGGCGAGCATCACGGCACGCCGTACGTCGGCGGGGGCGGCCCCGGTCGCCTGCGCGAGCCCTTCCGTGGCGACTGCATCCAGGGCGCCCTGCCGTACCTCACCGGTCACGAGCCCGAACAGAAACCGCTGCTCGTCCTCGGTGGCGGCCCCCATCAGCTCCCCGACGAGCCGCTTGCGCTCGGCCTGAGACCCGGCGCCGGACACGTCCCCGAGCTCGGTCATCAGCGCGTCGACGTCCTGCACGGTGAGCCGGGGCTCCGGCGCCGCCTCGACCCGCTCGCTCAGCACCCGCCAGCCGACACCGAGCCGCCCCTGGGGCAGCCGCCCCGCGAGATACGGGATGACGATCGGCACGTCGTCCGGCTCGGCGTCCCGGAACAGTTCGGCGAGCAGCGCGATCTTGCGCGACCGCGCGGAGGCGGCGGCGACGTCCTGGGACACCTGAGCGAGCCGGGCGAACAGCATGCAGCCATGGTGCTACGGGCGGAGTGGGGCCGCAGCGGGACGGGCACCGGCCGGGTCGTCTCCGTGCCCCGGCAGAACCGCCTTCTGCCCGAGGCAGAACACCGGCCCGGCCGGACTCGACGATCACTACAGTCCAGGCGCATGACGACGGATACACGGCACACGCCCACCACCCGCACGGTCACCACGCGCACGATCGAATACGCGGCCGACGGCCTGACCATGATCGGGCACCTCGCGCTCCCGGCCGGTGTCGACCGCCGGCCCGCGGTCCTGGTCGGTCCCGAAGGGGTGGGGCTCAGCGACGTCGAGCGCCGCCGGGCCGACGCGCTCGCCGAGCTGGGATACGTGGCGCTGGCCTTCGACCTCCACGGCGGGCGCTATCTGGGCGACCCCGAGGAGATGCTGGCCCGCTGCATGCCACTGCTCGCCGACCCCGACCGGATGCGAGGCATCGGCCACGCGGCCCTCGACGTGCTCCGCGCCGAACCGCGCGCCGACCCGGAGCGGATCGCCGCCGTCGGCTACGGCACCGGGGGCGCGATCGCGCTGGAACTCGGGCGCGACGGCGTCGACCTGCGCGCGATCGCGACGGTCAACGCACTGACCACGGGCCGACCCGGCGAGGCGGCGCACATCCGCTGCCCGGTGTGGGCCGGGGTCGGGTCGGAGGACCCGATCATGCCGCCCGCGCAACGGGACGCGTTCACCGCCGAGATGCAGGCCGCGGGCGTCGACTGGCGCCTCGCGGTCTACGGCGGCGCCCTGCACGCCTTCCATCACCCAACGGTCGAGCACGTCGTGCGCCCCGGGGTCGGCTACCACCCGCTGCACGCGCGGCGAGCCTGGCGGGACGTCGTCGACCTGCTCGCCGAGTGCCTGCCCGTCACGGACTGAGCCGGCCGTTGGCTGACAGACCCTCAGCTCTCCGCCGACAGCTCCCGCTCGATGGCCGCCACGACCTCCGGGGCGTCCGGAGTCGTCTGCGGCGAGAAGCGGGCGACGACGTCACCGGAGCGACCCACCAGGAACTTCTCGAAGTTCCAGCGGATGTCGCCGGTGTGGCCCTCGGCGTCCGCCGTGTCCACGAGGTTCGCGTACAGCGCGTGCCGCGCCTCGCCGTTGACGTCGACCTTCTCCGTCATCGGGAACGTGACGCCGTACGTCGCCGAGCAGAACTCGGAGATCTCGTCGGCGGTACCGGGCTCCTGCCCCATGAACTGGTTGCAGGGCACGCCGAGAACCGTGAACCCGCGCGCCGCGTACTGCTTCTGGAGCTCCTCCAGGGCGGTGTACTGCGGCGTGAGCCCGCACTTGGAGGCAACGTTGACGATCAGGACGGCCTTGCCCTGGTACTGGGAGAGGTCGGCGGCGCCGCCCTGAAGGTTGTCGATCTGCACTGCGTCGTAAATGGTCATGCTGCGGAGCGTACGCCGGGACTCCGACAGCGAGGCGACCGCGCCCCGGCTCCGGCTGTGCCTGTGCCTCAGAGAACGAAGACGCTCTGCGCGGTCTCGGTGTGGTACGTCTCGCCGGGATAGACCAGCCACTCGACCTGGCCGGCACAGTCGGGGCCCGAGTGCACCTCCGCGATGGCGTCGGTGTTGTTGGTGATGGAGGACGGGAACCAGTCCATCGGGTAGCAGCCGCTCGGGTTCTCGTGGGCCACGCCATTGACCTCGAGGATGCCTTCGGCTGCGTAAGCGGAGGTGGGAACGGACAGGGCGACGAGAGCCGCCGCTGCGGTGGTGCCGAGCGCGGTGGTGATGCGACGAAGGTTCATGATCGAGACAACGCCGGGCACTCGCGTTGGTCACGCGCCTAAGGGGTGACGTGACCCGCGAGGTTGTCAACTGCCTTGAGATCCGGGGGCGAGGCTCACAGGACGACACACATAACCCCTGCCCCGTGTGTCAGCTTGCGCGGGAAATCGAACACGCGCTCTAATCGGTCTCATGCGGAACACGATCACTGAGGACCTGGTGCAGACACAGCGGGAGTGGGACGCGACCTACCGGCAGCTCGCCGATCGGCCCGGTCGTACCGCTCTGCGGCGGCGTCTGCTGCATCTTTCCCGGGTGCTGGCGGGCGAGAAGCTCACCCCGACGCAGAAGGCGGAGCTGCGCCGGCGGGCGCGGGGGCGGGTGTGACGCCGCGCCTGATAGTCGTGCACCGGCCGTCGGCGTCGAGCGGAGGACGGCGGGTCACCGTCGGCGGTGTGGACTTCGGACTTGCCCGGGGCGACCACGACCTGATCGAATTCCTGCGTCGGGCCGGGCTCGACGATGCCGATCAACTGGTGTCCGGGGACGCGTCAATCATCCAGTGGCGCGGTGGACGGGCGCACGAATACGAGGTCGAGGGCGACGGGGGATAGCCCCAGCCCGGATACGGAGGGCAGCCCCAGGGCGCGGGGCGTCGGTTGCGGGCATCGTGGTGACCTCGATCCGTCGGCGGTTCGGGCTGCGGAAACACGCCCCCGAGTCCCTTAGGGGGAGCTCCCAGAGGTTTCCCCGAGATACGCCAACTCCTCTAGTTTTGTTCACTTCCCTCCCGTTATCTGTAGGTATGCCCGACTACCTGATGTACGGCCTGCTGGTCCTGTGCGTCGTGCCTCCACTGGTGCCGAACTCGTGGCTGCTCGTCGGCGCCGGGGCCATGGCGGCCGACGGCCGTCTCGAACTCGCGGTCGTACTGCTGGTGGTGTCGGGCGCCGCCGTCCTCGGGGACCTGCTGGTGTACCGGTCCACGCGCCGTTTCGGCGGGCCGGTGCTGCGTCGGCTGCGGCGCAAGCGACGGCGTGCCGCGCTCCTCGACTGGGCTGCCGTGCGGGTGCGCCGGCACGGGATCCCGTTCGTCATCGGCATCCGGTTCCTGCCCACAGGGCGATTCGTCGGCGCGGTCGCGGCCGGGCTCGTCGACTTCCGGTTGAGCCGGTTCCTGGTTGCCTCGGGTATCGCCGAAGGGGTCTGGGCCTCGTACTCGACGGGGGTCGGGGTGCTCGGCGGGATCGCCGCCGGTGGGCCGTTCACCGGCGCGCTGCTCGGGCTGGCCATCTCGGGAGGCGTGGCGGGCCTCGCCGCGGGTGTGCGGTGGCTCGCGGTGCGGCGCGCGCGCCGGAGGGAGGCGGCGTGCGGGTGTCACATGGAGCGCAAGGCGTCCGCGAGCGCCCCGTTGAAGGCCTCCGGGTTCTCCATGTTCGGGTAGTGCGCGGCGTCGGGGATCGACACCGCGCGCCCGTCGGCGATGCTGCCGGTCAGGCGCTCCGCCATGCCGATGTGGTCGGGGGAGTCGAGGGCGCCGTTGATGGCGCGGACCGGGACCGTGAGTCCGGCGGCGCGGGCCCACGTGTCCTGGAGCGGGACGCTCCAGTCGGGTTCCTCCGCCGTGTGTTTCGACATCGTGCTCCACGTCATCGCGCGCAGCCGTTCGACGACTTGGGGGTCGAGGTCGTCGAGCGTACGGTGCGGTCCCGACGCGAAAGCGGTGAACGCCTCGACCGCGGCGGCCACGTCGCCCGCGGCCATCGCCGACTGCCAGGTGGCCCAGATCCCGGTCGTCCAGGGGTCCGTGAAGTACGGCTCGCTGGTGCCGGCGCCGCTGGTGACCACGCCGGCGACCAGTTCCGGGTGCTCGAGCGCGGTGTCGATCGCGATGCTCGCGCCCATCGAGACGCCCACCAGGGTCGCCGGGCCGGTGTCCAAGTGGCGCAGCAGCGCGGCGAGATCGTCGGTGTGCCGGAACGGTCCCGTGGCGTTGGGGGACCGGCCGTGGCCCCGGGCGTCGGGCGCGATGACACGGTGGTCCGATGTCAGGTGCGGAATCTGGTCGTCCCACATGTGGTGGTCGAGGAAGCCGCCGTGCAGCAGAACCAGGGGGCAGCCGGTGTCTTTGCCTGCGTCGATCCAGAAGAGGTCTGACATGACAACCAGGGTGTCATGTCAGGCATGCGCTCACAAGCAGAATGGCAACTGGGGTGTCATGCCATGATGGCCGGGTGAGCGAGAAGACAGGCCGCGATCCGGCGCCCGCGAACGTGACGGACCGGCTCTCCGAGGTGTTCGACCTCGTGGGGCCGCTGTACCGGCGCGCGTACGCGAGAGTCGAGCGGGACGTCGCCGCCGAAGGGCTGTCGGTGGGGGTGCGGGCCGTGCTCAGCATGCTGCACGGCCGGGGCCGCATGACGGTCCCGCAGATGGGGCGCTTTCAGGCGCTGAGCCGCCAGTTCGTGCAGCGGATGGTGAACGACGCCGCGGCGCGCGGGCTCGTCGAGGCCGTCCCCAACCCCGCCCACAAGAGGTCCTCGCTGATCCGGCTGACCGAGGAGGGCCGCAGCGTCATCGGCGCCGTGCTCGACCGCGAGCGGGAAACGCTGCGCGGGGCCGACGGAGACCTCACCGAGGCCGACATCGACACCTGCCTGCGTGTCCTGTCCAGCCTCCTGGCCGTCATGGACGACTAGGGTCTTCGCTTTCGGACCGGTCTACGGGAACCAGACCGCGTCGATGCTGTTCTCACCCTGCTCGGTCCGCTCGACCAGGAACGTCGACTCGTAGCGCTCCTCGTGCGCGTAGACGCTCAGGGCGCCGCCGGTGAGCGTGTGGAGGAACGCGTGGAAGTCCGCGATCGCTCCGCCGTCCTCGTCGTCTTCGTCGTCCGTGTCGTCCTCGAAATACGCCGCGGCGGCCTCTCCGGAATCGACGCCCGCCGCGGCCAGCGTGGCTCGCGGGTCGCCGATGGTGTCCAGGTCGCCGAAGCCCTCGATCAGCAGGTCCGGGGCGCCCGGCACCGCCGCGAGGACCTTCAAGTACGCCGCGCCGAAGTCGCGTTCGCAGACAGCGACGATCCGCGCGTCGGGGAACCGCTTCCGCTGCGCCTGGAACTCGTCGTCCAGGGCCCCGCCCAGCCCGTCCTCGACGAGCGCCGGGTCGGTGATCTTCACCGTGGAGCCCCACACGGCCACGCTCACCTCGTCCAGGTGCTCCCGCAGGGCGGGGCTCCCCGGAAGCGCGAGCCGGGCCGGGGTGTCCTCGCGGCGCACCGACGCGACCATCGAAAGGGACAGCACTGCCGCCCGCGCCGCTTCGGGGTCGTGGGCAGTGGCCCGCGGCCGCTCGCCCGGCGTGAGCGGGGCGGCGAACGGCGGGTGGACGACCACCAGATGCGCGTGACCGTTGTGCCGGACATCCACTGAAGTGCCGGGCGGTACGGGAGTGGTGCCGGGGTTCATGGGGGCGAGTATGCCGCACCGTTCCACGCCCACCCCCGGCTACAGGCGCTGCGGCGGTCACCCCTACGCCCCCGACGGCTCGCGGTGCAGCCGCCCCCGCGCCACCAGCTCCACCGTCGTCGCCACCGCGATCGCCTGGACGGCCAGCAGCGCCACCAGGACGAAGAGTTGCACCGCCCCGGCGGTCACCGGTGACGCCCCACCGAGGAGCATGCCGACGAAGGCGCCCGGGAGCGTCACCAGGCCCACCGTCCGCGTCTGGTCGAGGCCGGGCAGGAGGGCGTCGGAGGCGGTGGGGCGGGCGATCTCCAGGCGGGCCTCGTGGGGGAGCAGGCCGAGCGCCAGACACGCCTCGACCTCGCCCTTGCGCGCGGTCAGCTCGTCGAGGGCGCGGCGCCCCGCCAGTACCGTCGCCGTCAGCCCGCCGCCGATGAGGATGCCCGTCACCGGGATCACGGCGATGCCGCGGAGCGGGAGCAGGCCACAGGCGATCAGCGCCGCGACGAGCGGGGTCACCGGCGCCGCGATCGGCAGGGCGGCCCAGATCCAGGTCCGGTTCGGGGTGAGCCGGCGGCCCGCCGTACGCGCCGCCACCGCCAGCATGAGCAGCAGGAAGGCCAGCAGCGCCGCCCCGTGCCGCACCACCCAGCCGATCAGGAGCGACACCACAGCCAACTGCACCGCCGCCCGCACGCCCGCGACGGCGATGTCGCGGGACCGGCGCCGCGACCCGTCCGGGGACAGGCGGTACACCGCCGTGATCGCTGCCGCGATCACCAGGAGAACGACGAGCACCGCCGCGAGAGTTCCATTGACGGGAAGGAGGCCGGCCGCCGCCTGGGTTCGAACGTGCACGGGAACACAGTAGAGCGCCCCGACCTGGGCACCGGTGCTGTTCTCCGCTCGACCGGTGAGCGAGGATGGGCGGGTAACAAAGCGTGAAGTTGCCGCGATTGAGAAAGAGGGCTGACCGTCATGGCACAGCAGGTGCAGGGCGTGATCGCGCGGGCCAAGGGTGCCCCCGTGGAGATCGCGACGATCACGGTGCCGGACCCGGGTCCGGGCGAGGCCGTCGTGAAGATCCAGGCGTGCGGGGTCTGCCACACCGATCTGCACTACCGGGAGGGCGGGATCAACGACGAGTTCCCGTTCCTGCTCGGTCACGAGGCGGCGGGTGTCGTCGAATCGGTGGGTGACGGGGTGAGCGAGGTGGCCCCCGGTGACTTCGTGATTCTCAACTGGCGTGCGGTGTGCGGGCAGTGCCGCGCCTGTCAGCGCGGACGCGCCCAGTACTGCTTCAACACCCACAACGCGAAGCAGAAGATGACCCTGGCCGACGGCACCGAGCTGTCGCCGGCGCTGGGCATCGGGGCCTTCGCCGAGAAGACCCTCGTGGCCGCCGGGCAGTGCACCAAGGTGGACCCGGCCGCCTCGCCGGCCGCCGCGGGCCTGCTGGGCTGCGGTGTGATGGCCGGGCTCGGCGCCGCCATCAACACGGGCAATGTGGGCCGTGGCGACTCCGTCGCCGTCATCGGCTGCGGCGGCGTGGGCAACGCCTCCGTCGTCGGCGCCCGCCTCGCCGGCGCCGCGAAGATCATCGCCGTTGACATCGACGACAAGAAGCTCGCCACCGCGCGCGAGCTGGGCGCCACCCACACCGTCAACTCCCGCTCCACCGACCCGATCGAGGCCGTACGCCAGCTGACCGGCGGCTTCGGCGCGGACGTCGTCATCGAGGCGGTCGGCCGCCCGGAGACGTACGAGCAGGCCTTCTACGCGCGCGACCTGGCGGGCACGGTCGTCCTCGTCGGCGTGCCGACTCCGGAGATGAAGCTCGAACTGCCGCTGCTGGACGTGTTCGGGCGTGGTGGCGCGCTCAAGTCGTCCTGGTACGGCGACTGTCTGCCCTCGCGGGACTTCCCGATGCTGATCGACCTGTATCTGCAGGGGCGCCTCGACCTGGACGCGTTCGTGACCGAGACGATCGCCCTGGACGACGTGGAGAAGGCGTTCGAGCGGATGCACCACGGCGACGTGCTGCGTTCGGTGGTGGTGTTCTGATGAGCGAGAACACGGCACGCGTGGACCACCTCGTCACGTCCGGCACGTTCTCCCTCGACGGGGGCACGTGGGACGTCGACAACAACGTGTGGATCGTCGGGGACGACCGCGAGGCGATCGTCATCGACGCCGGGCACGACGCCGACGCCATCGCCGAGGCACTCGGCGAGCGCCGGCTCGTCGCGATCGTGTGCACCCACGCCCACGACGACCACATCGACGCCGCGCCCGCGCTCGCCGCGCGCACCGGGGCGCCGATTCTGCTGCACCCGGCCGACACCGAGCTGTGGAAGCGCACGCACCCGGACCGCGCCCCGGACGGGGAACTGGCCGACGGGCAGAAGATCGCCGTCGCGGGCGTCGAGCTGACGGTGCTGCACACGCCGGGGCACTGCCACGGCGCGGTCAGCCTGTACGCTCCCGCGCTCGGCACGGTGTTCACCGGGGACACGCTCTTCCAGGGCGGTCCCGGCGCGACCGGGCGGACCTTCAGCGACTTCCCGACCATCGTGGAGTCGATCAAGGACCGGCTGCTCACGCTGCCGGGCGAGACCGTCGTGCGCACCGGACACGGTGACAGCACGACGATCGGCGCGGAGGCGCCGAACCTCGACGAATGGATCGCGCGCGGGCACTGATCCCCTGTCCCGACCGGGGCGGCGACTCACCGTCGCCCCGGCCGGGGTGCCGTTCAGCAGGGCGTCAGCACCGCGAAGACCGTCTTTCCGCCCCTCGGATCGGCGCGCACGCTCCAGCGGCGGGCGAGCGCCTGCACCAGTGCGATGCCCCGCCCGGACTCGGCCGTCTGCGAATCCGGTACGAGGCGGGGGAGTCCGGGCGCGTCGTCGTGCACGGCCACGGTCAGCTCACCCGACTGCAGGCACAGGCTCATCCGGCAGCTGTGGCTCCGCGCCTCGGTGGCGTTGGCGACCAGCTCCGACACCACCAGCTCGGCGTCCGTCGCCCCCTCGCCCGTATGTCCGGCGAGAAACCGGCGGGTCAGCCGCCGGGCCCAGCGGGCGGCGCCCGACCCCTGCGGCATCAGGAATTCCACGCGCGCGGCACGCCGGTCGGCGCCCCTCGACGCACGCATGACAACCACTCCCTCTCGTGATCGATTGTGCGTGGCTCGTTCCGTCGGTGACGGTCCCCATTCCCGCGCTGCCGCGGGCTCACCCCTGACCTCGTGCACCGGGTGCCCCGCACCCGCCGCTTCACGCGGGGTCAGCCGCTTTCGGTGGGGTGCGGGTGCGCCAGCGTGTCGAGGAACCGGTCGATGGCGGGGGAGGAGGACGAGGGCGCCCCGTCGGAGCCGTGGGAGCGCTCCACCTGTGGTATCGGCAGCGTGCCCAGATGTGGTGCACGGGACTCCAGGGCCCGCGTCAAATGGAGCCGCTCCAGGGCCCGTTCGGCGGCTGAGGAGCGTACGTACTCGGCCAGTGTCACGCCCAGGTGGTCCGCATGACTGCGTACCGCGGCGTACTCATCCGACGTGAAGAGCTCCCGTAGGAGCGCAGTACTACCGTCCATGTCGGCATGATGCCGCCCCGTATCGCGCCGCGTGGGCGGTTGGCATATTCACCCCCCGTTCGCGTGGAGTTGGCGTTGTTCGATGGCGCGCGCGGGAAGGGCGGCCCTCAGAAGCGGTCGGGATCCGCGGCCGCCCAGTCCGCCGCCCAGGTCGCGGGCGGCCGCTCGGTCAACTGGCCCGGCTCCAGCCAGTCGTGGAGGTGCGCGTAGGAGACGGGCATGTCCGCCGTGGTGCGCCGCATGAGCTGCGACGGGCGCAGTTCGCGCGGATCCTGTACGCCCATCGCGGCCATGATCTGCGCCGCACTGCGCACGGTCGACCCCTGGTAGTGGCGTACGCGTTCGGCCTTGTCGGCGACGTTCAGGGCACGCACACGGCGTGGATCTTGCGTCGTGACGCCCACCGGGCAGGTGTTGGTGTGGCAGCGCTGGGCCTGGATGCAGCCGACCGCGAACATCATGGCGCGCGCCGCGTTCGTGAAGTCGGCGCCCTGGACGAGGCGTTTGACGATGTCGGCGCCGGTGGCGACCTTGCCGCTCGCCCCGACCCGGACGATGTCGCGCAGCCCGGTGCCGACGAGCGCGTTGTGGACCGTGATCAGCCCCTCGGTGAGCGGAGTGCCCAGGTGGTCGGCGAATTCCAGGGGTGCCGCGCCCGTGCCGCCCTCCGATCCGTCCACGATCACGAAGTCGGGCGTCACGTCCTCCGCGACCATCGCCTTGCACACGGCGAGGAACTGCGAGCGCGAGCCCACGCACAGCTTGAACCCGACCGGCTTGCCGCCCGCGAGCCGCCGCAACTCCGCCAGGAACAACACCATTTGACGCGGCGTCGCGAACTCCCGGTGGTACGGCGGCGACACCACCGTCTGCCCTTCCGGTACGTCCCGTACGCGCGCGATCTCCGCGTTGACCTTGCCGCCGGGCAGGACGCCGCCGATGCCCGGCTTCGCGCCCTGGGACAGTTTCAGGGAGACGCACTTGACGTGCTCGTGCGCCGCCTTGTCGGCGAACTCGGCGCGGTCGAAGCGGCCCTCGCTCGTGCGGCAGCCGAAGTAGCCGGTGCCGATCTCCCACACCAGATCGCCGCCGTGCGCCAGATGGTGGTCGGACAGGCCGCCCTCTCCGGTGTCGTGCGCGAAACCCTCGAGCGCCGCGCCCTTGTTGAGCGCGCGGATCGCGTGGCTGGACAGGGCGCCGAAGCTCATCGCCGACACGTTGAGCAGCGCCATGTCGTACGGCCTGGTGCAGTCGGGGCCGCCGACGCGGACGGTGGCCGGCCGCTCGGGCGGGTCGACGGGGCGCAGCGAGGGCACCAGGAACTCGTGACCCGAGGCGTACACGTCGCGCTCGGTACCGAACGGCTCCTCCGCCTCCACCGCCTTCGCCCGCTCGTACACGATGCTGCGCACGTCGCGGTCGTAGGGCCGGCCGTCGTAGTCGCGCTCGACGAAGTACTGCTGCATCTCGGGGCGCAGCGACTCCATCAGGAACCGCAGATGCCCGAGGACCGGATAGTTGCGCAGCACGGAGTGGCGCGACTGGGTCAGGTCCCACACGCCGAGCACCGCGAGCGCGAGGAGCGGGGCGGCGGCGAACCACCACCACGGGGAGAGCAGCAGGGACAGGGCCAGGGCGGCGAGCGCTCCGGCGACGGCGGCGAGGAACACGACGAATCTGCGCACCCGTCGAGTCAATCGCACCGGGCGGCCCTCGCCGGTGGGCGACACAGGAAGAGGGAGGCGGGGTGGGGTGGACCGTCGGCGATCACCTCCGATAAGTTAGGCAAGGCTTACCTAATGGAGGTTCGGGATGGGTGTCCGACAGATCGCTGCCGCCGTGCCCAGCACGGCGGCCCACGCACGCTCCGTGCTCGCCGCCGCATGGACCTGCGGCGTCACCACCGATGTGGGGCAGGACGACCTCGTCGGGGCGCATTGCGTCGACGACGACGGCACGGTCCGCATCGTGCCGCCGCCCGACAGCGTGCTGGCGGCCGCCGTGCTCTGCTCACCGCACGGACGGCCCACCACGCTCCTGGAGTTCGCCGACGCGGCGCCAGTCCCCGTACGCGACCGGGTGCGCGCCCGGGTGTGGCTGTCGGGCGAGCTGGTCCCGGACGGCGACGAGCTGGTGCTGCGGCCCGAACGGGCGGTCCTGCAGACCCGGGCGGGGCGCACCGGCATCGAGCTCGACGAACTCGCCGCCGCCGCGCCCGATCCGCTCGCGCTCGCCGAGCCGCGCCTGCTCACCCATCTCGCCGACGCCCACCCCGAGGCCGTCGAGCAGCTCACCCGGCTCATCGCCCCCGACAGCCTGCACGGCGTCGTCCGGGTCCAGCCGCTCGCGGTCGACCGGCACGGGCTGACGCTGCGTCTGGAGCGGGTGCGCGGCCAGGCCGACGTGCGGCTCGCCTTCCACCGGCCCGCCGACGACCTGGGGTCGCTCACCGAACGCATGCACCACCTGCTCGCCTCGGCGCAGACCGTCAGCCGCCGCCGGAGGTGACCTTCTCGCGGGGCGCCGTCTGTTCGGGCAGGGACCGTCGCTCCGCCGGCCGCCGGAACGCCCAGTCCATGCGGGGCTCGACGACGTAGCGGAACACCCGCCGCACGGGTTCCGTGCACAGTGCGGTGATGAGCGCGACGGCCGCCGCTGTCACGGCCAGCTCGCCGAGCGGGCTGTGCAGCCACGGGTGGTCGTACCAGCCCCAGAACCGGGAGGACTTGATGACGAAACCGTGCAGCAGATACGCGTAGATCGTCCCGGTGCCCAGGGCCGTGAACCACAGTTTGCGGCCCGGCGCCCACGCCAGGAAGCACGCGGTCAGCGCGAGCGCGAGGGCGAACAGGGCGGGCGTCGCGAACAGTCCCGCCCACCCCGGCACGCCCCGCCCCTGCACGCTGCCCCGGTGGTAGAACCAGCCCGCGTCGAACCACGGCGCCGCCCAGTACGCGGCGAGCAGGGCCGCGCCCGTGACGCCCAGCGCCACCCACCGCACGCGCCACGTGCGCACGAGCGCGAAGTGCTCGGGCCGCAGCACCAGGCCCACCACGAAGAACGGCAGGAACTGCAGCACCCGTTGGAGCGCCAGGTCGCCGCCCGCGCCGGGCCACATCGACACGGCCGTGCCCACGGCCAGCGACACGAGTACCGGGTGGCGCAACTGCAGCCACAGCGGCGTCGAGAGCCGCCAGACGAACAGGGCCACCAGGAACCACATCAGATACCAGGGGTCCAGCAGGCTGACCGGATAGCCCGGATCGTCCTGTGCCCACCGGTAGAACAGCGTGTACGCCACCTCGAAGACGACGTACGGCACGACGACGCCGGTCACCAGGCGCCGCAGGCGGTGCGGCGCCATGTCGAAGCTGCGGGAGAAATACCCCGACACCAGAGCGAACGCCGGCATGTGGAAGGCGTAGACGGCGAGATACGCCGCCGTCACCGCACGGGAGCCGTAGGTCAGCGGCTCCCACGCGTGCCCGCAGGCCACGAGGACGATCGTCAGGAATTTGACGTTGTCGAAGTACGACTCGCGTGCCTGCCCTGCCATTGCGTTCGCCGCGCCCTCCACGTCGGGACGGTCCGGGTTCCCTGCCCGGTACCCGTCGCAGACCGTTCCATGAGTGGAGGTGTGACACAAGTGGCGTATGCGGCGTGGCGGGTCAGACCGCCGTGTATGCGCCGTCCACGAGGTGGTAGCTGCCCGCGATGAACGAGGCCCGGTCCGAGAGCAGGAAGACGATCAGCTCGGCGACCTCCTCGGAGGTGCCCAGGCGGCCCGCCGGGTGCAGTGCGACGAGACCGTCGTGGGCGGCCTTGTCCATCTCCTTGAGGAGCGGGGTCTCGATGAAGCCCGGGCCGACCGCGTTGACGCGGATGCCCTTCGCGGCGTACTCGGCGGCGGCCGTCTTCGTCAGGCCGACCACGCCGTGCTTCGCGGCGACGTACGCGGGGGAGCCTGCGAAGCCGACCGAGCCGAGGATCGAGGCGACGTTCACGATGGCGCCGCCGTTGCCCGCGGCCTCGATGGCGGGAATCTCGTAGCGCATGCTGAAGAACACGCCGTCGAGGTTCGTTCGCACCACGCGGTTGTAGACATCGATGTCGTACTCGCCGGTGGGCGCGCTCGCGCCGCCGATGCCGGCGTTGTTCACGGCCAGGTCGAGCCCGCCGAAGGTGTCGACGGAGAAGCGGACGGCCGCCTCGACGGAGGCCGGGTCGGTCACGTCGACGGCGACCGCGGCGGCCTTCAGGCCCTCCGCCTTCAGCGTCTCTGCGGCCTCCTGGGCGCCCTTCTCGTTGTAGTCGGCGATGACGACGTTCGCGCCGCCGCGGCCCAGGCGGCGGGCGGTGGCCAGGCCGATGCCGGAGGCGGAGCCGGTGACGAGGGCGGTCTTCCCGGCGAACTCGGCGGCGTAGTCGGTCACGTTGCCGGTGGTGGGGGTGGTGCTCATGGTGCGATTCACTTTCTGGTAGCGACGTCGGGGGCCGCCGCGCGGGCGGCCTCCTCGATGAGGGCGTCGTAGGCCCGCGCCACCAGTTCGGCGAGGTCTTCGGCGTCCGTGCCAGCGCCGCGCGCCCACGTGCGCAGCGCGGCGGTCAGCACTCCGGCGGCGGCGCCGACGACGGCCTCGGGACGGGGGTCCCGGGCCGGGTCGGTGCCGAGCCGGTCGGCGATGATGCGTACGGACTCGTCCTGGGCGTCGACCCGGATCCGTTCGTACGCGGCGAACAGGGCGGGCTCCGTGTCCACGACCGCGTACAGCTCGCGCAGCCGCGGGCGGTGGTGCCAGCCGGGGGTCTCCCGGTCGGCGAGGTAGTCCGCGACCGCGCGCCGGTAGGCGAGCAGCGGGGGCTCGGCGGCGGGGCGGGCGCGCAGCGCCGCGTTGATGGCCGCGCCGTCGGCCCGCGTGAAGTCCAGGGCCGCGTCCTCCTTGCCCGCGAAGTGCCGGCTGAAGGTGCGGCGGGTGACGTCCGCGCGGTCGGCGATGGCCTCCACGGTCACGTCCCCGAGCCCGCGCTCGAGCACCAGCTCGACGGCGGCCTCCGTGAGCGCCTCGCGCGTCCGGAGGGCCTTGGCCTGCCGGCGGTCGCCGGCGGGCCGGGGGCTGGTGGCCTCGTTCGCCTTCATGTCTTCGACCGTACACCCGAATGTCTCAATGGGACACACGTCCCGGTGGGACATTTTTGTGAGAGGTGGCCGACCGGGCCGTCAGGCGTGCCAGTGCCCGTGCAGCGCGGCGGTCGTGAAGCCGGGGCCGTACGCGACCATCGTTCCGCGGCTGCCGGCGGGGGGCGGGTCCTGGTGGGTGCGTTCGAGGACGCGGAGGACGCTCACGCCGCCCAGGTTCCCCTCGTCGGTGAGCGTGGCCGTGGAGTGGCGGGTGTCGTGCGCGGTCAGGCCCAGGGCCGTGGCCGTGTCCGCGATGATCCGGGGGCTGCCCGGATGGATCACGGCGAAGCCGGTGGGGCGCGCGCCGAGCCAGCCGGTGAGGCTCGGCAGGGTCTCGGTGAAGGCGGCGCGGCCCTGCTTGGTGGCGTCGAAGTGCAGGCCGTCGGCGGTGATCCGGCCACCCAGCTGTCCAGCGGTGCCCGGCAGCACGTGCTCGAAGTCGTCCTCGCACGCGAAACCGGAACCGAGCGGCTCGTCGCTGACCACGGCCGCACCGGCCGAGTCGCCGAACAGCGCCTTGTAGATCATCGCGTCGATGCCGGTGTCGCTGTGGTGGTAGACGGCGGAGATCACCTCGGCGGCGACCACGAGCACCTTGCCGCCCGGGCGGGCCGCCACCATGTCCGCCGCCCGGATCAGCGACTTGGTGCCCCCGGTGCAGGCCAGCGTGGTGTGGGCGAGGGAGCGGGCCGTGGGGCGCAGGCCGAGCCGGGTCATGAGGTGCACGTCCAGGTTGGGCGCTGCCCAGCCGGTGGAGTGCGTGGTGACGATGCCGTCCAGGTCCGCCGCTCTCAGCCCGGCCGCCTCGATGGCCGATGCGGCGGCCTGCTCGGCGAGTTCGAGCGCGTCCGCGAACGCGGTCCGGGCCCGCTCGGCGATGCCCGCCTCGCCCGCGACGGTGGGGGAGTCGAGCGGCCGGGCGAAGTAGCGGGTGCGCACGCCGCACCCCTGGACGGCGCGCACCGCGGCGGCGATCCGGGGGTGTCCCGGGTGGCGTGCGCGTATGTCGTCCGCGATCTCGTCGGTGGTCACCTTGTGGGCACCGAGAACGGTGTGCGGCATCGAGACGTAGGCGGGCATGGGTGTCTCCCACGGGGCTGAGGTGGCTGTGGGGGGCCCGCTCAATTTACGACGCCTTGACTCTTCTGACACGGGAGGTGTGACGCGAGGGGCGGAAATCAGCCTGCGCGCAGGGCGGGCTTCCTGGGGTGCGCGCGGTGCACGCCCGGGTGGAAGACCAGGATCATCAGCCGCGCGCCCGGCGTGGTGAGCGGCTGCGCGGCGCACATCGTCGCCCAGCCGGGGCCCAGCCGCGCGTGCAGCAGCGGCCGTTCGTCGCCGTCGGGGTGCATGGCCGAACCGCCCGAACGGTAGATCGGGGCGGCCTCGGGGTCCGCCAGTACTTCCTTCTCGATCTGCGCGAGCGTGTCGTCGTCGGGGCGCGCGGCGAGGGCGGCGCGCAGCTGGGGCAGCAGCAGCGGCGCCCACGCGCTCTGCCAGTCCACCAGCATGTGCCGGGCGTGCGGGTCGAGCAGCATCCAGCGCATGGTGTTCGCCGGGGGCCGGTGGTCGGGGAACAGCTCCGTGAACGCCCGGTTGCAGGCCAGCAGGTCCCAGGACGAGTCCGAGACGTACGCGATGTGGTCGATGCCGTCGACCGCCTCCTGCCACACGCCGGGGATCTCCTTGCCCGACGTCGGGTACAGCGGTCCCGGCGGGTCCTGCAGCAGCGCGTAGCGGCACAGCAGCACCCACTCCTGCTCGTTCAGTCCGAACAGCCGCGCCACATCGCGCAGCAGTTCCGCCGGGGCGTTCGGGTATGTGCCCGACTCCAGGCGGTGGTACGTGCCGAGCGTGCGGTGCAGGAGTTGGTCGACCTGGTGCTGGGAGAGGCCGGGGGCGCGGCGCCCTTGTCCCGTCGGTCTGCTGAAGCCGTGGGATTCGGGGGCTATGAGGGCGCGCCGTTCACGGAGCAGGGCGCGAAGCGCCGTCTTGTTCATGGTGGGTAATCCCTCGTTGTTCACGCCGAGTTGAGCGTGAGCAGTCTAAATAGTCCTAAGGTCTTTGGTAATAAACATTGCCCGAAGAAAACGATCAGACGGTGCGTCATCATGGGTGGAGTTGGGTTGCCCACCTGCTGGTTTCCTCGTTCGTGCACATGTGGGCGCGGCGTTGCGGCACATGTGCCGGGCCACTCGAAAATGGCTGAAATTTCCCGCTGCGGGTAACCCACAAGCCTCTGCGGCCGTTCACGCAGGTGCGAGTGGGGCCGGGCCACCAATTGCGTTCGATGTGGCCGGAAAATGCGTTGTGAGACGCAAACGCCCACACTCGTCCGGGCGGCCGGTGGAGGTCACTGGCTGCGGTCGGTGCCGTCACTCGCCATCACGTAGCGGCCACGGCACCGGCCGCGCCCGGTCCCGGTCACTGTCCGGTCTTGTGCACACTCCGCACGTAGTCGTCGGCCGCCGCGTCGAGACCGATGTCGTGCTGGGCGCGCTCCGACAAGTACCAGCGGTGCTCCAGGAGTTGGTGGTACAGCTCCGCCGGGTCCATCGGCGTCGATACCCGGTCACGCACGGCGCGCACCGTGGGGCGGAACACGTCACGGACCCAGCGGTGGGCGAGGACCTCGGGGCGGGCGTCGGCCGCGTCCTCCTGCGTCGCCATCCAGCTCTCCAGGTCGGCAAGGAGTCGCCGCGCCTGATTCTCCTCGGCGTCCATGCCGGTCAGGCGCAGCAGCTGGCGCTGATGGTGGCCCGCGTCGACGACCTTCGGGACGAACGTGACGGTGTCGCCCAGCGGAGAGCGGGAGATCTGCATCTCGGCCACGTCGAAGCCCAGATCGTTGAGGCGGCGGATGCGGCGGTCCATGTAGTGGTGCTTGCCGGCCGGGTACACCGACGTGCGGGTCAGTTCGGTCCACAGGTTCGTGTACCGCTGCACGATCTCCGTGCCGAACTCGATCGGGTCGATGGAAGGGTGCAGCGCGCCCGACGCCTCCAGGTCGAGCATCTCGCCCGCGATGTTCACCCGCGCCAGATCGATGTCGTACTCCCGCTGCCCGTCGCTCAACCGCGGGTGCAGCTCGCCGGTCTCGGCGTCCACCAGGTAGGCGGCGTACGCGCCCGCGTCCCGGCGGAAGAGGGTGTTGGACAGCGAGCAGTCGCCCCAGGCGAAGCCGGCGAGATGCAGCCGCACGAGCAGCACGGCGAGCGCGTCCATCAGCCGGTGCACGGTCGTCGGCCGCAGCGTCGTCTCGAACATCGAACGGTACGGCTGCGAACCGCCCAGGTGCCGGGTGATCAGCACCGGTTCGAGCGGGTTCCCCGCGGGGTCCTCGCGGCCCGTGACGACCGCGAGCGGGTCCACAGCGGGGATCCCCAACCGGTCGAGCGTGCGCAGCAGTTCGTACTCGCGCAGCGCCGGACGCTGGGCCAGCTCCTTCACGGCGACGACCTCGTCCCCGGCGCGCGCGTAGCGCACCACGTGCCGCGAGATGCCGCGCGGTAGCGGCACCAGGTGCTCCTCGGGCCACTCCTCCAGCGGGATGTGCCAGGGCAGGGCGAGCAGGAGCACCGGGTGCTCGGGGTTGGTGGCGCTGATCTCGAGCGGCATGACGACCAGGGTAAACGGGGCCTGGTAGCCCATCGGCCTAGTAGTGCTTCGTTAGGTCTGTTCGTTGAGGCTGATCAGGAGCATGTTGGATGTGTGGACGCACATGAAGTGAACCGTCTGCGGGCGGAGTT
>NZ_JBHWKQ010000049.1:0-55044 GCF_042730865.1 Streptomyces sp. NPDC059897 | reverse complement strand
GCCCCCGCACGGGGCACCGCCGCCCGCGTGCCCGCGCTCAGGCCTCGCTCGGCTTCTCCGAGTCGACACCGCCGCGTTCCTTGCGCCATCCGCCGCGCGTGAAGTCGGGGATCTGCTGCGGCGCGCCCTTCGCCTTGATCGAGAGGTGGCTCAGCGGCACCGGCGAGGTCCAGGTGGCGGCGTCGTACACGTCGAAGTCCGGGACGAGCCCGAGGCGCATCGTCTGCATCAGGCGGAACACCATGATGTAGTCCATGCCGCCGTGCCCGCCGGGCGGGTTCGCGTGCTCCTTCCACAGCCAGTGGTCCCAGTCGGCGTACTTCGCGAAGTCGCCCCAGGCGTCGTTCGTGTGGTCGGGCTCGATGTAGATCCGCGCCGGGTAGTCCTCGAACACGCCCTTGGTGCCGCCGAGTTGGTTGATCCGCGAGTACGGGTGCGGGGTGCTGACATCGTGCTCCAGACGGATAACCCGGCCCTTCGCCGTCTGGACCAGGCTGATCGTGCGGTCCGACTCGATGTACGTCTCCTTCCAGCTCGGGTCGCTCTTGGGCATGTGCTCCTCGCGGTACTCGGCGAGGCCGAGGGCGGGAGTGCCGAAGCTGGAGATGTGGGTGACGCGGTCGCCGCGGTTGACGTTCATGTAGTTCGCGACCGGGCCGAAGCCGTGGTTCGGGTACAGGTCGCCGCGCAGCCGCGTGTGCCACAGGCGGCGCCACGGGCCCTCGTAGTAGTCCGGATCGAACATCAGGCCGCGCAAGTCGTGGTTGTAGGCACCGGCGCCGTGCAGCAGGTCACCGAACTTGCCCGCGTGGGCCATCCGCAGGACGCGCATCTCATTGCGCCCGTAGCAGCAGTTCTCCAGCTGCATGCAGTGTCTTCGGGTGCGCTCGGACAGGTCCACCAGCTCCCACAGCTGGTCCAGCTGGAGCGCGATGGGGCACTCGACGCCGACGTGCTTGCCGTTCAGCATCGCCGTCTTCGCCATCTCGAAGTGCCAGTCCCACGGCGTCGCCACGTACACGAAGTCGATGTCACCGCGCTTGCACAGGTTCTCGAAGTCGTGATCGCCCTTCACATAGCTGGCGGGCGCGGGCTGGCCCGCCGCCGTCACCTTCGCCGCCGCCTTGGCGGTCTTCTCCTTGACCGGGTCGCACAGGGCGACGACCTGGACGCCCGGGATCGCCAGGAAGAGGTCGATCATGCTGCCGCCGCGGTTGCCGAGGCCGACGATGCCGACCCGGACCGTGGACCGCCGCTGGAACGGTACGCCGATCATCGTGTCGCCCTGCCGGGCCGGCGCCGCCGCGGTGGTGGCCTCGGCCGCCCCGGACGCACCGGCGCCGGAAGCCTCCGCGGCCTGCGCGGGTGAGGTCGAACCCAGCCCGACGAGCCCGAGTCCGGCGCCTGCGGCACCCGCGGTGCGCAGCACGTCGCGGCGGGACCGGCCATCGGGTTCGGGAGAGTCGAGAGGGCTGCGCTCGTTGTCGTGCATCGGACCTCCAACAGGGTGGATGCGGTGCCGGGAGCAAGCGCAAGCCACCCTGCTGGGAGTGAGAGCAGGGGCGCAAGAGGTCTAATCGGACGGGTAGTTGGACTTCTGGCATCGGGTCTTTGGACTCATGTGAGGACCAAGTGACGCGCCCTCACGCGCGGGCCGCGTCGCTGCGGCGCGTCGCCCGCTCCAGCTCGACCAGCACCGAGTAGTACGAGCGGCCTGTCGCATGGTCCATGCCGACCTCGCACATCCGGTTCGCCGACAGATGGGCGTCGTACGCGCGCGATGTCACCTCCGCGGCCTCCTTCGCTGTGGCGGACTCGGTCAGCTCCTTGTGGAGCATGCCCCGGTCGCCCGCGAAGCCGCAGCAGCCCGCGTCGTCCGGCAGCACCACCTCGTCGGCGCAGGCCTCGGCGACGGCTCTCAACTGAGCCACGTCGCCCAGGTGTTCCATCGAGCACGTCGGGTGCAGCACGGCCGAGCCGATCGTGCGCTCGACGGTGAGCCGCGGCAGCAGCTCCTCCGCGGCCCAGACGAGGGAGTCGACGATGGTCAGCTCCGCGTGCAACTCCCGGTTGTCGTCGGTGAGATACGGCACCACCTCGTGCGCGATGCCGAGCGTGCACGAGGAGGCGTCCACCACGAGGGGCAGCCGGCCGCCGCCGGTCCAGGCCCAGGCCGACTCGACGATCCGGTTCGCCATCACCGTGTTGCCCTCGTCGTAGCCCTTGGAGTGCCAGATGGTGGCGCAGCACGTCCCGGCCACATTGTCCGGGATCCACACCGGCTTGCCCGCGCGCGCGGAGACCGCGACAACGGCCTGAGGCAGCGATACGTCGCCGGGGGTGCCGAAGATGCGGTTCACGCACGCCGGGTAGTAGACGGCCGAGGCGCCCACGCGCGCGGTACGCGGTAGCTTCCGGGCCGCCGCGGCAGGTACCTCGGGCAGCCATTCGGGCACCAGGTCTGGCCGGATCGCCTTGCGCGCGGCGCCCGTCAGGGCCGTCAGGAGGCGGTCACCGATCTTGTCGGCCGCCGCCACGGCGAGCCTGGCCGAGGCCTCCACCGCCTTGAAGTTCTTCGCGGCGAGCGCGGCGGTGCGCTCCTCGCGCGGCGAGTGCCGGGCGTGCCGGAAGGTCTTCATGAACGCGCCCGTGTCGATGCCGACCGGGCAGGCCAGCTTGCACGTGGAGTCGCCGGCGCAGGTGTCCACGGCGTCGTACCCGTAGGCGTCGATCAGCTCTTCCTCGACCGGTGAACCCGACGCCTGGCGCATCATCTCGCGGCGCAGCACGATCCGCTGGCGGGGTGTGGTCGTCAGGTCCTCGCTGGGGCACGTGGGTTCGCAGAAGCCGCACTCGATGCACGGGTCGGCGATCAGTTCCACCTTCGGGATCGTCTTGAGGCCCCGCAGATGGGCCTTCGGGTCGCGGTCGAGCACGATGCGCGGCGCGAGCACCCCGTCCGGGTCGATGACCTGCTTCGTGCGCCACATCAACTCCGTGGCCCTGGCGCCCCATTCGAGCTCCAGGAAGGGGGCGATGTTGCGGCCCGTCGCGTGCTCCGCCTTCAGGGAGCCGTCGAACTGGTCGACCGTGAGGCGGCAGAACTCGTCCATGAACGCCGCGTACCGGCCCACGTCCTCGGGCCTGCCCGCGTCGAACGCCAGCAGGAAGTGCAGATTGCCGTGCGCCGCATGGCCGGCGACGGCGGCGTCGAAGCCGTGCCGCGTCTGGAGTTCGAGCAGTTCCTCGCAGGCCTCGGCGAGCCGCGCGGGAGGCACCGCGAAGTCCTCCGTGATCAGCGTCGTACCCGAGGGGCGTGAGCCGCCGACCGCCGTCACGAACGCCTTGCGCGCCTTCCAGTAGCCCGCGATGGCTTTCGCGTCCCGCGTGAACGCGTTGGTCACCGAGGCGACGGGCGCCACGAGTTCGAGCCCTTCGAGGGCCTTCGCCGCCGCGTTCTCGTACGCGGCCTGTGCGGTCTCGTCCGGGGCGCGGAACTCCACGAGGAGGGCCGTCGTCTCCTTGGGCAACTCCGCCCAGTCCTGGGGCACGCCCTGCACGCTGACCGAGGCGCGCAGCGTATTGCCGTCCATCAGCTCGACGGCGATCGCCCCCGCCTCGTTGAAGACCGGCACCGCCGCCGCGGCCGCGGGCAGGGACGGGAAGAACAGCAGCGCCGTCGACACCTTCCGGTCCAACGGCAGGGTGTCGAAGACGACTTCGGAGATGAACCCGAAGGTGCCCTCCGAACCCACCATCAGGCCGCGCAGGATCTGCACCGGCGTCCCGCCGTCGAGGAAGGCGTCGAGCCGGTACCCGTTCGTGTTCTTGATCTCGTACTTGGCGCGGATCCTGCCGGTGAGCTCCGCGTCCTGCTCGATCTCCCGCTTGGTCGCCAACAGGCCCTCGCACAGCGCCGGTTCGGCATGCGCGAGATCGTCGTCCGCGCGAGGGTCACCCGTGTCCACGACCGTGCCGGACGGCAGCACGAAGGTCAGCGAGGAGACCGTCCTGTACGAGTTCCGGGTCGTGCCCGCCGTCATCCCCGACGCGTTGTTCGCCACCACCCCGCCGACCGTGCAGGCGATCGCGCTCGCGGGGTCGGGGCCGAGCACGCGCCCGTGCCGCGCGAGCGTGGCGTTCGCCCGCACGATCGTGGTGCCCGGGCCGATCCGGGCGCGCGAGCCGTCGCCCAGCACCTCGATGCCCGCCCAGAACTTACGGACGTCGACGAGGATGTCCTCGCCCTGCGCCTGCCCGTTCAGCGACGTGCCCGCCGCGCGGAAGACGACCTCGCGGCCCTTGCCGTGCGCGTAGGAGAGCACCGCCGACACGTCGTCGATGTCCTCGGCGACCACCACGACCTGCGGCACGAAGCGGTACGGGCTGGCGTCCGACGCGTAGCGCACCAGGTCCGAGATCTTGGTGAGCACCTTGTCCGCGCCGAGCAGCTCCGTCAGCTCCGAGCGCAGTGGCTCGGGAGTGCCACCGGCCTGCCGGTCCGCGACCCGGTCGGGCGCCGGCCCCGACGGACGGGGCCCGGGACGCAGGGCTTCCGGCTTCGGCTCCAGCAGCGGCATGGCCTCTCCTCGCTCAGCAGTCGCGGTCGTGCGGGGACCCGAACAGCGTGTTCAGCAATACCGTCAGCTGCGCTCGCTGCTCCTTGTCCAATGGGGCCAGGATCTCCTCTGCCGCCGCGCGGCGCGCGCTGCGCAGCTCCCGCAGGGCGGCCCGGCCCTTGTCGGTGAGCTCGATCCGGATGACCCGCCGGTTCGTGGGATCCGGCGCGCGGCGCACCAGATCGGCTGCCTCCAGACCGTCCACCGTCGTCGTCACGGCGCGCGGGACCACCTCCAGGCGCTCGGCCAGATCGGCCATGCGCGGCGGCGTCTCGTAGTGCACGAGCGTGCGCAGCAGCCGGGACTGCGCGGGGGTGATCCCGACCGGCTCCAGCTGGCGCCGCTGTATCCGCTGCAGGCGGCGGGTCAGCCGCAGCAGCTGCTCGGCGAGGAAACCGTCGGCGTCCGGTGTCTTCATGCCGGGAACATTAGCAGGACCTTGTGCATTGTGAATAGAGGTAACAATGCATTATGCTCCTCGAAGTCGAATCCCAGAGGTGCCTAGGAGGCCCATGCCCCGCGACGAAATCAAGTGGACGCCGCCTCCCGATGCCCAGGCATCGGGCCAGCCGCGGCAGATCCGCCGCATCCTGTCCCTGTTCCGCCCCTATCGCGCCCGGCTCGCCCTCGTCGGCCTGCTGGTCGCGGCCGCGTCCCTTGTCACGGTCGCGACGCCGTTCCTGCTCAAGGAGATCCTCGACGTCGCCATCCCGCAGGGCCGCACCGGGCTGCTCAGCCTGCTCGCCCTCGGAATGATCGTCAGCGCCGTCGTCACGAGCGTCTTCGGCGTTCTGCAAACGCTGATCTCGACGACCGTCGGCCAGCGCGTCATGCACGACCTGCGCACGGCGGTCTACGGCCGGCTGCAGAGCATGTCCCTCGCCTTCTTCACCAAGACCCGCACGGGCGAGGTCCAGTCCCGCATCGCCAACGACATCGGCGGTATGCAGGCGACCGTGACCTCCACCGCGACGTCCCTCGTCTCGAACCTGACGAGCGTCGTCGCCACGGTCGTCGCGATGATCGCCCTCGACTGGCGTCTGACGATCGTCTCGCTGCTTCTGCTGCCGGTCTTCGTGTGGATCAGCCGCCGGGTCGGCCGCGAGCGCAAGAAGATCGCCACGCAGCGCCAGAAGCAGATGGCCGCGATGGCGGCCACGGTCACCGAGTCGCTCTCCGTCAGCGGCATCCTGCTCGGCCGCACCATGGGCCGCGCCGACTCCCTGACCAAGTCCTTCGCCGACGAGTCGGACGAGCTGGTCGGTCTGGAGGTCAGGTCGAACATGGCGGGGCGCTGGCGGATGGCCGTCATCAGCATCGTCATGGCCGCCATGCCCGCGGTCATCTACTGGGCTGCCGGCATCGCCCTGCACTTCGGTGGCCCCACCGTCTCGATCGGCACGCTCGTCGCGTTCGTCTCGCTCCAGCAGGGCCTGTTCCGGCCGACCGTGAGCCTGCTGCAGACCGGCGTCCAGATCCAGACCTCGCTCGCCCTGTTCCAGCGCATCTTCGAGTACCTCGACCTGCCGGTCGACATCACCGAGCGCGAGGACCCGGTGCGCCTCGACACCGTCAAGGGCGAGGTCCGCTTCGAGAACGTCGAGTTCCGCTATGACACGGACGATGCCGCCGGCGAGCGCCAGGACGCGATCCTCGACGGCATCGACCTCACCGTCCCCGCGGGCGGCAGCCTCGCCGTCGTCGGCCCCACCGGCTCCGGCAAGTCCACGCTCAGCTATCTCGTGCCGCGGCTCTACGACGTGACGGGCGGCCGCGTCACCCTCGACGGGGTGGACGTACGCGACCTGGACTTCGACACCCTCGCGCGCGCGATCGGCGTGGTCTCACAGGAGACCTATCTCTTCCACGCGTCCGTCGCCGAGAACCTGCGGTTCGCGAAGCCCGACGCCACCGACGAGGAGCTGTTCGCGGCGGCCCGCGCGGCCCAGATCCACGAGCACATAGCCTCCCTGCCGGACGGCTACGACACCGTGGTCGGCGAGCGCGGTCACCGCTTCTCCGGTGGCGAGAAGCAGCGCCTGGCCATCGCCCGCACCATTCTGCGGGACCCGCCGGTGCTCATTCTCGACGAGGCGACCAGTGCGCTCGACACCCGCACCGAGCACGCCGTGCAGGAAGCCATCGACGCGCTCTCGGCCAACCGCACGACGCTCACGATCGCGCACCGCCTCTCCACGGTCCGCGGCGCCGAGCAGATCGTGGTTCTGGACTCCGGTCGCATAGCCGAGCGGGGTACGCACGAGGAACTGCTCGACCGGCAGGGCCGATACGCGGCGCTGGTCCGGCAGGACGCGCGCGTGGAAGCGGCGGCGTGACAAGGGTCGTGGCCGGTCCGGACAAGGGGTGTGTCGGGACCGCTGACCGACCCCCGCTGCCCGCCCCGATGCCTGGCCCGATGTCCGGTCCGACACGGCATCGGAGCGAACGGCGGGGAGAGAGACCGTGAGGGAGTCGAGGAGGTCGGAGATATGTCAGGGATGTTCTGACGCCCGGGTTACCGTTCCGCCATGCAGACCGAGACTCCCCGACGGAGCACGACGCGACTCACGCGCCGAGGACGCATGGCCATGACGGTGACCGGGGCCGTCGTGGCGGCAACCGCCGTCGCCGTACCGCTGGCACTGGCGGGTGAGGACGAGCCGAGCCGCGTTCTGGCCATTCCGGAGGGCTGGCGTTCCGGCCAGGTGTACGAGGCCGTGGACAAGGCGCTCGACGTACCGGCCGGCACGACGAAGAAGGCGGCACCCAAGGCGCACCTCAAGCTGCCGGGCGACGCGGGTGGCAACGCCGAGGGGTACCTCTTCCCGGCGACGTATCCCTTGGACGACACGTCGACCCCGCAGTCGGTCCTTTCGTACATGGTCGACACGGCCAACAAGCGGTTCGGCGGCAGCGGCACCACCGCGGGGGCCGAGCGCAACGCCGTGAATCCCTACCAGCGCGTGATCATCGCGAGCATCGTGCAGGCCGAGGCGGACAACAAGGAGGACATGAGGAGGGTCGCCCGCGTCATATACAACCGGCTCGACCACGACATGCCGCTGCAGATGGACTCCACCATCAACTACGCGCTGGGCCGCTCCACGCTGGACACCACCCACGACGACACCAAGATCAACAATCCGTACAACACCTACGCGCGCAAGGGGCTGCCGCCCACTCCGATCGGTAACCCGGGGGAACAGGCGATGCAGGCGGCGACCAGGCCGGCGTCGGGCGACTGGCTGTACTTCGTTACGGTCAAGCCGGGGGACACACGCTTCACGGCGGACCTGTCCGTGCAGGAGAAGAACGTGGCGGAGTTCAACGAGAACCAGGCGAAGGCCAGGAAGGACGGCTGAGGGGACCCGCGCCTCGTCGCCCCGTCACCGCACCGCCTCTCGCCGTAACCGATGGGCCGCACCGCCTCTCGCCGCAACCGGTGGGCCGCACCGGCTCACACCGCGACCGGTGTCCTGCGCCCCAGCAGTCGCTCGATGTCGCGGACCGCGGCGCGCCCCGCACGGTTCGCGCCGATGGTGCTCGCCGAAGGGCCGTAACCGACCAGGTGGACGCGGGGGTCGAGGGCCGCGTGCGTGCCCTCCATCCGGATCCCGCCGCCGGCCTCCCGGAGCTTCAGCGGTGCCAGATGCTCGATGGACGCCCGGAAGCCGGTGGCCCAGAGGATCACGTCGGCCGCCACCTCCTGCCCGTCGTCCCAGGCCACGCCGGTCGGTGTGATCCGGTCGAACATGGGGTGCCGGTCGAGGACACCGTTCGCGCGGGCCTCCCGCACCGCATCGTTCACCGGCAGCCCGGTCACCGACACCACGCTCAACGGCGCGAGCCCCTGGCGTACCCGCTCCTCGACCATCGCCACGGCGGCCCGCCCCTGCTCCTCGCCGAAGGGGCCCTCGCGGAAGACGGGCGGCCGGCGCGTCACCCAGGTCGTCGAGGCGGCGTACGGCGCGATCTCCATCAGGTGCTGCGTCCCGGAGGCCCCGCCGCCCACGACCACGACCCGCTGACCGGCGAACTCCTCGGGCCCCTGGTACTGCGCGGTGTGCAGTTGCCGCCCGCGGAAGGTCTCCTGCCCCCGGTAGCGCGGCCAGAACGGCCGGTCCCAGGTGCCCGTCGCGTTGATCAGAGCGCGCGTCGACCACACCCCGTCCGAGGTCTCGACGAGAAGCCGCCCACCCTCGCCCTCGCGCACCGCCCGCACATCGACCGGGCGCCGAACGCGCAGGTCGAAGGCCTCCTCGTACGAGGTGAAGTAATCGGACACGACCTCCGACGACGGGCGCGCGGGGTCGGCGCCCGTCAGCTCCATGCCGGGCAGCGCGTGCATGCCGTGCACCTTGCCGTACGTGAGCGAGGGCCACCGGAACTGCCAGGCGCCGCCCGGCCGGGGCGCGTGGTCGAGGACGACGAAGTCCCGCTCCGGCTCGAAGCCGACACGGCGCAGGTGATAGGCGGCGGAGAGGCCGGCCTGACCGGCGCCGACGACCACGACGTCGACCGCTACCTCGCCCGCGCCCTCGACGTCGGGCTCGACCGGGCGCGCCTGAGCGGTGAAGGTGTCGTCTCGTACCCCAATGTCGTTCACGTTTCTACTAACTCCATCGGGGTGCGAGATCTTCCCGCCCGCACAAGCCGCGGGTCACGTCCTGGCCCCGAACCTCACGCTTTCAGGACCCCTTCCCGTACGTGCGCGGGGCGGTGGTGGAGGGCGGCAGCTCACCGTTGAAGCGTGTGTCGACGTACTTCGAGAAGTCGACCTTGCGCGGAATCAGCTTCAGCGCCGTGAACGCGTCGGCGATCTGCTGCTCGGAGGCGATCACGTTCTTGTCGACGGCGACCGTGACACGTGTGCCGTTCGTACGCCGCACGGCGTCGTACGCCGCCCCGTAGGGCAGTCCGGTGTCCTTGGACCACACCTTCGCCCACGCTTGCGGATGCTTGAAGACCCAGTTCTGGGCGCGCCGCAGCCGGTCGAGATAGTCCTTGATGGCGGCCGACTTCTTCTTGTCGGCGAGGGCGCCGGGGGCGGCGACCTGGAAGGCGAGCCCGTTGGTGACACCGTCGCCGTCGGTGAGCACGCGGCCGAGCTTCGCGCGCAACGCCTGCGAGGTGTACGGGTCCCAGACGGCCCACGCGTCGACCTTGCCCGCCGTGAACGCGGCCAGCGCGTCAGCCGGTTGCAGATACTTGAGCTTCACGTCCCGCAGCCCGAGCCCGACCTTCTTGAGCGAGGCGACGAGCTGGTAGTGCGCGGACGACCCCTGGGCCACGGCGATCGACCTGCCCTTGAGTTCTGCCGGACTCTTCAGCTTCGAGTCCTTCGGAACGAGGATCGTGTCGCCCTTGGCGGTCCCGTGACTGGCGGACACGACCTTGATCTTCGAGTCGGCACCGGCGGCGAAGACGGGTGGTGTGTTGCCTACGCCGCCGATGTCCACGGCCTTGGCGTTGATGGCTTCGAGGAGCGGCGGCCCCGAGGTGAAGGTGGACCAGCGGATCTTGTAGTCCAGGTCGTCGAGCTCACCGGCGGCCCGCAGCACGGCCTCCGAACCGCCCTTCTGGTCACCGACGTTGAGGGTGAGCGAACCCTTCCCGTCGGTGCCACCACTGGACCCGCCGGCCCCGCCGGCGCCGGTGGACGTGCTTGCGGTGGAGGCGCCGGAGCAGGCGGCGAGCAGGAGGGCGATCGGGGTGAGGAGGGCGCCGGCTATGAGGGGGCGTCGCATGCCAAGTCCGTTCAGAATGAGGGCGTTTGATGTCTTGCGGAAGCGGACGAAAGAAGGGAGGGGGGCGGTGGAGGTGTGTCAGTGGGTCGAGGTGTGTCAGTGGGAGGACTCGTCCACACCCAGTCGGTGCAGCAGCTCCGCACGCAGCTCGGCGAAGCGCGGATCGGTGAGCTCGCGCGGCCGCTCCAGATCGATACGGGCCTCGTGGGCGATGACACCGTCGTCCATGACGAGGACCCGGTCGGCGAGCAGTACCGCCTCCTCGACATCATGTGTCACCAACAGAACGGCACAGCCCCGCCGTTGCCACAGCTCGCCGACCAGCCGCTGGGCCTTGATCCGCGTCAGTGCGTCGAGTGCGCCGAACGGTTCGTCGAGCAGTAGCAGGTCGGGTTCGCGCACGAGGGCGCGGGCGAGCGAGGCGCGCTGGGCCTCGCCGCCGGAGAGTGTCTTGGGCCAGGCGTCCGTACGATGCCCGAGCCCCACCTCGTCCAACGCCCGCTCGGCAGCGGCGCGTTCGGGTTTTCCGGGCAGGCCGAGCAGTACGTTGCGCCACACGCGCTTCCACGGCATGAGCCGCGGCGCCTGGAACGCGACGGCCTTGCGCCGTGGCACCAGTACGGTGCCGCCGATGTCGCGGTCGAGCCCGGCGAGGATGCGCAGCAGCGTGGACTTGCCGCACCCGCTGCGCCCGAGGAGCGCCACGAACTCCCCTGGCTGAATGTCGAGTTGAAGGTCCTCGATGACGGCGCGCCCGTCGAAGGACCGGCTGAGGCCTTCGACGTGCACGGCGGAACCGGTGCCGAGGGCGGTTTCGGGGGAGTGGGTCACCGGCCGGTGAACGTCGGTCGCCATTGCAGCAGCACCCTTTCGAGAGAACGGACGACGAAGTCGGCGAGCAGGCCGAGGAACGCGTAGACGATCAGGCAGACGACGATGACGTCGGTGCGCAGGAAGTCCCGGGCCTGCACCATGAGGAACCCGATGCCGGCGTCGGCGTTGATCTGCTCGGCGAAGACGAGCGCGAGCCACCGATACCGAGCGAGTACCGCAGCCCGGTCATGGCTCCGGGCAGCGCGCCCGGCAGCACGACATGCCGTACGAGCCCCCACCGGCTGAGCCCCAACGACTCCCCGGCCTCGATGAGTTGGGCGTCGACGCCGCGAATCCCGGCGTACACATTCAGATACAGCGGGAAGGAGACCCCGAGGGTGATGATGGCGACCTTCGGCGCCTCACCGATGCCGAACCAGATGATGAACAGCGGGATCAGCCCGACGAACGGCACGGTCCGCAGCATCTGCACACTCGCGTCGACGAGATCCTCGCCGACCCGGAACAGCCCGGACACCAGCGCGAGCCCCACCCCCACGACGACACCGCACAACAGCCCGACGGCGACGCGCTGCAGCGAGACACCCATGGCCGCGGGCAGCGACCCGTCGGAGACGAGATCGGCCCCGACACGCGCGATGGTGCCCGGCGACGCAAGTACCTCGGGCGTCAACACCCCTACGGATGTGAGGACTTGCCACGCTACGAGAAGCAGTAGCGGCCCACTGGTGCGGCGCAGCCAGCGCGGCACACGGGTGCGCCGGGTGGAGGAGGGGATGAGGGGAACGAGCTCGGGCGGCGACGCCGGGGATCCGGGCGAGCCGCCGGAATCGGCGGGCGCGCCCTGTTTTCCGGCAGGGGAAACGGGCGGAGCATGGCTGATGCTCATGGCACTCCATGGCAGGTGAGGGCACACCTCGGCGTCAGCGGGCGCGCGTCAGCGGCGCACCGTCACGGCCGACACCGAGGTGGCAACGAAAGAAGAGGGTGAGGAAAACCCCAGAGACGAGGGGCGAGGCGAAGCGAGAGAAGAAGGGCGTCAGCAGCCGAAACGACACGCGGCAGAGGCCACCCGCAGCAGGTCGATGTGACCGCGCGTGGTGAGCATGGCTGAACGCAACATGCGGCAGAACTTATCCACTTGTCGACCCACGGTCAACATCGTCTCAGCGCGTGGACCGCGTTCCCGGAACCCGGCCCGGCCCGCCGCGGGCGGAAGCGTGTCGACGGAGGGACAATGGCCCCATGTCAGACGTCTTCACGACCCGAGTCCTGGACCTCACCACCGGCTCCGCCGAGCGCATCGTCGACCTCACCCGCGACTGCGAGTCCTTCCTCCGCGAGGCCGCCCACGGCCGCGACGGCCTCCTCAACCTCTTCGTCCCGCACGCCACGGCCGGCATCGCCATCATCGAAACGGGCGCCGGCAGCGACGACGACCTCCTCGCCGCCCTCCACACCCTCCTCCCCGCGGACGACCGCTGGCAGCACAGCCACGGCTCCCCGGGCCACGGCCGCGACCACGTCCTCCCGGCAATCGTCCCGCCGCATGCGACGTTGCCGGTGGTGGACGGAGGGCTGGAACTGGGGACGTGGCAGTCGGTGTGCTTGGTGGACACCAACAAGGACAACGCGAACCGGAAGGTTCGGCTGAGCTTCTTCGGTGGGTGAGCCGATCTGACTTCACGGTAGACGGGAAGTCCGGCCGCACCAACCGGATACGCGAGCCGCGTGCCCTCACCTGCACCAGCCCTGCCCGGGCATTTCTCTGTCTGAGGCGGGATTTGAACCCACGCCCCTTCGTCCCGAATGAGGTTCGGGAGGGGACGGGGCCAGCGGATCTGCTGTTTTGCCTGATCAGAGCGTTGGCCTGGGATTGGCCCGGTGAGTCTCGCAGGGGTTTGGGGAGCGGGTTGGCTCCCAGATGGCTCCCAGCCGACGCCAGCGTTATCCCTTCACGACAGCACACCAACTGCAGGTCGAGACGGAGCAGCTGCACTGGGACTACCTCTGTGCCCCGCCGCCTGTCCTGATCAAGCCAGCGCAGGAGACACGCCTGCTCCTGCCCTTGACGTGGTCGCAGTCCCGCAGCCTGCTAGAGGGAGAGCCCGCTGTTTGGTACCGCCCTCATCTCTGGCGTCGTCTACTCGTCGACGGTCCCCATCTGAAGGAGCTGGAGAGGCCGGGTTGCTCGCCTCCGGGCGTCGTGGCACCTGGGCCCGCTACCGTGTCGAGCCATCGGTTCGCGTAGCGCGATGGGGCAGATGCTGGACACCTGGGGCTGAGCCGTCCGGACAGGCCGCCCGGAAAGGCTGGTGAGTCCCATGAGTATGTCGTCGCTGGACCGTCAGGCGATTCACGAGGAGCTGGAGCGGGCTCGTATGACGTTTCACCGGCTCCTCGACGACGCGGGCGATGCCGACTTGCGCCGGGCCACCGAGGGCACCCGGTGGACCAACGAGCAGCTGCTTTTCCACATGCTGTTCGGCTATATCCTCGTCCGGCCGCTGATGGTCCTACTGCGGATCTTCGGGCGGCTGCCGCGGGGCGTCGGCCGGGGCTTCGCCCGACTCCTCAACTCCGGGGTCAAACCCTTCGACGTCGTGAACTACCTGGGCCCTGTGGGCGGCGCGAGAGTCCTGGGGCGACGCCGCATGGGAACCGTGTTCGACCGTGTGATCGCGTTCCTGCACCATCGGCTCGACACCGAACGGGAGGGCGACTTCGCGCTGGCCATGCCCTACCCCACTCGCTGGGATCCGTTTTTCCGCGACGTCATGACCCTCGCGGACCTCTACCACTACCCGCTCCAGCACTTCGAGTTCCATCGCCAGCAGCTCACCCTGGCCAACGATGACCACTGACCGAGGGAAGGCTCCCACCCCGTAGCGACGCCGAGCAGGAGGCGTAAGCAGAGTGAGCGACGACGGCCGGCGCGCGACGCCAACGTCACCGGCCGTAGCTGAACCCTCCTCCCCATCACGTCGACGTCGGGTGATCACAGAGAGAACAGCTCTTCCTGGTGGATCTCGACGACGTCCCGTCGCGGGTAGAACAGCCCGAGGAGCATGAACGTCTTGGGTCGCTTGGCGAGGTTGCCGACGAAGCAGTGGACGGCGCGGTCCGGGGTGAACATCCGGGTGAACCAGCGTTCGCGCAGTTTCTCCTCCACGTCCTCCGGCCCGTACTGACGCAGGAACTTGCGGTACGACTCGCCGGCCTCCCAGTCTCTGAGCGCCAGGTCGTGCCCGGTGCAGCGGGAGTCGTTGCAGCTGAAGCGGTAGCGGAACTCCAGCGGAACCCATTCCAACTGGCGCAGGTCCTGGTCGAGAAGGTCCATCTGGTCGGCCAGAGCTGCTTTGGATACGGGCCAGGGCTCGGCGGGCTCGAACCGGAAGCGGATGTTGTCCCCCGGGCGGAAGATGCCGAGGGACGTACCGTGCTCCTCCTGGTCGCGCTTGATGGCGCACAGGGACGGGGCGATCAGTGGGCGGACGATCGCGTGGCGCTCGCGCCAGCCGTCGCTCGTGCCGATCCTGTCGATGACCTTGAGGGTGTCCAGGTTCGGGCGCAGGCTCTCGGGCCGCCGGTCCTGTTGGTGACGGCGGACGTCGACCTCGACGATCGCGTACTTGGCGAACTGGCTCTGTTCTTCGAGGAGTCGGAAGGGGACGGGGAAGAGGCGGACATGCTCGGGGCTGTCGCAATCGAGCCGTATCCCGGCGACGCAACTGGTCTCGCGGTACTTCGCGGACAGCTCCGGATACGTCTTGACTGTGATCATGATGCGCGCCCGCTGCCACGCTCCGGCCATGCCCCGCCCCCCCGGTCCGTATCGCCTGGACCAGATTGGAAATGAGCGGGTTCGCACACGCAAGAGTGCGGTCGTGCGCGGTAGTTGAAGTCAGGCCAACGGGCTGACGGGTAGTGATGTGCGCTTGCGCAGGGTCTCCAGGACGACGTGGCGGTGGCAGCGCTGTTGGTCCTTCTCGAAGCACAGCACCGCGACTCGGGCCTGAGCTGCGTGTTCCGCGAGTTCGTCGAGGTCGGCCTGGGCCGCTTCGGTGCGCAGGAGGCTGCGAAAGCGGGCTCGGCCCTCGCTGATGCGCCCTTCCCAGAAGGGGGCCCTGTTGTCCTTCGGGTTCCCGAGGGCGCGTAGGTGGATGTAGGCGATGCCGGCTTCGTCGAGGGCGTTGCCGAGGCGGGTCTTGCTGAAGCCGGGTTTGCGGCTGATGGGGGTCAGGCGGACGTCGGCGACCATGCTGATCTGGGCTTCCAGCAGGGAGGCGACGAACGAATCGATGTCCCGTCCCTCGTATCCGGCGGACCACAGCCCGGCCTCTGGCCCTTGCGCCTGCCGGAACAGTTCATCGAGTGAGACCCCGAGCACCTCGGCCAATGCGCCAACGGTGAAGAAACCTGGCTGAATTGCTCCCCCGCCCTCAAGGCGCGCCAGCGTCGCGGGCTGGATGCCGGCTTCCTTTGCCAGGCGCTCTGGCGTCCATCCGCGTTCCTCGCGCAGGGCGCGTACGCGGGCGGCCAGCGTCCGTGCCGGGGAGCAGGCGGAGGGAATTAAGGGGCGATCGGCCATGGACCGGGATCCTAACTTCCGCCGGAATCACACAGCTAGTTACCCGCATGCGCTTCCGCCAGTCGCTCGCGCGAGCTAGTTGGTTCCCTGCTGTCACCTGATGGCCAACTTCAACAAGATCCATCTATATAGATGCCTGGCTATAATTCATCCGCGATGAGCCCTCCGTACACCGTGGGTTCATATAGCCAGACTTCGATCCAAGGTGTCCGAACGGAGCGCCTAGCGCGCCGATCCGCTCGCCGGCGCAGCCCGGCTGACACGAGGGTCGAGAGTCGTGAACATTTCCACTTCCATGCGCCGGGCCACAGCTCCGTTGGCCCTGACGGCGGCCGTGTTGCTGACTGCGAGTGCCTGCGGCGGTTCCGACGCGGGCTCGGGCGGGGACGGTGACGAGCTGTCCGGGACCATCAAGGTGGACGGCTCCAGCACGGTGGCCCCGCTGTCCACGGCGGCGGCCCAGCTGTTCCAGCAGCAGAACTCCGGGGTGAAGGTCACCGTGGGCACGTCCGGCACAGGTGGCGGCTTCGAGAAGTTCTGCGCCGGCGAGACCGACATCTCCGACGCGTCGCGTGCCATCGAGGACGACGAGAAGGCGGCCTGCGACAAGAAGGGCATCAAGTTCGAGGAGTTCCAGGTCGCCAACGACGGCCTGTCGGTCGTGGTCAGCAAGGACAACGACTGGGCCGAGTGCCTGACCGTGGCGCAGTTGAAGAAGATCTGGGAGCCGGGTTCGAAGGTGAACAACTGGAACCAGATCGACCCGAAGTTCCCCAGCCAGAAGCTCGAACTCTTCGGCGCGGGAACCGACTCGGGCACCTTCGACTACTTCACCGAGGCCATCAACGGCGAGGAGGGCAAGTCCCGTACGGACTACAGCCCGAGCGAGGACGACAACGTCACCGTGCAGGGCGTCTCCGGCTCCAAGGGTGGCATGGGCTACTTCGGCCTGTCGTACTACGAGGAGAACAAGGACAAGCTGAAGGTCCTGAAGGTCGACGGCGGTGACGGCTGCGTCGCACCGGACAAGAAGACGGTGCAGGACGGCAGTTACAAGCCGCTGTCCCGGCCGCTGTTCATCTACCCGAAGGCGTCCTCGCTCGACAAGAAGGAGGTCACGGCCTTCGTCGAGTTCTACGTCGAGAACAACGCCGACATCGCCTCCAAGGCCCAGTTCGTGCCCCTGAACAGCGAGCAGGAGGCCGAGCTGAAGAAGGACCTGCAGACGCTGAAGGAACAGCACAAGTCATGAGGAAGGGCCGGCCAGGTGGGCTGCGAGCCGTCACGGGAACCCCCGGCTTCCTGCGGCGCTCGCAGCCTCGCTACGGCGAGAAGGTCATCAAGGTCCTGCTGGTGGCCGCCTCGCTGGTCTCGGTGCTGACCACCATCGGCATCGTCATCGCCCTGATCCCTCCGGCCGTGGAGTTCTTCGGGAAGGTCGACTTCGGGGACTTCATCACCGGCACCGAGTGGTCACCGCTGTTCAAGCCGCCGCACTTCGGCGTCATCCCGCTGGTGACGGCGACGCTGATGGTCACGCTGATCGCACTCCTTGTCGCCGTGCCACTCGGTCTCGGCGCGGCCGTGTACCTGAGCGAGTACGCCAGTCCGCGGGTACGGAAGATCTTCAAGCCGATGCTCGAGGTGCTCGCGGGCATCCCCACCGTCGTCTACGGCTTCTTCGCCCTCAAAGCCATCACTCCGCTTCTGAAGGACATCTGGCCGGCGGACGAGGGCGGGCCGCAGGTCTTCAACGCCCTGGCAGCGGGCTTCGTCATGGGCATCATGATCATCCCGACGATCGCCTCGCTCGCCGAGGACTCGATGAGCGCGGTGCCGCGCGCCCTGCGCGACGGCGCCTTCGCGCTCGGCTCCTCGCGGATGCAGGTGTCCACACGGGTCGTGTTCCCGGCCGCGCTGTCGGGCATCGTCGCGGCCGTCGTGCTCGGCATCTCCCGGGCGATCGGCGAGACGATGATCGTCGCCATCGCGGCGGGCGGCCGTCCGAACCTGTCCTTCAACCCCCTTGAGGGGATGCAGACGATGACCGCGTTCATCGCCGCCGCCGGGATCGGGGATCTGCCGACCGGCTCCACCGGCTACCAGACCATCTTCGCGGTCGGCTCGCTGCTGTTCGTCATGACCCTCGTGATGAACCTGGTCAGCATCCGTCTGGTGCGCAAGTACCGGGAGGTGTACGAGTGATGAGCCATGTCATCGACCATGAACCGGCCCTCGCCGACGTCCCCGACGCGCCCCGCCTCAAGGGCAGCGGCACCCCGTGGCGCGAGCGGTTCTTCCACCTGAGCCTGTGGGCCTCGCTCGCCGTCGGCGTCGTCTTCCTCGCCGGCCTGCTCACCTACGTCGTTGTGGAGGGCTGGTCGCGCCTGGACTCCCGGCTGTGGACCAACTTCCCAGACCTGATCAACCCGTCCAACAGCGGCGCCCAGTCAGCCATCATGGGCACGATCTGGGTGATCGCCTTCACAGCCCTGTACTGCCTGCCGACCGGCGTGCTCACCGCGATCTACCTGGAGGAGTACGCCGACCCGGACCGCTGGTGGAACCGCGCGATCGAGATCAACATCCAGAACCTGGCGGCCGTCCCCTCAATCGTCTACGGCATCCTCGGGCTCGGCATCATCTCCCGCGGCCTCGGCTTCGGCCAGACCGTGCTCACCGCCTCGCTGACCCTCTCGCTGCTCGTCCTGCCGGTCGTGATCATCTCCTCGCGGGAGGCGATCCGCGCCGTGCCGCAGTCCATCCGGCAGGCGTCGCTCGCGCTCGGCGCGACACAGTGGCAGACGATCTGGCGGCAGGTGCTCCCGGCGGCCGTGCCCGGCATGGCCACCGGCTCGATCCTCGCGCTGTCGCGGGCGATCGGTGAGGCGGCGCCGCTGCTGCTGCTCGGCGGGCTGACGTTCATCACCTTCAACCCGACCGGTGTGGAGAGCTCGTTCACCGTGCTGCCGATCCAGATCTTCAACTGGATCAGCCAGTCGCGGGCCGAGTTCACCGCGCTCGCCTCCGCCGCGATCGTCATCCTCCTGGTGATCCTGCTGGCGATGAACTCCCTGGCCATCTGGCTCCGCAACCGCTACTCCCGCACTTGGTGAGCGCCATGACCTCTCTCCGTAAGTCCGCCTCGCAGGAGACCGAGATGCCCGCAGCCCCCGGACCGTCCGACGCCCAGTCCGACGGCGGTACCCGCACCCCCCGCGTCGCCTACCGCCAGGCCCGCCCGCTGGCCAGCCCGGTGTTCGAGATCGGCAGCCTGTCCGTCTGGTACGGCGACCATGAGGCCGTCCGCGACGTCAACATGCACATCGCGCACCAGCAGATCACGGCGATGATCGGCCCGTCCGGCTGCGGCAAGTCCACCGTCCTGCGCTGCTTCAACCGCATGAACGACCTCATCCCCACCGCCCGCGTGGTGGGCAAGATGCGGTACCACAACGAGGACCTGTACAGCCGCGAGGTCGACCCCATTGAGGTGCGCAGGCGTATCGGCATGGTCTTCCAGAAGCCGAACCCGTTTCCCAAGTCCATCTACGACAACATCGCCTACGGGCCCCGGGTCTCCGGCTTCAAGGGCAGCCTGGACGACCTGGTCGAGGAGACCCTCACGCACGCGGCGCTCTGGGACGAGGTCAAGGACAAACTGAAGACGTCCGCCCTCGCCCTGTCCGGCGGTCAGCAGCAGCGGCTGTGCATCGCCCGCACCATCGCGGTCAAGCCGGAGGTGATCTTGATGGACGAGCCCTGTTCCTCGCTCGACCCGATCGCCACTGCCAAGATCGAGGACCTGATGGAGCACCTCTCCCAGGAGTTCACGATCATCGTCGTCACGCACAACATGCAGCAGGCGGCCCGTGTCTCGCACCGCACCGCCTTCTTCACCGCCGATGTCGACGGCAAGGGCGAACGCCACGGCCGCCTGGTCGAGTACGACGAGACGGCCCGCATCTTCTCCAACCCCTCCGACCAGCGCACCGAGGACTACATCTCGGGCCGCTTCGGCTGAGACGTCACGACTGCGCCTCGTACGAGACACGAGAGGGAGAACCGGTGACACCCGAAGTGCACCGGCCGCCCGACCTGCTCCTCGCCGACCCCGACGAGGAGTCGGCGGCCAAGGCGATGGCCCGCTTCGAGCACGCGGGCGTCCGCACGATCGTCTGCCGCGACGGCGCCGAGACCCTGCTCCAGGTCGGCGCCCACCACCCCCGCGCCGTACTTCTGGCCGCCCCGCTGCCGGTGGTCGACGTGGCCCGCGTGACCGAACTGATCGCCCGCCTGCACCCCGTACCGGTCCTGGTGGCAGCTGGCCCGAAGGGCGCGGACGAGGCCACCGCCGCGGTGACCGCCGGCGCGGTCGCCTTCGTGGCCCGCCCCTACCGCGTCGAGGAGATCCTGCCGTTCGTCATCTCCGGCACACGCGAGGAGCCCGAGAGCCCGCTGGTGGTCGGCGACATCGAACTCGACCCGGCCGGCTTCCACGTCTACATACAAGGGCGCCAAATCTATTTGCCCGTCCAAGAGTTCAGGGTCCTGCGCTATCTGATGGAGCACGCCAACCGGGTCGTCACCCGCCAGGAACTCGTCCGCGCCTTGTGGGGGACCGAGACCCTCGACAGCAACACGCTGACCGTGCACGTGCGCCGGATCCGCGTCAAACTGCGCGACGAGGGCGGCAGTTGCTGCACCATCGAGGCGATCCGCGGCATGGGCTACCGCATGGACTGCGGCCCCGCGCCGGCCCGTACGTGACTCAGGTGGTCGGTGCGCTGTCCGGTAGCAACTCGCCTACGAGGGTGTCGACGCGTACGGCCAGTGCGTCACGCACGGATCGCGCGCTCTCGATGTCGAGCCCGATCAGGTCGGGCAACTCCCAGTCCAGATAGCGCCGTCCGGGCCGCACCGGACAGGCGTCCCCGCACCCCAGCGTCACCACCACATCGGCGGCCGTGACCACCTCGGCGGTCAGCGGCTTGGGGAACTCCTCGCCCACGTCGAGCCCCTGCTCGCCCAGCAGCCGCAGCACCACCGGAGCGATCCCCTCGCCCGGCTCCGACCCCGCGGTCAGCACCCGCACGCCGGCCCCTGCCCGGTGCCGCAGGAGGGCGGCGGCCAGCTGCGAACGTCCGGCGTTCTCCGTGCACACGAACAGCACCTCGGGCACCGGCTTCGGCGAAAGGCCCAGCCCTCGGGCTAGCGCCCCGAGCCGCTGATCGGCGAACCGCTCGATGAGAACCGGAAGATGAAGCCCGAGCCGGGCCCGAGCCGCCAACTGCCAGGAGCACTCCTCGACGTAACTCTCCACCGTCTCCCGGGAGAAGGAACGGCTGTACCGGGCGGCCAGGCGGGAGATGATGCGATCGAGCACCGCCTCAAGGTCCAGCAGCGCGGGCGCGGCCCGGCGGTAGGAGAGTCGC
This sequence comes from Streptomyces sp. NPDC059897, assembly GCF_042730865.1. Lineage (NCBI taxonomy): Bacteria > Bacillati > Actinomycetota > Actinomycetes > Kitasatosporales > Streptomycetaceae > Streptomyces > Streptomyces sp. NPDC059897. The sequence goes on along the minus strand of NZ_JBHWKQ010000049.1, from coordinate 33,818 downwards.
TCGTCGTTGGAATCCATCAGCGACTCCTCTGCACGCGGATGGCTGCCGCTACCGGCCTTCACCTGGGAGAACAGATGATTGCCTATGCTTTGCCCGGCTCGAAACCAAGGTGAACGCTGGGTGAACAAGCCGCGTGAAGGGCCTTCGAGCAAGGAAACGGCAGTTGACCGGCGCTTACCTTGGATAGATGGCTGTCACTGAAGTGAGTGCCTCGGAGGTGGCGGACGAGGCGAAAGCGGAGACCTGCACGCCGGGGCTCGCGTGCCTGCTCATCGAGCGCGACGAGGCCGAACGCCTCGCGGCGATGCTCAAGGCCATCGCCGATCCCACCCGTCTGCAGATCTTCCGCATCATCGAACGCACCCCTGCGGGCGAGGCGTGCGTCTGCGATCTCGCGGACTGCCTGGGCTTCCGGCAGCCCACCGTCAGCCACCACCTGAAGATCATGACCGAGGCGGGTCTCCTGAACCGGGAGCGTCGCGGGACCTGGGCCTGGTACTCGATCAACGAGGACGGACTGAAGCAGGTTCGCGCGATTCTGGATCCTGCTGTCGGCTGAGCTCGGCCGCAGGGGCGTTCACTGCGCAACTTGGACCGCATACAGAGTCCCGACGCCGAGCGCGAGCGCTCCGAGAGTCATCCTGAGCACCCTTTCGGGAAAACGGGGTTGCAGCCGAGCCCCGATGTAGCCGCCGACGAGCCCACCCAAGCCGCAGCAGAGTCCGAGCAGCCAGTCGGGGGCGATGTCACCGGTGACGGCCACCGACAGCAGCGCATACGTGGCAGCCCCGATCACCGATGTGAGGAACGTCGCGGCCAGCGCCGCAGGAGCGACCCTGGCCACCGGCATCCCGCGACCGACCAGGATCGGGCCGAGCAGCGAGCCCCCGCCGATGCCGTAGATCCCACCCACCACTCCGACCGTCATGGCCAGGGCGGTGGTGGTCCTGGTCGGCGGTGGCGTGCCCGGTCGGTCGGCGGCCGGAGCGCGCAGGGAGCGGGCGCACAGCCACAGCCCGAGTGGAAGCAGCAGGAGGGCGACGAGAAATCGGAAGACCTGCGGCCCCGGAACGGCGAAGACGCGGACGACGGCTCCGATGATCACGCCCGGCACGGTGCCCGCAATCAGCAGCCGAGTGAGCGAGCCACCGAGGCTCCCGGTCTTGCGGTACCGCAGCAGCGCACCCGGACCGGCGACCACGTTGAACAGAAGGTTCGTCGGCGTCACCGCCGGGCTCGGTACGCCCAGGATGCTGACCTGGACCGGCAACAGGAACACGGCGCCCGAGACGCCGACCGGCGCGGTCACGAGGGAGATCAGCAGACCGGCGGCGAACCCGAGCAGCCCTGTGGGCCAGTCCACTGGAGTCCCCCTTGTCGCCTACGCCGCTCCAGTATCGCCATGGGCGTGGGCCGGCTCGGGGCTCAGGCGGTCTTCTCCGGCGCGATTTCGGCGATCAGTGCCTCGATGCGGGTCTTGACCTCGTCCCGGATGGGGCGGACGGCCTCGACGCCCTGGCCCGCCGGGTCCTCCAGCTCCCAGTCGAGGTAGCGCTTGCCCGGGAAGACGGGGCAGGTGTCGCCGCAGCCCATGGTGATACAGACGTCCGACTCCTTGACCGCGTCCACGGTCAGGATCCTCGGGGTCTCGGCGGAGATGTCGATGCCGACCTCGCGCATCGCCTCGACGGCGGCCGGGTTCACTTCTTTGCCGGGGTTCGAGCCGGCCGAGCGGACCTCGACGCGGTCGCCCGCCAGGTGGGTCAGCCAGGCGGCGGCCATCTGGGACCGGCCGGCGTTGTGGACACACACGAACAGGACGGAGGGCTTCTCGGACATCTGTGGTCTCACTTGTCTCGTGCCTCGCGAAGCGGTCTTCGCGACGGGGCCGGTCTCGGTTGATATCAGTGCCCAGTGGTATCACCAGCCACTGATGTGAAAGTATCAGTCCATGATGACGTCAGCCAATACTGACCTGATCCGGGTCGTCGCCGATCCGATCCGGCTTCAGATCGTGTCCCTGCTCGCCCACGAGACCCTGTGCACCACTCACCTCGTGGAGGAGACGGGCGCCCGGCAGACGAACCTCTCCAACCACCTGCGCGTGCTGCGCGAAGCGGGCGTCGTGGAGACCGAGCCGTGCGGCCGCTTCACCTACTACAAACTGAAGCCCGAGGTCCTCGAAGACCTGGCCGCCACCTTCGGTGAACTCGCCGAGACCGCGCGCACCACCATCGAGACCGACCGAAAGCGAGCCTGCTGATGACCGCGACCGACCCTGGCACCAAGACGCCGCCCCAGGGTGGCGAGGACGCCTCGATCGTCGCCAAGCTCTCCACCCTCGACCGCTATCTCGCGGTGTGGATCCTGCTTGCGATGGGCGTCGGCCTGGGTCTGGGGCGCCTGATCCCCGGTCTCGGTGACGCGTTGTCGAAGGTCGAGATCGGCGGCATCTCGCTGCCCATCGCGATCGGCCTGCTCGTGATGATGTATCCCGTGCTCGCCAAGGTCCGCTACGACCGGCTGGACACGGTCACCGGCGACAAGAAGCTCATGGTGTCCTCACTGGTCATCAACTGGCTCGTCGGCCCGGCGGTGATGTTCGCACTCGCCTGGATCTTCCTGCCGGACCTGCCCGAGTACCGCACCGGTCTCATCATCGTCGGCCTGGCCCGCTGCATCGCCATGGTCATCATCTGGAACGACCTGGCCTGCGGCGACCGCGAGGCCGCCGCCGTCCTGGTCGCCCTCAACTCCGTCTTCCAGGTCATCGCGTTCAGCCTGCTCGGCTGGTTCTACCTCGACCTGCTCCCTCAGTGGCTCGGCCTCGGCAACGGCCAGGGCCTCGACGTCCCCGTCTGGCACGTCGCTCTGAACGTGATCGTCTTCCTCGGTATCCCGCTGGTCGCCGGCTTCCTCACCCGCCGCCTCGGCGAGAGGAAGCTGGGCCGCGAGAAGTACGAGTCCAACTTCCTCCCGAAGATCGGCCCGTGGGCCCTCTACGGCCTGCTCTTCACGATCGTCATCCTCTTCGCGCTCCAGGGCGACGCCATCACCTCGCAGCCGCTGGACGTCGTCCGCATCGCGCTGCCGCTCCTTGTCTACTTCGCGGTGATGTTCTTCGGCAGCTTCCTGCTGGGCAAGGCCATCGGCCTGTCCTACGAGCGCACCACCACGCTCGCGTTCACCGCGGCGGGCAACAACTTCGAGCTGGCCATCGCCGTCGCCATCGCCACCTTCGGCGTCACGTCCGGGCAGGCGCTGGCGGGAGTGGTCGGCCCACTGATCGAGGTCCCGGTCCTGATCGGACTCGTCTACGTGGCGCTGGCCTGGCGCAAGAAGTTCGCCCCGGCCCAGCTCACGACAACCGCCAAGGAGAGCTGATGCACTGCCTCGACTGTCATGCGCAAGGAACCGCGGCGACCGCCATCGGCGTGTGCCACGACTGTGGCGCCGCCGTGTGCGAAGGACATGCCCGGGTGACGGACCGCAGCGTCCGGCGCGGCCCTGTGGTCGGGGCTCCCCAAGAGGCGGTCGCCCGTACGGTGCGCTGCCCCAAGTGCGCTACGGCATCGACGGCCGCATGACCGAGCGGCACGTCGATGTGGTGGTGATCGGCGGCGGCCAGGCCGGGCTCGCAGCCAGTTTCCACCTGCGTCGCCAGGGCCTGGACTTCGTCGTCCTGGATGCCCAGTCCACGCCCGGCGGCGCCTGGCAGCACACCTGGGACTCGCTGCACCTCTTCTCCCCGGCGGCGTTCTCCTCGCTGCCGGGGCGGCCGATGCCGGTCCAGGTGGGCGAGATCTACCCGGACGCACGGCACGTGGTCGAGTACGTCACCGAGTACGAGCAGCGGTACGCCATGCCGATCGTGCGGCCGGTGCGGGTGCGCGGCGTGCACCGCGACGGGGCCTTCCTGCGCGTCGAGTCCGACGGCGGTGTGTGGCGGGCGCGGGCCGTGATCTCGGCGACGGGGACGTGGTGGCGGCCGTTCCTGCCGGCGGTCGCGGGGCGGACGGCGTTCGCCGGCCGTCAGTTGCACACCGTGGAGTACCGCTCTCCGGCCGATTTCGCCGGGCAGCGCGTGGTGGTCGTCGGCGGTGGCAACTCCGGCGCTCAGATCGCCGCCGACCTCGCATACGACACCGAACTGACCTGGGTCACCCAGCGCCCGCCCCGCTTCCTGCCCGACGACATCGACGGCCGGGCCCTGTTCGACGCGGCCACCGCCCGGCGCCGCGCGCTGGACGCGGGCCGCACCGACACCGGCGGCGTCGCCTCCCTCGGCGACATTGTGGCGGTGCCTCCGGTGCGCGAGGCGCGGGACGCGGGACTCCTCAAGGCGTCACCGATGTTCACCCGCATCGAGCGCGACGGTGTGGTGTGGGCGGACGGCACCCACACCGCGGCCGACGCGATCATCTGGTGCACCGGCTTCCGCCCCGCCCTCTCCCACCTCGCCCCGCTCCAACTCCGGGGCACGCGCGGCCACATCGCCACCGTCGGCACCCGCGCGGCCGACGAGCCCCGCCTGCACCTGCTCGGCTACGGCGACTGGACCGGCCCCGCCTCCGCCACCCTGATCGGGGTGGGACGGCCGGCGCGGGAGGCCGCTCGGGAGGTCGCGGCCCTGGTGCGCTGACCGGCCGCCGCGTTCACGTCTCCAAGGTGGCGGCGTCCACCCAGCGTGCGAGCACGCTGAAGGCTGCGAGCTGCTCCAACGCCTCGTTCTCCGGCAGTTCCGGCAGCCCGTCCTCGTGACTGTTGGGATTGCGTATGCCTGCGAAGCACCCCTCGGCGAAGGTGGCGGCTCCGCGGTGAACACTGCGGAAGGTGTCGCTGCCGTCGTCCGGCCTGAGCCGCAGGCGCGGCTGTCCCGGTTTGGGGTCATCCTTGGAGAACACGTTCTGGAACAAGGCCGCTTCACTCACGTCCCGGCGACCGACCTTGTTCTGTGTCTCCGCGTTGACCTTCCTGGCTGCCGCCGTGACCGCGTCGCGGAAGTGGCCGCTCTGCCACAGCGAGCGGGCGCCGCTCCAGACCCACGGGTGCATGGTCGCGGCGCTGAGCTGAGGGGAGTCGTCACCGAGGCGCTCGCGAACTTCTGCGTCCCGCTGGAGAGCTGTGTCGGCCCGCTGCGCGGCCTCGCGGCGTTGGCACCAGCGATTCACGTTCTCGGCCCGATCGGTGGGCACTTCGGTCCGCCACCGAGGCAGCACACGATCGAGGACCTGCTCGACCACGTACGCGCTGGCGATGATGTCGGACTGCTTGCCGCGATTGCTCAGACTGGTGGAGAAGATTGTCATCCCCGGAGGGTCCGGAGGACGGTACAGCTCAGTCAGCCTTAGGAACTCCGCCAACTCCGCACGCGCCCAAGGAATATCGATGCTCACACATCCATAGTGCCGCGCCCCACTGACAATCCCCGGCCGCGGCGAACCGGCAGACCGTCATCGGCGCAGGCGTGCCAGCATGTGCCCCGCATCCCTTCCCACCCCACGCAGCGTCTTCGACGAGAAGCTGCGCTGGAATTCGATGCCGACGAACCCGATCCCCGGCACACCGGAGGCGACTCCGCCCCGGTGCAGCGGCTGCCCGTCGCGGTCCAGGGCTCCGGTGCCTTCCAGGTAGGGGAAGGCGAGTTGGCACCCGGTGGCCAGCAGCACCGCGTCCACCCGCTCCTTCGTGCCGTCGCCCCAGACCACGCCATCGGGCTCGAATCGCACGAACATCGACCGCTGGTCCACTCCGTGCCGGTCGAGAGCCGTCCGGTAGTGCCCGTCGTCGAGCACGGAGACAGGGACCTTCTCCAGCCATCGCCGGATGGGCGCGACGTCGAGGCGCGTGTACTTGAGCCACCAGTGCAGGTCCCGGCCGAGCATGGTCTGCGGCATCCAGCCCAGAGGGCGCCGCGTGGCCAGAGACGTGTCGGCGACGGCGCCGAGTTCAGCGGCGATCTGTACCGCGGAGTTCCCGCCGCCCACCACCACGACCCGCTGCCCGGTGAAGGTCTCGGGGCTGCGGTACTCGGCGGCGTGCAGCATGCGGCCGGTGAATTCGTCCTGGCCAGGCAGGAGCGGCACGTTGGGGGTGGCGTAGTTTCCGGTCGCGGCGATCACGGCACGCGCCGACCAGGCCGTGCCGTCCTCGGCGGTGACGGTCCAGGCACCGCCCTCGCGGCGGACGGAGGTGACGCGGGTTCGGGTGCGTACGTCGGCGTCGAGACGGGCGGCGTACTGGCGCAGGTAGTCGATGACTTCGTCGCGGGTGGGGTACCGGTCGGGATCACCGGGGAAGGGCAGGCCGGGCAACGTCGAGTACCTGGCCGGCGAGAAGAGCGTGAGGCTGTCGTAGTAGTACGGCCAGGACCCCGCGGGCTCGTCGGCGGCCTCCAGAAGCAGAGGTCGGCCGAAGCCGTATCGGCGAGCGAGGGCAGCGGTCGCCAGGCCCGCTTGGCCCGCACCGATGATGATCAGATCGGAGTGCTCCATGAGACAGTGGCCTTCCTGCGATGTGTCGTCGATTCGGGAAATGACGAAATGAAGGGTGTAGTGATCGCGCGTGTCCGAGGGGCATGAAGGGCAGGCGGTCGACACCGCGACCGCGGACTTCCTCAAGGCGCTGGCGAGCGAGACACGTCAGCGCGTGATGCTGCAGTTCGCCGGGAACGTCGAATTCACCGTCGGGGAGATCGCGGAGCGCTGCGGTCTCAAGCCGTCGACCGCCTCAGAACACCTGAGCCTGCTGCGGCGCGGCGGCCTGGTCACCTCGCGGCGCGAGGGCAAACAGGTCTTCTACCGGGCCGACGGCGCCACCATGAGTCGGCGCCTCGCCGACCTCCAGTCATACCTGGCGCGCTGCTGCCCGCCCGGCTGCGGCGACTGAACTGCCCTCGGCGGGAGGCTGGTTGCGCAGATCGAGCATGGCCGACATCGCCGCCACCACCGAGGGGGCGACGCTGTAGTACACCCAGGTCCCGCGCCGCTCGGAGGTGAGCAGCCCGGCGTCCTTCAGCTTCTTCAGGTGGTGGGAGACCGTCGGCTGCGAGACACCGACGTCGGAGATGTCGCACACGCACGCCTCACCGCCCGCGTACGAGGCCACCTTGGAGAACAGCCTCAGCCGCACCGGGTCCGACAGCGCCTTGAACATCGCGGCCATCTTCTCGGCGTCGGCCACCGACAGCTCGCCCGCCGTGATCGGCGGGCAGCACGGCACCGCCGACTCCGCTTCCGAGCCCGAACCGTCCGGCTCCACGAGCGGAAGCTCCACCACTTGAGACTTCGACATACGTCTATGTTGACACTCGTCGATACAGGAGGCAAGCTCCCCTGTATCGACACCGATCGAAGCAAGCTGAGGAGAGTCGCCGCCATGACCGCACCCGCACCCGCCACCACCAATATCGAGGACCTGCCCGTCGTCGTCATCGGGGCCGGCCCCGTCGGTCTCGCCGCTGCCGCCCACCTCGTCGAGCAGGGCCTCGAACCGCTCGTCCTGGAGGCGGGCCCGCAGGCAGGCGCCGCCGTGCGCGAGTGGGCGCACGTCCGCCTCTTCTCCACCTGGGGCGAGGTCGTCGACCCGGCCGCCGAGAAGCTCCTCGCGCCGACCGGCTGGACCCGCCCCGACCCGGACACCTACCCCTCCGGCGGCGACTGGGCGAACGACTACCTCCAGCCGCTCGCCGACGCTCTCGGCGACCGGGTTCGCACCGGCGCCACCGTCACCGGCGTCTCCCGCTCCGGCCGCGACCGCGTCGTCGACGCCGACCGCGAGGCCCAGCCCTTCGTCGTCCACATCACGTACGCCGACGGCCGCGAGGAGCCCCTCTTCGCCCGCGCCGTGATCGACGCCTCCGGCACCTGGGCCACCCCGTCCCCGGCGGGCGGCAGCGGCCTGCCCGCGCTCGGCGAGAAGGCGGCCGCCGACCGCATCACGTACCGCGTGCCCGACCTCGACGACCCGGCCGTCCGCGCCCGTTATGCGGGCAGGCGCACCGCGATCATCGGCTCCGGCGCCTCCGCCTTCACCGCCCTCGCCCACCTCGCCGACCTGGCCAAGGCCGATGACGGCGCGGACACCAAGGGCGTATGGATCCTGCGACGCGGCATCTCCGGCTCCACCTTCGGCGGCGGCGAGGCCGACGAACTGCCCGCCCGCGGCGCCCTCGGCCTGGCCGCCAAGGCCGCCGTCGACGACGGCCACGCGGACGCGGTCACCGGCTTCCGCACCGAGGCCATCGAACGGGACGCGAACGGCCGCCCGGTCCTGGTCGCCGAGGACGGCCGCCGCCTCGACCCGGTCGACGAGGTCATCGTGCTCACCGGCTTCCGCCCCGACCTGTCCTTCCTCTCCGAGATCCGCCTCCACCTCGACGCGCGCCTCGAAGCCCCCGTCGAACTGGCCCCGCTGATCGACCCCAACCAGCACTCCTGCGGCACCGTCTACCCGCACGGCCACCGCGAACTGTCCCACCCCGAACAGGCCGTCTACCTGGTCGGCATGAAGTCCTACGGCCGCGCGCCGACCTTCCTCGCCATGACCGGCTACGAGCAGGTCCGCTCGGTCGCCGCCGCGCTCGCCGGAGACATCGACTCCGCCGACCGCGTCGAACTCACCCTCCCCGAGACCGGCGTGTGCGGCGGCGCGGGCCTCTTCGACACCCCGGACGCCGACCAGACCGACGGAGGCGGCTGCTGCGCCCCAGCTCCGGCCCTGATCCAGCTCGGCGCTGCCCAGGCTCCTGCCTCCGGCGGCTGCTGACCCGCACCGTGACGAACCCTCACACCGGTGGGGCCGCCGCACCGGATCACCGGTCGTCGCGGCCCCGCGCCGTCCTGCCCGCCCTGTGCGCCACCCAGATCACCAGCTGGGGCATCGTCTACTACGCGTTCCCCGTACTGAACTCCCGCATCACAGCCGACACCGGCTGGTCGACGGCGGCCACGACCGGCGCCTTCTCCCTGGCCCTGCTGGTCTCCGCCGCCGTCGGCATCCCGGTCGGCCGCGTCCTCGACCGGCGCGGCCCGCACAGGGTCATGACGTTCGGCTCGGTACTCGCCGTGGCGGCTGTGCTGGCGATCGCCGCCGCGCCCAACCTCCCCCTCTTCTACGCCGCTTGGTTCCTGGCCGGCACCGCCATGGCCGCCACCTTCTACCAGCCCGCCTTCGCCGCAGTGACCCGCTGGTGGGGCCCGCACCGCGTCCGCGCACTCACCGTCGTCACCTTGGCCGGCGGTCTGGCCTCCACCGTCTTCGCGCCCATCACCGCCGCCCTCGCCGACCACTTCAGCTGGCGCACCACGTACGCGATCCTGGCCGCGGCACTCGCCCTGATCACGATCCCCGCGCACGCCCTCGCTCTACGCGCCCCATGGCCTGCGATACCGGAACCGCCCGGCCATACCGAGGGCGCCAGCAGGAGTGACGCGGCCGCCCGGACGCGCCCCTTCCTGCTCCTGGCGGCTGCCTTCACGCTCTCCGGTTTCGCTGTGTACGCGGTCGTCATCGGCCTCGTCCCGCTCCTGACCGAGCGTGGCGCAGGCTCGACAACAGCAGCCTGGGCGCTGGGACTTGGTGGCGCAGGCCAGACCCTGGGCCGCACCCTGTACGCGAGCCTCGCCCGACGCACCACCGCCACCACCCGCACCGTGCTCCTCATCGCCGCGGGCGGCGCCACCACCCTCGCCCTGGGCCTGGTTCCCGGCCCCATCCCGCTCCTCGTGGTCCTCGCCATCGCGGCCGGGATGGTCCGAGGGAACCTCACCCTCCTCCAGGCCACCGCCGTCACCGACCGCTGGGGCTCCACCCACTACGGCACCCTCTCCGGCCTCCTGGCCGCCCCCGCGACCGTCGCCGCAGCGATCGCCCCCTGGGCCGGGGCCAGCCTCGCCGGGGCATTGGGCGGCTACCCGCACCTGTTCACCGCACTGTCGGTGGCCTCCCTGGCCGCGGCCGTCCTCGCCCTGGGCTCCGCCATCGACAAGCCCGACAAGGCGGCGGACGTCCAGAGGCCGACCAGTCACTTCCAACCGTCGAGGGACACTTCCGGCCCGCCCTCCAGGTAGCGATGCAGCGCGCTGTCGGTGGTATCGACGAACTCCTCAGGGAGGGCATCGACGTCGACCCACCGCACCTGCGCGTGCTTGCGAGGCTCACGGTTCTCAGGCTCACCGGACCACTCGTGGGTGGCGAAGACGCAGGACACTGAGGAAGAGCGCGGCCTTCGGGTTGAGCACATTGGTGAGGAAACCCTCCGTGAAGCTGGAGCGGAAGGTCCCCGGGCGCTTGCGGTCGGCGGTGGGGGCACGGTGCGGCCGGGCCGGGGCCGCGCCGGAGCGGGCGGCGAGCAGCGCGCGGATCCCGAGGAACACCAGGTAGGCGGCGCCTGCCAGTTTGATGACGGTGAACGCGTACGCCGACCGGGCGGCGATCACCGACAGGCCGAGCGCCGCGGCGCACATGTGGACGCAGAGCCCGCTCTGCGCGCCCCAGGCCGCCGCGCGGCCGAGGGCCGTGTCCCAGGCTCCCGCTCGGACGATCACCAGGAAGTCCGGCCCCGGTATGAGGTAGGCCAGCATCATCACACCGAGGAAGCCGAGCAGGTTCGTCATCGTGGGCGAACTCCTTCGTCGCGGACGGTTCAGGACGACTGGGGTACCCCACAGCGGCCCGCCAAAATTCCACGCCATTTCAGGTGACTTAATTTTGCGGCCCTCTGGGGTGGCGGCTACGGCGCTTGTCGAGCGGATGGCGCCGGAAGACCCGTGGACGTTGTTCCAGCGGGTAATGCCGCCAGCGCCGGTTCGCCCGCAGGGTGGAGGGCATCGCCGACGAGGAGACTGCAAAGTGCTGGCCGGGATCATCTTCGTGGCCGCCTCGAGGTGCACCTGGAACCAACCTCCGCCGGGCGTCGGTCTGTCGGGCGTGACGGCCTTCCGGCGGTTCACGGAGTGGACGGAGGCCCGGGTGTGGGCCAAGCCGCCCTCAAAGGGGCAGCTGACGGGACCGAATCCGACCGACCGCGGCAAGAGTGCTTCTGGTCAACATTCACAACTGGAGTGCGAACTCCTGCAGTGAAATCGCCTACGCCGTGGATAAAGTCGAACGCCTGTACCTGGCCAGGGGGTGGCCGGAATCGTGGGAGGGGCACGCGTGCAGGTACGTCTTCGGCAGGGCGCCAGTAGATATTTTGCTATCGCAGCGGTGATGGTGACCTTTTTCTTTGGCGCCAGTTTGAGCGTCCAAGCGGCCAGCTTCGACAACATGTTTAAGACTGCCAACACAGACTGGAGCTGCCATGACGGTGAGCCAGGCGAGAGCTTCCACTGCCGAACCGACAATGGGACTCTGACCTTCGGCATCGAGGCCGGCATGACATCTGCCGGCGATAGCGATGTGCGGGAGGCCATGCACGACGAGTACGGTCCGACGGACCTTGAGGTGCATGAGCACAGTGGTGGGGAAATCTCCTACAGCGGGTCGAGCGAGACGGACATCATCTTCGACTACAACGATCCCCCGCTGCCTTCCAACGTGCTGGGCAGGACTTGGTGCAACGATGCGACCAGCGAATTCGAATGCGACCAGCACTACATCAGTTTCGACAACAGCAGCAGCAACCCGTGGAAGGCAACCGTCTGTCATGAAGGCGGGCATGCGGTCGGACTCACCCACGGCGAGTACGCATCTCCTTCGCAGGGCAACAGAAACAGCGCCTTGGGCTGTGTACGTACGCCGCTCGACAGCAGTTATCGCGATCTTGGGTCGCACAACGTCGGCCAGATCAACGGTATGTACACAAAACCGTGACGGTTCTCCCGCTGCCTCGGGGAGCTGATCTGACGAGGGCTCGTCAAAGAAGAAGACCACGTCGAAACTCCTCTGAAGGGACATCAGATATGTTCCGTACGAACACTGAGCAGGGCGGCATTGACGGTCGCCGTTGGATACCCGCGTCCCGCCGTGGTCGCCTGGTCGTCCTCGCCGTCATGGTTGCCGTGGTGGCCGGAGGAACCGTCGCTGGTGTCGCCGCCACCAGCGACGACGGCGCCAAGGGGCCACGGGTTGTCGAGGCGAGCTCGGCTGAGGCATACCCGACCCTCACAGCAGTCGACTGGGTTGAAAACGGGGAACACGCCGTTGTCCTCAGCGTGGTTCCTGGCAGTGAGCACAAAGGCTCCGCGCCTGAAGATGAGAGGGACAACGGAGAAGGTCACATCCCGCGCACCGCCACGATGAAGGTCGACGAGGTGCTGTGGTCCAAGCCCGGTGCTGAACCAGCTCCGACGACTTTCAACGAGGAGCTTCCCGGCTGGTGGTGGGAGGGAGAGGACCAGAGGGAGTTCGCCTGGCAAGGCGAGCCTCGATTCGAAGAGGGGCACAAGTACATCGTGTTGCTGGTTAAGGGGGATGGCGAGTGGGGTGCCACCACGCATGCGATGCCGTACGACAACGGCAAGGTTGGGAACGGGGAGATCTCCGGTAGCGTCTTCTCCGCCCGCAGTACGGACGAACTTCAAGGTCTGGCTAAAGAAGCCAACGGCAAGGACGCTGCTGCGGTTAAGGAAATCCTGGACGATGCCGAGCTGAATAGGTAGTCGCGGCACAGCCTTACCGCACAACGCTCCAGCGCCACGTTGTATCACCCCTCAAACCATGAGGTATTGGGCGCTCCCGATGACAACGACCTCTTAGAGTCAGCGACGCGGGCGCGACATCGATGAGGTTTCCGCTGATGGTGCTCGTACCGTGGGCTGCGGGCGTGTTGACGTGCGGCTCTGGTGGTCACTGCGGGCTTGTGCGGCGAGGGCCCGTGCATTGGGGGCTTGTCGCGCGGCGAGTCGTTGGATGCGCCAGGTGAGGACCCGGGCCGGATGCTCGGCGTCGGCCAGCGGGCGTCGGCCGATTCGCGGTCGGCGGTGAGGTAGTCGTTCCAGTGTCGGGCGGGTCGCAGGTCGGCGCGGGCGGTGGTGGTGGCGATGTGGATGTGGTCGGGGGCGTGGCGGACAGCGACCCAGTGGCAACCATCCGGATCGCCCTGCGGGGCGATGCCGGTGGCGGCGACGACGCGGCGTGCGATGTCGGCCCAGTCGAGGTCCGCCACGAGCTGCTTGCGCGCGGCGTCGGGGTTCTCAGTGGTGCGGCCGGGGTCGGGGGCGAAGCCGTCCCAGGAGGCGACCATGTGCGGGGCGGTGTGGTCCTTGGCCCTTTTGGTGTCGAAGAGGTAGCGGATCAGGCCCGTGGTGCTCTTGCCGCTGCTGATCTTCGCGATCAATGAAGGGGCGTCCAGTAGAGCCCAGTTCAAGGTCTAGGGTGACGGTTGTCTGAGGAGAGTTTCGCGGATACGAACGTCTCGAATCGCAACCGCCAGGTGCGGCTGTCGTTCCTCGGTTGGGTCTGCCGCACGATCGGGTGGCATCTGAACTGGCTTGCCCTGAGGGGCGGGTGGGAAGCAGCTCGCACCACTCATGTGGACAGTGTCGGGCGAGGCGGAGCTTTCACAGCCATCCGTTGCGCTGCGCGTGCAACGCCAGCTGAAAGCGGTTCGCGGCGCCGAGCCGGGCCATGAGGATCTGCAGGCGGCGGAAGAGGGTGCGTCGGCTGATGCCCAGTTCGCGGGCGATGGTTTCGTCGCTCGCGCCGCCCGCGAGGAGCCACAGCAGACGGCGGTCGGCGGGCGGCGGGCCGCCCGGGGTCGTGGTGCGGCCATGGAACGGCAGGGCCTGGCGCCAGCACTGTTCGAACAGGGCCACCAGTGCGGACAGCAGCCCGCACGGCTGTACGACCAGCGTCGTGTGGTTCACGTCGGCCTCTTCGATGGCCAACGACACCAGGGCGTACGCGTCGTCGATGATCACGAGCTTCACCGGTACCGAGGGGAGCACTCGGGCCTGCTCGCCGGCGTTGATGCACGGTTCGATGGATTCCCTCAGGCGGCCTGGATGCTCCAGCGACTCACGTGAATAGACGACTCGTTGGGTGACGCCGCGGGCGAGCGTGGCCAGCGCGTCGCCCGTGGACTCGGGCATGGGAGTGTACGGCGGGGACTCCAGTTGGCGGATCTGCTCGCGGGCACTCGCCCAGGCCTGTCGCGTCCGGGGGCCGACGGCATCGCCGGTGACGACCTCGACGAGCGTGTCCCGGTGAGTGGCGAGCCGTCGGCGCCTGAACGACTCGAAGGCACCGCCGACGGCGACCCGTGACTCCTCGAGTTCCGCCGTCCGGTGCCGTGCGAGCACCTCCAGAGCGGCGGCCGGCGGCACCGGCGCCACCGGATCCCCGTCCGGCCCGGCGGCCACGGCAAGACCCAGATCGACGAGCGCGCCGTACGCCGCGTCCGCGTCGTCGGCCCGGTCCAGGCCCGCCGCCGCGGCGATCTCGCCCAGCGGAGCGGGAGCCAGGTCGAGCAGCGCCGGATAGAGCCGGGCCGCCGCGTCGTCGAGGCCGAGCAGCCGGAGGGCCGCACCGAGTTTCACGTTCGTCATGAAGCGCATTATCGGCGCCTTTCGGAGCTCGCGTGTGGCCGATCCGTGCCAGTGGCACTGCTGGGCACCACAGGGATGCCGAGCGGACTACGGTGCGCCACGACCGCTGCCGACAGCGGAAGACTCCGAGCACCTACAGGATTGGAAGGCGTACGTCATGGCGGAAGGCCGCAGGAACGGGCTCTACTCCGGGATCTCGAAGGAACTGTCCACCCTGATGCGTGCGAGCTGGGCGGACACCGAGCGGCGCGACCTGCCCCTCGACGAGCAGGCCCCGTACGCGGCCGCCCGGCGCGCCTCGCTCTCCGCGCGCTTCCCCGGAGAACGCCTCGTCATCCCCGCGGGGAACCTCAAGGTGCGGTCGAACGACGACACCTACCCGTTTCGCCCGTACTCGGCATACGTACATCTGACCGGGGACCAGGCCCGTGACGGCGCGCTGGTGCTCGAACCGCGCGCGGACGGCGGCCACGACGCGTACTGCTACCAGCTTCCGCGCGACAGCCGCGACGACGACGGGTTCTGGACGGGCGCCACCGCGGAGCTCTGGATGGGCCGCCGCCGTTCCCTCGCGGAGGCCCGGAGCCTACTCGGCATCGAGTGCCGGGACGTGCGCACGGCCGCGGCCGACCTGGCTGCCGGCGGCGCACCCACCCGCATCGTCCGCGGAGTGGATCCGGCGTTGGAGGCCGCCGTCACCACGGACGCCACCCGTGACGCCGAACTGGTGACGGCACTCGACGACCTGCGCATCGTCAAGGACGCGTGGGAGATCGCCGAGATCCGTGGCGCGGTCGACTCGACCGTGCGTGGATTCACCGATGTGGTCGGGGAGTTGTCGAAGGCGGTCGAGACGTCCGAGCGGTGGATCGAGGGAACCTTCTTCCGCCGCGCCCGACTCGAGGGCAACGCCGTCGGCTACGGCAGCATCTGCGCGGCCGGCGAACACGCCACGATCATGCACTGGACCGACAACGACGGCCCGGTGCGCCCCGGCGACCTGCTGCTCCTCGACGCCGGGGTGGAGTCACGGACCCTCTACACCGCCGACGTCACCCGCACGCTGCCGATCAGCGGCCGCTTCACGCCCGTCCAGCGCCAGGTGTACGACGCGGTGTACGAGGCCCAGGAGGCAGGCTTCGCGGCCGTGAAGCCCGGCGCCAAGTACCGGGACTTCCACGAGGCGGCGCAGCGCAGTCTTGCGGCCCGGCTCGTCGAGTGGGGCTTCATCGAGGGCCCGGCCGAGCGTGCCTACGAACTCGGTCTGCAGCGGCGCTTCACCATGGCGGGCACCGGACACATGCTGGGCCTCGACGTCCACGACTGCGCGCAGGCCCACACGGAGGGGTACGTCGACGGAGTCCTCGAACCGGGCATGGTGCTCACCGTGGAGCCCGGCCTGTACTTCCAGGCCGACGACCTGAGTGTGCCCGAGGAGTGGCGCGGCATCGGCGTGCGGATCGAGGACGATCTGCTGGTCACCGCCGAAGGACACGAGAACCTGTCGGCGGGCCTGCCGCGCTCGGCGGACGAGGTCGAGGCGTGGCTGGACCGGCACGCGGGCTGACCCGGCGGCAGGCGCCGACCGGGAGGCACCGGTCCTACGGCGTCGGCCAGTGGCTGGGGGCGCAGCCGAAACGGGTGCGGAACCAGCGGGAGAAGTTGCTCGGTGCCGAGAAGGAGAGGAGCTCGGCGATCTCGGTCTGCGAGTATCGCCGGCTCTCCAGCAGCCGGACCGCGAGCTCGGCTCTGGTGTCGTTGAGTACGGTCGTGAACGTCTCCCCGTGCTCGGCCAGTTGGCGGTGGACGGTTCTGCGGTCGACGCCGAGGCTGCGGGCGACCTGCTCCATCGAGCAGCGCCCGGTGGGCAGCAGAAGTTCGATCAGCTCGCGGACGCGCTCGAGCACGGTCGTGTCCTTCGCGGGCTCGATGCCGTCCAGGAACTGCAGTGCGTAGGCGAGGAGTTGCGGGTCCGACATCCGGTTCGGCGCGCTCAGGTCCGCCGCGTCCAACGCGATGCCCGTGAAGTCGTGGTCGAACGAGACGGTCGGGCCGAAGATCCGTTGGTGGGTGGACGGATCGTCGGGCGGGCGATGGGCGAAGCACACGGCGAGTGGCTGCCAGTCGGGCCCGAGGAACCCGCGCAGCAGTCGGTGCAGCACGCTCACCACGAGCTCCACCGACTGCCTCGTCTCCATCGGTTCGCCCGGCTCCAGGCGGACCCGGACGACGGCAGACCCGTTCACCTCGGACAGGTGCAGGCGCAACGCCTCGTTGTAGACGTGCTCGTAGCGGATGAGGAGTTGCACGGCGCTGCGTACGTCGGGCTCCTCCCGGATCACCAGGCTCAGCGGTCCGAGGTTGGAGAAGCGGCGCAACTCCCCGAGCCGCAGCCCGAAGTCCTGTCGCCCCGACTCCGACGCCGACTGCTCCAGGAGCTGGATCACCGCGGCCGAGGGCAGCCAGCGGTCCTGAATGCTCAGGCTCGCGGGGTCGAGCCCGTTCGCCCGCATGAGCCGCCCCGGATCGATGCCGAACGAGCGGCTCAGATCGAGGTAGCCACTGAGGGACGCGTATCGGGACTGCGGTTTCAACGGGCCTCCGATGTCCCCAGAAGATAAATCTGATGTCCGTTGAAGATAAGCGCGTTTCGGCTGCCACGCCTAGCGTTTTCTGCGTCAAACCCCGGTTCGACCAGAACACAGCGCAAGGAGAACACCGTGGCGCACGCCATCCGCTTCTACGAACCCGGCGCCCCAGAAGTGCTGCGGTGGGAGTCCACCGAGGTCGGTGAGCCCGGCCCGGGAGAGGTCCGGGTGCGGCACTCCGCGGTCGGGCTCAACTTCGCCGACACCTACTTCCGCACCGGTCTGTACCCGGCCGCCCTGCCCGCCGGACTCGGCGTGGAGGGTGCCGGCGTCATCGAGGCCGTGGGCCCGGGAGTCACGGACTTCGCCGCGGGAGACCGCGTCACGTACACCGGCAGTCCCCTCGGCGCGTACAGCACGGAGCGGGTGATGCCGACCGCGTCGCTGATCAGACTGCCGGAGGCCATCGCCTTCGACACCGCGGCGGCGATGACGATGCGCGGACTGACGGCCGCCTACCTGCTGCGTCGCATCCATCCGCTGAAGGCCGGGGACACCGTGCTGCTGCACGCCGCGGCGGGCGGTGTGGGGCTGATCTTCTGCCAGTGGGCGAAGCTGCTCGGCATCCGTGTCATCGGCACCGTCTCCACCGAGGAGAAGGCCGAGACCGCCCGGGCGCACGGCTGCGACGAGGTCGTCCTGTACCGGCGGGAGAAGGTGGCGGACCGTGTGCGCGAGCTGACGGACGGCGCGGGCGTCCCCGTGGTGTTCGACAGCGTCGGCGCCGACACGCACGCGACATCGCTGGACTCGCTGGCCCCGCGCGGACTCCTTGTCTGCTTCGGCACCTCCTCCGGCCCCGTCCCGCCGATCGACGCCATGCAACTCGCCGTCAAGGGCTCGCTGTTCGTGACCAGGCCGGCCCTGGCCGACTACATCGCCGACCCCGAGGAGCGCGCCCGGCTGTCCGGTGAGCTGTTCGACCACGTCGGGTCGGGGCGCATCCGTATCGAGATCAACCAGCGGTACGCCCTTGACGACGCCGTCCAGGCGCACCACGACCTGGAGGCCGGCCGGACCACCGGCTCCTCGGTCTTCTCGCTCTGACAGCACCTGACTTGAGAGCACCCGACGAGAGGAGAGAGTGATGAGCACACCTGCCCCTGCCGCTGCAACGATCACGGCACAGCCCCTCACCTGCCACATCGGAGCCGAGCTGTTCGATGTGGACCTCGGTGAAGTCGCCCGCGACGACGCCCTGTTCGCGGAACTGAAGGCGCTGCTGCTGAAGCACAAGGTGCTGTTCCTGCGCGATCAGCACTTCACCCGCGCCGAACACGTGGCACTGGCAGAGCGGTTCGGTCCGCTCGAGGACCACCCGGTGGCCGGCAGCGATCCGGACCACCCCGGACTCGTTCGGATCTACAAGGACCTGGACAGCCCGCCGGAGCACTACGAGAACGCGTACCACTGCGACGCCACATGGCGGGAGAACCCGCCCATGGGCTGCGTGCTGCGGAACGTGGAGGCACCTCCTGTCGGCGGCGACACCATCTGGGTCGACATGGCCGCGGCGTACGAGAAGCTGCCGGCCGAGGTCAAGGCGCGGATCGACGGACTGCGTGCCCGGCACAGCATCGAGGCGTCCTTCGGCGCCGCACTGCCGCAGGAAGAACGCCACGCACTCAAGGAACGGTTCCCCGACGCCGAGCACCCCGTGGTGCGCACCCACCCGGAGACCGGGGAGCGGATCCTCTTCGTCAACGCCTTCACCACGCACTTCGTCAACTACCACACCCCGCAGAACATCCGGTGCGGCATCGACTACGCGCCCGGTGCCGCCGACCTGCTCAGGTATCTGATCAGTCAGGCCACCATCCCGGAGTACCAGGTGAGGTGGCGGTGGACCCCGAACAGCGTCGCCATCTGGGACAACCGCTCCACGCAGCACTACGCCGTCCAGGACTACTGGCCGGCCGTCCGCAAGATGGAGCGCGCCGGGATCATCGGCGACCGCTCCTTCTGAGCCCGAGCGGCTCGAACCTCCTCCTTCTGCCCACCCGCACGAGCACCCGCGAACGGAGTACACCCATGCACTTCCACGACGATGCGCTCTTCCCCGAGAACCAGGACAAGCTGGTCATCACCAGCGCCCCGTACGGTCCGGAATGGGAGCCGGACGACTTCCGTGAGGACCTGCCGCTGACCATGGACGAGCACGTCCAGCAGGCGGTGGACTGCTTCGAGGCCGGCGCCGCCGTCCTGCACATCCACGTACGGGAACTGGACGGCAAGGGCTCGAAGCGGCTGTCGAAGTTCAACGAACTGCTCGGGCGGCTGCGCGAGGCGGTGCCGGAGATGATCCTGCAGGTCGGCGGGTCGATCTCGTTCGCGCCCGAGGGTTCGGGCGCCGACGCGAAGTGGCTGTCCGACGACACCCGCCACATGCTGGCCGAGCTCGATCCCAAGCCCGACCAGGTGACCATCGCGATCAACACCAGCCAGATGAACATCATGGAGCTGATGACCCCCGACGACATCGCGGGTACCTCCATGACACGCCCCGAACTCGCCGAGGCCTACCGGGAGATGACGGTGCCGGCCGGACCCGCCTGGGTCGAGGAGCACCTGCGCAGGCTGCAGGCGGCGGGCATCCAGCCGCACTTCCAGCTGTCGAGCATTCCGCAGCTGGAGACCGTCGAGCGGCTGATCCGCCGGGGTGTCTACACCGGCCCGCTGAACGTCACCTGGGTGGGCATCGGCGGTGGATTCGACGGCCCCAACCCGTACAACATCATGCAGTTCATCAACCGGGTGCCGGACGGGGCGATCCTCACCCTGGAGACCCTCATGCGCAGCGTCCTGCCGGTCAACGCGATGGCGATAGCCATGGGACTGCACACCCGGTGCGGCAACGAGGACACCCTGTGGGGCCGCAAGGGCACCAAGGCCACCTCCGTCGAGCAGATCAAGCAGTTGGTCCGGATCGCCGGGGAGCTCGGCCGCGAGGTCGCCACCGCCAAGGACGCCCATGAGATCTACAAGATCGGTACCACGTACGCGGATGCGGACGAGACGCTGGCCAAGCTCGGCTACGCGCCGAACCGCAGGCCCGGCCAGGTCGGGTTCACCCACCACGCCTGACCGGTCGACAGCCACCGGCACCCGCCCCCAGCTCTGAGGAGTCATCGTGGCATTGCGCGAAACCGTGGGGCGGGCGCCGGCCCCACTCAGCGGAACCGGGACGCGACGTACGTACCCCTGGCTCGTCTTCGCCCTGGCCTTCGGGCTGCTGCTCTCGGACTACATGTCCCGGCAGGTGCTCAGCGCCGTCTTCCCGGTCCTGAAGGACGAGTGGTCCCTGTCCGACGCCCATCTGGCCTCGCTGAGCAGCGTGGTGGCGCTGATGGTCGGGCTGCTCACCCTGCCGCTCTCGCTCGTGGCCGACCGCTGGGGCCGGGTCAGGAGCCTGGTCGTGATGGCGGTGGTGTGGAGCCTGGCCACGCTGCTGTGCGCGGTCGCGGGGAACTATCAGGAGATGCTCGCCGCGCGGTTCCTGGTCGGGGTCGGCGAGGCGGCCTACGGCAGCGTGGGCATCGCGGTGGTGCTCAGCATCTTCGCCCCACGGGTCCACGCGGCGCTCGGCGGCGCGTTCATGGCAGGCGGGTCGTTCGGCTCGGTGGTCGGCGTCGCCGTCGGCGGCAGCCTCGCCGTGCACGTGGGCTGGCGCTGGTCCTTCGCGGCCATGGCGGTCTTCGGACTGCTGCTGGTCGCCGTGTTCCGGGCGGTGGTCAGCGAGCGGAAGCTGGACGAGTACGCCGTCGAACCGAGATCGCCCGCGGCGGTGACCGGCGGGCGGGCACCGTTCACGAGCCTGTTCACCAACCCGGCGCTGCTGTGCGCCTACATCGGCGGCGGGCTGCAGATGTTCACCCCGGCCGTACTGCTGTCCTGGACACCGAGCTACTTCAACCGCTACTACCACCTCCAGGCGGACGAGGCAGCCGCGCTCGCCGCGGTCTTCGTCCTGCTCATCGGCAGCGGCATGGTGATCTGCGGGATCATCTCCGACCGGTTCGCCCGCTCCGACTCCCGTGGCCAGTGGACCGCGGGGGTGGCCTTCTGCGCCGTTTCACTGGTCTGCCTGTCGGCAGGCTTCGGCCTGGCCTCCGGGACGGCGTCGCTGATCCTCATCGGCTGCGGGGCGTTCTTCGCGGCCGGCTCCTCGGGGCCCACCGCGGCCGTCGTCACCGACCTGTCCCACAGCTCCGTACGGGCGACCGGGCTCGGGGCGCTCACGGTCGCCAACAACGTGCTGGGCCTCGCACTCGGCCCCTTCGTCGTCGGGATGGTCGCCGATCACCTCGGGCTGCTCGGGGCCCTGCGCCTCGCCCCGCTGATGTATGTCGCCGCCATCGCCGCCCTGTTGCTCGGCAGGCGGTACCACCCGGCCGGGAAGCTCCGGCTCGACCGGCTCGCCCTGTCCACTGCCCGCTGAGCCCCCGAACCAGCCGATTCACCTGATCCAGCCGAACCCTCAGGGACGAACATGACAGCCACCCCGACACCGACCGTGGTGATCGTGCCCGGACTACGGGACCACGTCGCAGACCACTGGCAGACCCACCTCGCCGAACAGTTCGACGCCGTGCGCACCGTGCCCCCGCTCGAACACGACGGGCTCAGCCGGGCCGCCCGCGTAGCCGCGCTCGACGAGGTGCTCGCCCCGGTCGCGGGCCCCGTCGTACTCGTCGCGCACAGCGCAGGGGTCCTCACCACCGTGCACTGGGCCCGAAATCCGACGCGGCAGATCCACGGTGCTCTTCTTGCCACCCCCGCGGACCTGGAACGACCGCTGCCCGAGGGGTATCCCTCCGTGCGGGAACTGGAGCGTGGAGGGTGGCTGCCGATACCGCGCCGCCGACTGCCCTTCCCGAGCATCCTCGGCATCAGCAGCAACGACCCGCTCGCCGACCGCCGCCACGTCGCCGGCCTGGCGGAGGTGTGGGGCAGTCGTCCGGTCGACCTCGGGCCGGTCGGTCACCTCAACCCGGCTTCCGGGCACGGGTATTGGCCGCGTGCGGAGGAGCTGGTGCGACAACTGCTCGGCAGCCGTCAGACGGAGAGGGCGGTCTCGTGACCCAGGTCTGCGCAACGGCGGCCGAGGCTGTCGCCGACATCCCGGACGGAGCCTCACTCAGCGTCGGTGGCTTCGGCCTCTGCGGCGTCCCTGACGCCCTGATCGCGGCCGTCGCCGCCGGGTCGGCCACGGGGCTCCACGTCATCTCCAACAACTGCGGTACGGACGGCCACGGGCTCGGGCAACTGCTGCGGAGAAGGCGAGTCCGGCGGGTGACAGCCTCGTACGTCGGCGAGAACGCCGAGTTCGCCCGGCAGTACCTGGCGGGAGAGTTGGAGGTCGAGCTGACTCCCCAGGGCACGCTGGCGGAGAAGCTCCGCGCCGGCGGAGCGGGTATCCCCGCCTTCTTCACCCCGGCAGGGGTCGGCACCCCGGTCTCCGACGGAGGGCTGCCGTGGCGCTACGACGCGGACGGCTCGGTGACGGTGGCCTCCCCGCCCAAGGAGACACGCGAGTACGGGGGACGGCGCCACGTCCTGGAGGAGTCGATCACCGCCGAATTCGCCCTCGTGCACGCTCTGATCGGGGACACCGAGGGGAACCTGCTGTTCGACAAGGCCGCCCGGAACTTCAACCCGCTCGCGGCGATGGCCGGGCGGGTGTGCGTCGCCCAGGTCGAACAGCTGGTGCGGCCCGGCGAGTTGGATCCCGGGCAGGTACATCTGCCCGGGATCTTCGTCGACCGGATCGTCCACACGGGTCTCCAGGACAAGCAGATCGAGAAGCGCACGGTGACCGCGGCGAAGGAGAACGGCGCATGAGCGCGACAACGGCTGCGCCGGAAAACGTGGCACCCGGCAGGACGCAGGGCTGGACCCGGGACGAGATGGCGGCCAGGGCTGCCTCCGAACTCGTACCCGGCGAGTACGCCAACCTCGGCATCGGCCTGCCGACGCTCATCCCCGACCATCTGCCGCCGGGCCTCGGCATCGTCCTGCACAGCGAGAACGGGATCCTGGGCACGGGCGCCTACCCCGACGAGGACTCCGTGGACGCGGACCTGATCAATGCGGGCAAGGAGACGGTGACCGTCAATCCGGGCGCCGCCTTCTTCGACTCCGCGCTGTCGTTCGCGATGATCCGCGGCGGCCACATCGACACCGCGGTCCTCGGCGGCATGCAGGTCTCCGCGTCCGGGGACCTGGCGAACTGGATGGTGCCCGGTGCGATGGTCAAGGGGATGGGCGGAGCCATGGACCTCGTCCACGGCGCCCGCCGGGTGATCGTGCTCATGGAACACACCAGCAGGTCCGGGGCGCCGAAGCTCGTGCGCCGGTGCACCCTGCCGCTGACCGGGCAGGGCGTGGTCCATCGGATCATCACCGACCTCGCCGTCATCGACGTCACCCGACAGGGGCTCGTGCTGCGTGACTGCGCGCCCGGGGTGAGCGAGGACACCGTACGCGCGGCCACCGACGCTCCGCTGGCACGACCGAAGGCGAGTTCCTGATGCTGAACCTGTCCGTCCTCCTGGAGGACTCCGCCCGGCGTTACCCCCGCCGCGTGGCGCTTGTGGCCGGTGACCGTCGGCTCGACTACGCCGAGGTCGAGGCCCGGGCCTCCCAGGTCGCTCACCTCCTGGTGGCGCGCGGCGTCAGGCCGGGGGACCGGGTGGCCCTCTCCTGCCCGAACCTGCCCGAGTTCCCGATCGTCTACTACGGCATCCTCAAGGCCGGCGCGGTGGTCGTACCGCTGAACATCCTGCTCAAACCCCGAGAGATCGCCTACCACTTGGCGGACTCCGGAGCCGTGCTGTACCTCTGCCACGAGGACACGCCGGACCTGCCGATGGGGGAGTACGGGCGGGAGGGCTTCGAGAGGACCGCCGGTTGCCGGCAGCTGCTGCCGATCACCGAAGGCATGCTTCACGACGGGCCCGAGACCTTCGAGTCCGTGACCCGCGAGCCCACCGACACGGCAGTGATCCTGTACACCAGCGGCACCACCGGACAGCCCAAGGGCGCCGAGCTGTCGCACGCCAATATGGTGCTCAACGCCCTGACGGCCACCCGGCTCTTCGGCAGTACTCCGGCCCGGCCCGACACCCATCTCCTCGCCCTTCCGCTGTTCCACTCCTTCGGACAGACCGTGAGCATGAACGCGGGCCTGTCCGTCGGCGCCACGCTGGTCCTGATGCCGCGCTTCGAACCACAGGCGGCGCTACGGCTGATGCGCGAGGAGTGCGTCACCGCGTTCGCCGGTGTGCCCACCATGTACTGGGGGCTGCTCGGCGCGCTCGACCGCGACACCGACGGCGTCGACGACCTCGCCCGCACCCTCCGCCTGGCCATCTCCGGGGGTTCCGCGCTGCCCGTGGAGATCCACACACGGTTCGCCGAGCGGTTCGGCATCCGGATCCGCGAGGGCTACGGCCTCTCGGAAACCTCTCCACTGGCCCTGTTCACGGACCCGGAGGGCGAACCGCGACCCGGTTCGATCGGAGTGCCCGTCTGGGGCATCGAGGCTCGGCTCGTCGACCAGCACGGCGAGACGGTCACCGGCGACGGGCAGGTCGGCGAGCTCGTACTGCGTGGACACAACGTCATGAGGGGTTACCACAACCGCCCCGAGGAGACCGCCCGCGCCCTGAGCGGCGGGTGGCTTCGCACCGGTGATCTCGCACGCGTCGACGAGGACGGCCACTACTACGTCGTCGACCGCGCGAAGGACCTGATCATCCGAGGCGGGTACAACGTGTACCCACGCGAGATCGAGGAGGTCCTGATGAGCCATCCCGACGTGTCCCTGGCATCGGTCATCGGCGTCCCGGACGCGCGTAACGGCGAGGAGATCAAAGCCTTCGTCATCCCTGAACCGACGGCTCGGATCACCGAGACGGAGCTGATCGCCTGGTGCAAGGAGCAGATGGCGGGTTACAAGTACCCGAGGACCGTCGTCTTCAGCACCTCGCTGCCGATGACCGCCACGGGAAAGATCCTCAAACGGGAACTGTCCGGCAGCGCCGGAGCCGGAGCATGACCGAAGCCGCCGATGCCGGCACCCCGTTCATCGACCGCATGCGCGAGCGTGGCGAGTGGAACCCGCTGTGGGACGGACTGGCCCAGTTGGACCCGCAATGGACCGACGACTATCTGCGGACGGTCACTCAACCGTGGCGCAGTGGGGTCCTTTCACCGAAGGTGATCGAGCTGCTCTGTATCGCCGTGGACGCGGCCTGCACCCACATGTACGGGCCCGGGGTGCGCCGTCACATCCGAGCCGCCCTCGATCTCGGCGTCACCGCCGAGGAGATCCTCGAAGTCCTCAAGCTTGCTTCCGTGGTGGGCATTCACTCCTGCAACGTCGGCGCTCCGATCCTGATGGAAGAGCTCGATGCGAGGGAAAGGGGGGGGGCTGCTTCCACGTGAACGAGGTTATGCAGACCCGCAGTCCGCAAACCGTCCCGCATGGCGCTCGACCGGACGACAGCCGGACCTCTCATCAGCGTCTCCGACGGTACTTCTCGGGCCTGGAGGCCAGTGGTCCTCCTGCAGGTCCGTGAGACTGCGTGCTCCCGAAGGGAGTTGAGAGCGGCTGCGTGTGGTTCGCGGCTACGCTGACGGTTGTCCTAACGGAGTTTCGCGGACACCAACAAGGACAACCCTCACCGGAAGGTTCGGTTGAGCTTCTTTGGTGGGTGAGTTGTTGGGGCCGCGCCGTGTCTGCCGGAGGCGGGGCCGTGGTTTCCCGGTCTCCGCCCCCGCTTCGTGGCGCGTCAGCTCTTCTCGTTAGCCTGGCGTCTCCGACCAGCAAATACGGCGTGGGCTCGCCACCTCGGTGGTGCCGTGCGCCTGTCGAGAGGAGACCCGTCAGTGAAGTTCGGGATCAATGTGCTCAATTACGGGCCTGGCACCACCCCCGCATCCATGGAGGACTGGGTCCTTCGCGCCGAGGGGCTCGGGTTCCACCTGGCGATGATCTCGGACCACGTGACGCTCCCGCAGGAGGCCCTGCCGGTCTTCCCGCCGCCGTTCTACGACCCGTTCACCACGCTCGCGTACCTCGCCGGCCGCACCACGACCATCGAGCTGGGCACCACGGTCATCGTCCTCCCGTACCGGCACCCGCTGCAGACGGCCCGGGTCGCGGCCAACATCGACCAGATGAGCAACGGCCGGTTCGTGTTCGGCGTGGGCGTCGGCTGGTCGGAGCAGGAGTTCAAGGCGCTGGGCGTCGACTTCGCCGCCCGCGGCAGGATCACCGACGAGTACCTGACGTCCATCAAGGACCACTGGACCAAGCCGCTGATCTCGTTCCACGGTGAGCACCTGGACTACACCGACATCACCACCGGCCCGGCCCCGGTCCGTGACCCGCACCCGCCGGTGTGGGTCGGCGGGCTCAACGGCCCCGCCATGCGGCGGGCCGCGCGCTTCGGCGACGCCTGGCACCCGTTCGGTCTCGGCCCGGCCGAGCTGCGGGAGCGGTTGCCCAAGCTGAAGGCCGCCGCCGAGGAGGCCGGGCGTCCCACGCCCGCTCTCGCGCCGCGCATCCCGCTGCACATCACCGAGAAGCCGGTTCCGGAGGAGGGGCGCCTCGCCGGTCACGGCACGGTCGCCCAGATCCGGCGCGACCTGGAGGAGCTGGCCGAGCTCGAGCCCGACTGGATCGTCCTCGACACCTTCCTCACCTTCTACCTCGGCGCCGTCTCCGCGGACGAGGTGCCCCGCCACGACCCGGCCCAGCTGGAGATCGCGGCGGCGGAGCTCCTCGACCTCAAGGGCGAGACCTTGCGCTGACTGGCCGCCGGGCAGGGGCGGGGCGGGCGGGCCTTGATGGCGTGTCTCCCCGTCCCCTGCCGGTACGTTGGCCCGATGGACGAGGCGTGGAGTGAGTTCCGTGAGCGGCTGCGGGCGGAAGTGGCCGGGATGCGGGAGAGGGACACCCTGGTGGTCTCCGAGCCCGACCCGGAGCCGGCGCCGGTGCCCGATGCCCCGGGGCGGCGTTGGTGGCAGCGGCGGCCCAAACCCCGGCAGGAGACCGGGCGTTACGTGCAGTTCATCCGGTGGGACGACGGTATCGGCGCCGAATGCGTTTCGTCGGCGTACCGGAAGATGACCGACGCGCAGAAGCAGCGGCTCCTGGTGCTCGGCTGGTCCGACCCGGACACCCACCCGCGGCGCGGCGGGCGCTCGGAGAATCACGAGATGTGGTTCGGGCTCGACGAGGTCGACCGGCTGGCTCAGATCTCCACCGACGCGCTCCGCGTACTGGGTGAGGCGCCGCCCGACGCGCGGTGGACCTGGCGGAAGGACCCGCCGGTCTGACCGGTCAGACCGGCCTGAGTGGCGGGTGCGGCGGGGGCTGGGACCATCGCGCAGAAGAGCGCGACCCGCCCTCGGAGGGCAGGTCGCGTTCGGTAGTGGGGTGTGGCCTACGCGGTCCGCTCCTCCGCGTGCTTGCGCAGCAGCTTCTTGTCCGGCTTGCCCGCGTCCGTCAGGGGCAGCGCGTCCACGAAGGTGATGTGGGCCGGCTCGTACATCGGGCCGCGCTGTGCGCGTACCGCGGCCCGCAGTTCCTCGGCCTCCACCGCGACGTCCGGTGCTGCGACGATCGCGGCGTGCACCTGCTCCATGCGGTCGGCGTCCCGGACGCCGAAGACCGCGCTCTGCAGCACCTTCGGGTGCGAGTTGAGCAGGTCCTCCAGCTCGGTGGTGTACACATGGCCGCCGACGACCACGATCATGTCCTTGAGCCGGTCGACGACGGTGATGTAGTTGTCCTCGTCGAGGAAGCCGATGTCACCGGTGTGCAGCCAGCCGTCCCGCAGCACGTCCGCGGTCAGCTCCGGCTGCTTCCAGTAGCCCGTCATCGTGCCCTCGGACCGCACGCAGATCTCGCCCAGCTCGCCGACCGGCAGGTCCTTGCCGTCGGTGTCGCGGATGGCGACCTCCACGCCCGGCAGCACCTTGCCCGCGGAGCGCATCCGCTCGGGCCGGTCCAGGTCGTGGTCCTCGGGGGTGAGCACGCTGATGCCGCCGGCCTCGTTCTGCCCGTAGAACTGCAGGAGTACGGGACCGAAGCGGCGTACCGCGTCCGCGATCCGCGCGGGGGACGCCTGGCAGCCGCCGTACGTCAGGCCGCGCAGGCTGCTCAGGTCGCGGCCCTCGGAGTCCGGGTGGTCGAGGAGCTGGTACACCAGCGGCGGCAGCAGGAAGAGGTGCGTGATGCGCTCGCGCTCGATGGTGGCGAGCACCTCGCCCGCGTCGAAGTCCTCGTGCAGCACGACACAGCCACCGGTCTGGATGACGTTGTCCGCCAGCATGCCCGCGGCGTGCGCGAGGGTGGTGCACGCGAGCTGCCGGGGCAACTCCGCTTCCGCGGGACGTGCTTGAGCCACCATCCGGCGCATCCGGTTGACCTGCTCGAAGGTCGTGACGATGCCCTTGGGGTGGCCCGTCGTGCCGCCGGTGTGCCGGATGGTGCAGATGTCGTCGGGGTGCGCGCGGGACACGAACGGCTCGTCGGGCTGTTCGGCGGCGAGCGCCAGCAGGTCCTGGCCGAGCTCGCGCTTGGACTCGCCCAGGACGAGGACGTGGCGTACGGGCGCGCTCTCGACCAGCTCAGCGGCACGGTCCGCGTAGTGCGGGTCGACGACGAGGACCTGGGTCTCGACGTCCTGGACGATCGCCGCCTGCACGTCGGCCGACAGCTTGTTGTAGAGGTGATTGACCTTGCAGCCCGCGAGGTTGGCGGCGTAACGGACCGCGACGGTCTCGGGCAGATTGCCACTGAGCAGGGTGACGGTCGCGCCGCGCGGCACGCCCTGGGCGGCGATGGCGTGGGCCATGCGGTGCACCAGGGAACGGAATTGACCGGCCGTCAGGCGGCGGTCCTCGTACACCAGGAGCTCGCGGTCCGGGTGGGCGGTCAGTGCGTCGAGGTTGTCCTCGACGAAGGTGCGGAAGGGGCCCGGTGTGTCGGACGCCGCGTCAGATATCGCCGCGTCGTGCGAAGTGCCTTCGGGCGCCTGGGGTGTTGCGGGGGTGGGGGTGGCTGCGGATGCCTCTGCAGGCATGGGTGGTCCTCCTGGGGCCACCGGCCCGCCGGTGTTCGGGCGCGCCGGTGGTAGTGCTTTGTACGGGTGTGGGGGTGGCCGCCCGGAGCCGTCGGCGCAGGACGCCGCGCCCGGCACAAGTGGCGCCCGCCCCGGGTACTTTGGTTGCCCCAGACAACCAAGATCAAGGCTAACCCCCGGCGTCGTCCGCACGCGCCTCGGGTTGGCCCGCACCGGAACCCTTGACTCCTTCTTTTCCTTTGTTCTTCCTGGATTTGACCTCTGTATGCCTCTGTATGGCTCGGTACGCCTCTGTAAGCCTCGGTGTGGCGACACCCCGGTGTTAGTTACGAGGACGTCGGTCCCTGCGGCGAGCGCAGTACCAGCAGGGTGATCTCGCTCGGGGCGAAGACCCGGAAGGGCGGGCCCCAGAAGCCGGCGCCGCGGCTGGTGTAGAGGAGTGTGCGGGCGCCGTGGTGGGTCAGGCCTGCGAGGGCCGGCTGGTCGATGCGGACCAAGTGGTGGAAGGGCCAGATCTGGCCGCCGTGGGTGTGACCGGAGAGCTGGAGGTCGACGCCCTGGGCCGCCGCGCGGTCGACGAACTTGGGCTGATGGGCGAGGAGAAGCACCGGGAGTTCGGGGTCGGCGCCGTTCAGGGCGCCGTCGAGGTGTGCGCGGTGGCCCGCGAGGCCGGAGGACTCGGCGGTGACATCGTCGACGCCAGCGACCACCAGGGTGTCACCGCCGCGTTCGAGCAGCAGATGGCGGTTGCGCAGCGGCTCCCAGCCCAGCTCGCCCATCAGGTCGACCCAGCCCTGGGCCTCGCTGTAGTACTCGTGGTTGCCGGTGACGTAGACACGCGCCCGCGTCGCCCGGACCGTACCCAAGGGGGTGGCCTGGGCCCGACGGCGTTCGGCCGTGCCGTCCGCGATGTCGCCGGTGTGGCACACCAGGTCGGCGTCCAGGGTGTTCACCGTCTCGCAGAGCCGTTCCGACCAGCGGACGCGGTCGAGGGGGCCGTAGTGGGTGTCCGTGATGAGGGCGACCCGGGTGCCGTCCAACCCGGCGCCCAGGCGCGGGAGTTGTACGTCGAGGCGGCGCACCCGGGGCACGCGCCGGGCCTCCGCGTACCCCCAGACGAGCAGCACGGCGGAGACACCGAGGACGGCCCAGGTCACGATGCGCGCCCGGTCCTCCCCGTCGCCGACGCCGGCCGCGACCAGCGCGAGCCGCAGCGCGACGCCGAGCAGGACGGACCACGTGAACAGGACCCAGACACCGCCCAGCAGCGCGTCACCGACGATCGCCGCCCGGTCCCGCTGACGCCGCCCGTGCCCGCGCACCATCGCGAACGGCATGCCGACCAGGCCGAGGCCGAAGAGGGCGGTGCAGGTCAGGGTGGTGGGAAGCGGCCAGTGCTGACCGCCGTACAGAAGGACCCAGCACGGCACGGCCCACAGCAGGACGGGCGCGATCAGGGGGACGAAGCGCATCACGCGCTGAAGCCGGCTCTGTGGCGCCTGACGCGCTTCACCAGCGCCGGACCGGGTGTCGTCGGTGGCGGATCGCGCTTCACCGGCGGCGGGTCGGGTCTCGTCGGTGGCGGATCGCGCTTCACCGGCGCCGGGTCGGGTGTCGTCGGCGATGGACCGCGCTTCACTGGCGCCGGATCGCGCCTCACTGGCGGCGGATCGGGTGTCGCTGGTATCGGTCACGCTTCCCCTCCTGCTCCGGAGCTTCTCGGAGAGCTCATTGTGCGCCGCCGGGGGAGGGGGCGGCGCCCGGGGCCCGGCCCCGCGTCGCGAAGGTGTCCGTGACCGCCCCGGGCGCCCCGCCGCGGGCGGCTCCAGTAGCATCGCGCCATGCGGCCTGCTCACTACACCGATGAGGACCTGGAGCAGCACTCGCTGCGCCGACGAGTAGCGGACGACGGGCAGCGGTCCGGGTTCGAGCACGATGTGGACCGGATTCTGTACTCGACGCAGTGGCGGGCCCTCGCGGGCAAGAGCCAGGTCGTCGCGAGCAGCGAACTCGGCGCGTACCACACGCGGCTCACCCACTCGATGAAGGTCGCGCAGCTCGGCCGGCGCATGGCCGAGCGTCTGGAGCGGCGCTACGGCGGTCCGAACCCGGCCCTCGTCGAGGCGGCCTGCATGGCGCACGACATCGGGCACCCGCCGTTCGGCCACGCCGGAGAGATGGCGCTGCGCGCGACGATGGACGAGCTGCACGCCGGGCACGGCGTCCTCGACAGCTTCGAGGGCAACGCCCAGACCCTGCACATCCTCACCTTCCTGGCCGCCCACAAGTACCCGGGCCACCGCGGCCTGCACCTGTCCCGGGCCTGTCTGGACGCGGCCACGAAGTACCCGTGGGAACGCGCCCCGCGCGACGCCGACCCCGGGCGGCACGCGAAGTGGGGTGTCTACGCGGTCGACCGGGAGGCGTTCAGGTGGGTGCGAGCCGGGCGCGCCGACGACGCGGTGCCGGTCGAGGAGCAGGTGATGGACTGGGCGGACGACGTCACGTACGCCTGCCATGACGTGGAGGACTTCTACCGCGCCGGGCTGATCCCGCTGGCCGCGCTGTTTCCGCAGCCCGGGACCGCCGGTGGTGACACCGAGCGCGAGACGCAGCGCTTCCTCGACTACGTCGCGGCCAAGCGCCGCCGCGCGGGCGCGGGCTTCGACCGCGACGAGGCGGTGCACATCCTGGCCGACATCGCGAAGGCGCTGTCGATCGCCAAGCCGTACGGGGGCCGCCACGCGGACGACGTCGCCCTCAACGCCCGTACCGCCAAGCTGATCGACCACTTCACCCGCGACATCGACCTCGACATCGGTGGCACGGCCGCGATTCGCTACGGCGCCCGACTCGTCGTGCCCGCCGAACGCCGCGCGGCCTGCGAGCTGTTGAAGGAACTGGTCTGGTGCTACGTCATCGACCGCCCCGCCCTGGCCACCCAGCAGCACGGCAAGCGCCGCATCGTCTCCCAACTGCTGCGCTGGACCTACGAATCGCCGCACCTGCTGCCCACCGACCGGGCCGAGGAACTCGACCTGCATGGCGATGTACTGCGTGCCGCCGCCGATCATGTCGCCTCGCTCACCGAGGGGCAGGCCGTCGCCCTCCACCGCCGCCTGTCCGGTGTCGGCCTCGGGTCGGTGACGGACGGGGATTGGCTCTGACGGGGCCGCCCGTGGCCGCGCGTCGGCACGGGCGCGGCGCCGGGGTGTCGTGCGCTGGACGCCCTTGCGTGGACCGAGCAATGTTGTGCGGTGCGGCCGCGAGGGGCGCGCCGCGGGAATCGTGTGGGAGAGGTACGTGCTGATCACCGTCGCAGACGTGGAAGCCGAAGCCGAGCGGATCGCCGGGTATGTCGTCAGGACGCCGACGGTGCCGAGCCCGGGTCTTTCCGAACTGCTGGGCGTGCCGACCACCGCGAAGCTGGAACTGCTGCAGCGCACCGGGTCGTTCAAGGCCCGGGGCGCCACCGCGCGGCTGCTCACGCTCAGCGCGGCCGAGCGCGCCGCGGGAGTCGTCACCGTCAGCGGGGGCAACCACGGCATCGCCCTGGCGGTCATGGCCGGGATGCTGGACGTCAAGGCGACCATCGTGATGCCCCGTAGCGCGCCCGCCAGTGCCAGGGGCATCGCGGAGGCGGCCGGGGCGCGTGTCCACATCGCCGACACCATGGACGCCGCGTTCGCCTCGGTCGACGAATTCAAGGCCGCGGGGCTCACGCTGGTCCACCCCTTCGACGACCCCACCGTCATCGCCGCCCAGGGCACGGTCGGCCTGGAGTTCGCGCAGGACGCCGGGGAGCTCACCGACGTACTCGTCAGCATCGGCGGTGGCGGGCTGATCTCCGGCGTCGCCACCGCGCTTCGCGCACGTCGGCCCGGGATCCGGGTCTGGGGCGTCGAGACCGAAGGCGCCCAGGCCATGTCGGCGGCCCTGGAAGCCGGACGGCCGACGCCGGTCGAGCTCTCCTCGATCGTCTCGACGCTCAGCGCGCCCAGCGCCTCTCGACTCACCTACGAGCACGCCTCACAGCTGCTGGCCGGCGTCCTCACGGTGACCGACGCCGAGGCCGTCCAGGGCACTCTCGACCTGGCCAACCGCGCGAAGGTCTGGGCCGAACCGGCCGCCGGCTGTTTGCTGCCCGCCGCCCGCCAGGTGCTGGAACGGGGCGGCGAGGGCGCCCGGCTCGGCCTGGTGATCTGCGGAGGCAACACGACGACCTCGGACGTGGCGGGCTGGGCCCGGCGCTTCGGGCTGTCCTGACAGCGGAACGAAAGGGCCGGCGGCGGAGGTGTGCGCCGCCGGCGGGCCGCGCTGGGGGCACGATCTGAGGACCGGTTGAGGGCCTGCTGAGGACGTGTCTTCACGGTGGTGTCGAGTTCGTGACCATGCCCGTTCCCCCGTGACAGTTCCGGCGCGCGCCGCGCAGACAGGAGTGACCCCCGAGCGGGTCCTGGCGTCGGCCCTCAGGTCGGAGGTGCGGACGCCGACCTGCGGGGGCGGGCCGGTTCTCCCCCCGACATCGGCTCGCCCCCGCCCCCGAAACGCGGGACGGCGGCCCGGCGACAGAGTCGTCGCCC
>NZ_JBHWKQ010000048.1:0-57441 GCF_042730865.1 Streptomyces sp. NPDC059897 | reverse complement strand
AACGCCCGGTTACATTCCGAACCCGGAAGCTAAGCCTCACAGCGCCGATGGTACTGCAGGGGGGACCCTGTGGGAGAGTAGGACGCCGCCGAACTTAATTTAGGGAAAAGCCCGGGCCGGGATACGGTCCGGGCTTTTCTGCGTTTGTGGCGTTGCCTTGTGCGGCGTTACGACGCCCCCGTAGCTCAGGCCTCCCGACACTGAGGGTAAAGTCAGGGGGCATCGTTGGTTCGTTCCCCACAGGAGGCCCCCGGGTGGAGGTCCAGGAGACCCGTGTTCAGACGGACAGGGTCCTCACCATCCCGAACATCCTCAGCATGGCGCGTCTCGTCGGCGTGCCCCTCTTCCTGTGGCTCATCCTGCGCCCTGAGTTCGGGGGCCCCAAGAGTGACGGCTGGGCGCTGCTCGTGCTGGCTCTCAGCGGCATCAGCGACTATCTCGACGGGAAGCTCGCGCGCCGCTGGAATCAGATCAGCAGCCTCGGCCGGCTGCTCGACCCGGCCGCTGACCGGCTCTACATTTTGTCCACGTTGGTTGGTTTGACCTGGCGTGACATTCTGCCCATTTGGTTGACCGCCGTACTTTTGGCGCGTGAACTGCTTCTTCTGGTGATGGTGGGGATCCTCAGGCGCCACGGCTATCCGCCGCCCCAGGTGAACTTCCTCGGGAAGGCAGCGACCTTCAACCTGATGTATGCGTTCCCCTTGCTGCTTCTCAGTGACGGAACGGGGTGGATCCACGAACTCGCTGCTATTTTCGGATGGGCGTTCGCCGGATGGGGTACGACGCTGTACTGGTGGGCAGGGATCCTCTACGTGGTTCAAGTCCGCCGGCTTGTCCGGGCGGACTCCATGGCCGATTGAGCTCGCCATTGCGCGTTGGTAGCGGCGAGATTGGCCCGCCGTGACAAGTGCGGGCCATTCCGGACGGGCGAAGTCGGCTAGACCGTCGTCTCTTCAAGGAGGACGCTTCCGACATGAAGGCCGTCGTGATGGCCGGAGGCGAAGGCACACGCCTTCGCCCCATGACCTCGAGTATGCCCAAGCCGCTCCTGCCTGTGGCCAACCGGCCGATCATGGAGCATGTGCTCAGGCTGCTCAAGCGGCATGGGCTCAGCGAAACCGTGGTCACCGTGCAGTTCCTGGCTTCACTCGTCAGGAACTATTTCGGGGACGGCGAAGAGTTGGGGATGGAGCTCACCTATGCCAATGAGGAGAAGCCACTCGGCACTGCCGGCAGCGTGAAAAACGCTGAGGAAGCGCTGAAGGACGACTCCTTTCTTGTCATCTCGGGTGACGCGCTCACCGATTTCGACCTCACCGAGCTCATCGAATTCCACAAGGAGAAGGGTGCGCTCGTCACTGTCTGTCTGACGCGTGTGCCCAATCCGCTGGAATTCGGTATCACCATCGTCGACGAAGAGGGGAAGGTCGAGCGCTTCCTCGAGAAGCCGACCTGGGGGCAGGTCTTCTCCGACACGGTGAACACGGGCATCTATGTGATGGAGCCCGAGGTCTTCGACTACGTCGAGGCCGACACGTCAGTGGACTGGTCCGGCGATGTCTTCCCGCAGCTGATGAAGGAAGGCAAGCCCATCTACGGCTATGTCGCCGAGGGCTACTGGGAGGACGTCGGCACGCACGAGAGCTATGTGAAGGCCCAGGCGGACGTCCTCGAAGGAAAGGTCGACGTCGAACTCGACGGGTTCGAGATCTCGCCCGGTGTGTGGGTGGCCGAAGGTGCGGAGGTGCATCCGGACGCCGTGCTGCGCGGACCGCTCTACATCGGCGACTACGCCAAGGTCGAAGCGGACGTCGAGATCCGGGAGCACACCGTCGTCGGCTCGAACGTCGTCGTGAAGAACGGCGCCTTCCTGCACAAGGCCGTCGTCCACGACAACGTCTACATCGGACGGCACTGCAATCTGCGGGGCTGCGTGGTCGGCAAGAACACCGACATCATGCGGGCGGCGCGGATCGAGGACGGTGCCGTCATCGGCGACGAGTGCCTCGTCGGTGAGGAATCGATCGTCCAGGGCAATGTGCGGGTCTACCCGTTCAAGACCGTCGAGGCCGGCGCCTTCGTCAACACGTCGGTCATCTGGGAGTCGCGCGGGCAGGCGCATCTGTTCGGGGCGCGGGGCGTCTCCGGGATCCTGAACGTCGAGATCACGCCGGAGCTCGCCGTGCGGCTCGCGGGGGCGTACGCGACGACGCTCAAGAAGGGGTCGACCGTCACGACCGCGCGTGACCACTCGCGTGGTGCGCGTGCGCTCAAGCGGGCCGTGATCTCCGCGCTGCAGGCCAGTGCCATCGACGTACGGGACCTGGAGAACGTGCCGCTGCCCGTGGCGCGGCAGCAGACGGCGCGGGGCAGTGCCGGCGGGATCATGATCAGGACGACGCCCGGGGTGCCGGACTCCGTCGACATCATGTTCTTCGACGAGCGCGGGGCCGACCTTTCGCAGGGCAGCCAGCGGAAGCTGGACCGGGTGTACGCGCGGCAGGAGTACCGCAGGGCGTTTCCCGGGGAGATCGGTGATCTGCACTTCCCGTCGAGCGTCTTCGACTCGTATACGGGGTCCTTGCTGCGGAACGTCGATACGACGGGTGTCGCGGAGGCCGGGCTGAAGGTGGTCGTCGACGCGTCGAACGGGAGTGCCGGGCTCGTGCTGCCCAGCCTTCTCGGGCGGCTCGGTGTCGACTCCCTGACGATCAATCCCGGGCTCGACGAGTCGCGGCCCACGGAGACCGCGGATGCCCGCAGGTCCGGGCTCGTACGGCTCGGGGAGATCGTGGCCTCGGCCAGGGCCGCGTTCGGTGTGCGGTTCGACCCGGTCGGGGAGCGGCTCTCGCTCGTCGACGAGAAGGGGCGGATCGTCGAGGACGACCGGGCGCTGCTGGTGATGCTCGATCTCGTCGCGGCCGAGCGGCGGAGCGGGCGGGTGGCGCTGCCCGTGACCACGACCCGGATCGGCGAGCAGGTCGCGGCGTACCACGGGACGCAGGTCGAGTGGACGACCACGTCGCCCGACGACCTGACGCGGGTGGGGCGCGAGGACGGGGCGATCTTCGGTGGCGACGGGCGGGCCGGGTTCATCATTCCCGAGTTCAGCAGCGTGTTCGACGGGGCCGCGGCCTTCGTGCGGCTCATCGGGCTTGTAGCCCGCACGCAGTTGACCCTCAGCCAGATCGACGCGCGGATTCCGCGGGCGCATGTACTCAAGCGGGATCTGGCGACGCCGTGGGCCGTCAAGGGCCTCGTCATGCGCCGTGTCGTGGAGGAGGCGGGCGAGCGGTCCGTGGACACGACCGACGGAGTACGGGTCGTGGAGGCCGACGGGCGTTGGGTGATGGTGCTGCCCGACCCGGCCGAGGCGGTCACCCACCTGTGGGCCGAAGGGCCTGACGACGCCTCCGCCCAGCAGCTGCTCGACGAGTGGTCGGCGGTCGTGGACAGCGCCGGACGTTGACCCGGATACCCGCTGCTCGACGCCCATTTCGGGCGTCGGGCGGCGGGGCAGTGGGGTCGTTGGGTGGTAGTGCCCGCGACGTGCGACGATGTGCGGCATGCCGCAGCAGCCCCCCAAACGGAGCACCCCAGAGCGCCCCTCGCGCCCCGACGCCTCCATGTCGCTGCTGACCAACGTCATGGATCACAGCCTGGACGACGGCTACGCGGAGGCCACCGCGCGCAAAGAGGCGCTGGGGCAGAGCGGTTTGCCGAGGACGTTGCGGGCGAAGCTGGGGCTCGCGGCGGGACTTGTGCTCGCCGCGCTGGTGGTGACGGTGGGCGCGGCGCAGGCCCGGGTCACCGCGCCGGTGGTGGCCAAGGAGCGCGAGGAGCTCATCGACCGCATCGACCAGGAGACCGCGTCGGCCGACGAGCTGGAGGAGCAGGTCGACGCGCTGCGCGGGCGCGTGGGGGAGATGCAGCGCGAGGCGTTGAAGGAGCACGGCGGTGAGCAGGGGGAGTTGGCGGGGGTGCTCTCCGGAGCTGTCGCCGTGCACGGCCCCGGAGTGAAGCTCGTCGTCGACGACGCCAAGTCGGCCACCACGGGCGACGGGAGCGGTCCGCGCGAGAGCAACGGTTTCTCCGACACCGGCCGCGTACGCGACCGGGACATGCAGCGCGTCATGAACGGTCTCTGGCAGTCCGGCGCCGAGGCCATCAGCATCAACGGGCAGCGCCTCACCTCGCTGTCCGCGATCAGGGCCGCGGGTGACGCGATACTGGTCGACAACAAGCCGCTGGTGCCGCCGTACACGGTGCTCGCGGTGGGGGACGGGCAACGGCTGAGCACCCGGTTCCAGAACAGCCCCGACGGTCTCTACCTGCACGCGCTGCAGGAGAACTTCGGGGTCAGGACCAGCATTTCGGCCCAGGACGACATCAAGCTTCCTGCCGCACCCAGCGTGATCGTACGTACAGCACAGCCGAGAGCAGAGCAGAAGGGCACATCGTGATCGCCGTACTGGGCCTCGTCGTGGGAGTCGTGGTCGGTCTTTTCGTCCGGCCCGAGGTTCCGGCGGTCGTCGAGCCTTACCTTCCTATCGCCGTCGTCGCGGCGCTGGACGCGGTGTTCGGCGCGCTGCGCGCCATGCTGGACGGGATCTTCGACGACAAGGTGTTCGTCGTCTCGTTCCTGTCGAACGTCGTCGTGGCCGCGCTGATCGTCTTCCTGGGCGACAAGTTGGGCGTCGGCGCGCAGCTGTCGACCGGTGTCGTCGTGGTGCTCGGCATCCGAATCTTCTCCAACGCCGCCGCGATCCGGCGGCATGTGTTCCGGGCGTGAGGCCGATGAGCAACGAAGAGAACACCGAGAACACAGAGAACACCGAGCGCGCTGAGGGCGCCGAGAGCCGCAAGAGCGTGCAATCGGGCGACGGGGCCGAGCAGTTGCGCAAGGAGCTGCCTGCCGAGGTGCCGGCCAAGGAACCCGACACGGCGAAGGCGGAAGCGGAGCGGGAGCCCGCGCCGGAGCCCGAGGCCGTCGAACCCGGGCCGGTAGAACCGGGGCCGGCCGAAGCGGACGCCGGAGAGCCGGAACTGACCGGCCGGCAGCGGCTCGTGAAGGGACTGTGGCCGCCGCGCGCGTCGCGCGCCCAGCTCATCATGGCTGTGCTGCTGTTCGTCCTGGGGCTCGGACTCGCCATCCAGGTGCGGTCCACCAGCGACAACAGCGCCCTGCGCGGTGCCCGTCAGGAAGATCTCGTTCGCATTCTCGATGAACTGGACGATCGAACTCAGCGTCTTGAGGATGAGAAGCAAGGTCTCGTGGACCAGCGCACCGAGCTGGAGAACAGTTCGGACCAGGCCAACGAGGCCCGCAAGCAGACGGCCGAGAAGCAGAAGCAGCTCGGCATTCTGGCGGGCACGACGGCCGCGCAGGGCCCCGGGATCACCATGACCGTCACCGACACGAAGGGGGCCGTGGAGGCGGACATGCTGCTCGACGCGGTCCAGGAGCTGCGCGCCGCCGGCGCGGAGGCGATCCAGGTGAACGATGTCCGCGTCGTGGCCAACACGTATCTGACGGACGGCAGCGGAGGGAAGGGGATCAGTGTGGACGGGCACGAGATCAGCCGCCCCTACCGGTTCAAGGTCATCGGCAAGCCGCAGGACCTGGAACCGGCCCTGAACATCCCCGGGGGTGTGGTGCAGACGCTGGAGAAGGAGCAGGCCACGGTGGCCGTGAGCCGCTCGAACAAGATCGTCGTAGATGCCTTGCGATCCGCGCAACGGCCTGATTACGCTCGGTCGTCCTCGGAGTGAAGCCGGGGGTGCATGGTGGATACCGTGCGAGGGCATGAGGTTGCGGGGGGTCGCCGCAGCAAGGGTGGTGTGCGTGGTGGAAACTGTTTGGCGGATACGGACGTTGTGAGGGTGTCCGTGTCAATGATGTACGCGATGTACGCCGATGTGTGCAGTCAGGGTTCGTCCTGCCCCACGGGCGGGTCTGTTTCGGTCAAGGGGAATCGCCCGTGAAGTTGTTTGCGAAGTTGTTCGGCAAGAGCGCACGCGAGGACGCCCGTCATCGCGCGCCGCGGCAAGGAGACACGCCGGAGACGCAGGTGGGCGAGCGCCCCCTGTTCCGGGACCAGGTCGCCGGAGACAATTCGGGCGGACAGGGCGCGTCGTCTGTTGACCCTGCCGGTTCCGGCCGCATAGGTTTCGGAGAACCGTCAACCTCAAGTACGGGTGGAGAGTTCGGCATGTCGGCCCTGGTGTGTACGAGGTGCGGAAACCGGAACGCGGAGAACAGCCGGTTCTGCTCCAACTGCGGTGCGCCGCTGCGCGGCGGTGCGGCGCCGGAGGGGCCGTCCGAGACGACGTCCACGATCTCCATCTCCGGCCTCGAGTCCTACGACCCGGAGGCGACGGGCCAGACACAGCTCCCGGCCCTCTCGCCCGAGGCGCAGGCTGCCGTCGACGCGCTGCCGCTGGGCTCGGCGCTCCTGGTGGTGCGGCGCGGTCCGAACTCGGGCAGCCGCTTCCTCCTGGACGGCGAGCTGACCACCGCGGGGCGCCACCCGCAGAGCGACATCTTCCTGGACGACGTGACCGTGTCGCGCCGCCACGTGGAGTTCCGCCGCCTGCAGGACGGCTCGTTCACCGTCGCCGACGTCGGCAGCCTCAACGGCACGTACGTGAACCGTGAGCGCATCGACTCGCTGACGCTGAACAACGGGGACGAGGTGCAGATCGGCAAGTACCGGCTGGTGTTCTACGCGAGCCAGCGCGGTATCTGAACCGTCCGCGACCCTTCAGGAAGGTCCATGCTGCACACGACGAGTGGCGGTGCCCCAGGGGGCACCGCCACCACGGACAGTCGGCTGATGAGCATCGGCACCGTACTGAACGTGCTCCGAGAAGAGTTTCCCGAAGTCACCATCTCCAAGATCAGGTTCCTGGAGTCCGAGGGACTGGTCGAACCCCGGCGCACGCCGTCGGGCTACCGGAAATTCAGCCCTGACGACGTCGAGCGGCTCGCGCACGTCCTGCGCATGCAGCGGGACCACTACCTGCCGCTGAAGGTCATCAAGGAGCAGCTCGACGCCCTGGAGCCGGGCGAGAGCCTCACCGTGCCCGCCCCTGGACGCCCCGGCGACGCGGAGGACGGCGCCGACGTGCCGACGGCCGCGCGGGTCGGCCGGGACGAATTGCTGGCCGCCGTCGGCGTCGAGGAGCACGAGCTCGACGAATGGGAGTCGTACGGACTCCTCACTCCGTTGCCCGACGGTGGCTACGACGCCTCCGCCGTGTCGGTCGCCGAGCTCATCGGCGAGCTGGCCCGGTTCGGGATCGGGCCGCGTCACCTGCGGGTCATGCGGGCCGCCGCGGACCGGGAGGCGGGCCTCGTCGACCAGGTGGTGGCCCCGCTGAAGGTGCACAGGAACCCGCAGACGCGGGCCCATGCCGAGGCCCGTGCCAAGGAGCTGGCCGGCCTCACCGTGAAGCTGCACTCGGCCCTTGTGCAGACCGCGCTCGGGGTGCGTCTTCCCTGATCGTGGGCGCGGGTGAGCGCCGATGGCCCGGTCCTCGGTGGCTGCCCGACTACCCAAACCGGCCGGGCACGTCCTAGGGTTGCTGTGTGAACGAGCTCGACGTCGTAGGTGTCCGGGTCGAAATGCCCTCCAACCAGCCGATCGTGCTCCTGCGTGAAGTGGGAGGCGACCGGTACCTCCCCATCTGGATCGGACCGGGGGAGGCGACCGCGATCGCCTTCGCCCAGCAGGGCATGGCGCCCGCGCGTCCGCTGACGCACGACCTTTTCAAGGATGTCCTTGAGGCGGTCGGCCAGGAGCTCACGGAAGTGCGCATCACGGACCTGCGCGAAGGCGTCTTCTACGCGGAGCTGGTGTTCGCGAGCGGGGTCGAGGTCAGCGCCCGCCCGTCGGACGCCATAGCCCTGGCGCTGCGCACCGGTACGCCGATCTACGGCAGTGACGGGGTCCTGGATGACGCGGGGATCGCGATCCCCGACGAGCAGGAGGACGAGGTGGAGAAGTTCCGCGAGTTCCTCGACCAGATCTCTCCCGAGGACTTCGGGACCAACAGTCAGTGACCGCACTGCCGTCGGCCGGGTCCCGGCCGACGAGCGGCGGCGCCCTCAAGACATTCGGCTAGCCTTTCCCGGCGGTGGGTCACGGGAAACCACTCTTAGGGTGATTATCACTCGGCGTGCCTAGTGTGGCGTTCGTTGACGCACCCCCTGTGACTGCCTAACGTCGATGAGGCAGGTCAATGAGGAGGTCGGCGTGAGAAGCAGCGGCGACGGTACGGCGACGGGCGGTCCGTACCTTCCCCCGGGCTCTCGAATGAGCTCGAGCAGGGGGTACCCCCTCCAAGGCAGTACGGCCGGTCACTCTCCGCAGCGCCCGCAGGCCGTGCCTGCGGTGACGGGGGAGAGCGGCTCGGCCGCTTCCGAGCAGCTGGGATACCGGGGGCCGACAGCGT
Source organism: Streptomyces sp. NPDC059897 (assembly GCF_042730865.1). Classification (NCBI taxonomy): domain Bacteria; kingdom Bacillati; phylum Actinomycetota; class Actinomycetes; order Kitasatosporales; family Streptomycetaceae; genus Streptomyces; species Streptomyces sp. NPDC059897. Next base: position 48,981 of record NZ_JBHWKQ010000048.1, on the reverse strand, counting down.
GTGCGGCGGCCGGCATCACCTACCGGCAGCTCGACTACTGGGCCAGGACCGGCCTGGTCGAACCCAGCGTGCGCTCCGCGTACGGATCGGGGACCCAGCGGCTCTACAGCTTCCGGGACGTCGTCGTCCTCAAGGTCGTCAAGCGGTTCCTGGACACGGGCGTCTCGTTGCAGAACATCCGGTCGGCCGTGCTGCATCTGCGCGAGAGCGGCTTCCGGGACCTGGAGCGGATGACGCTGATGAGCGACGGCGCGACGGTCTACGAGTGCACGTCGCCGGACGAGGTGCACGACCTGCTCCAGGGCGGCCAGGGGGTCTTCGGGATCGCCGTGGGCGTGGTCTGGCGGGACGTGGAGGCCGCGCTCTCGCAGCTGCACGGCGAGCGCGTGGACACCGGCGAGACGATCGTGCCGCCGAACCCCACGGACGAGCTCGCGAGGCGGCGCGGCAGGGCCGTGTGAGCACCGTACGGCCGCGTTGTCAGTGGCGTAGGGCAGCATCGGGCATGTGAGAACCGCGCCCACGATCCTGCATCTCGACATGGATGCCTTCTACGCCTCTGCTGAGCAGGCGGCGAAGCCGAGCCTGCGCGGGAAAGCGGTCGTCGTGGGCGGGCTCGGTCCGCGCGGTGTGGTGGCCACGGCGTCGTACGAGGCGCGGAAGTTCGGGGTGCACTCGGCGATGCCGATGGGGCAGGCGCGCAGGCTTGCCCCGCACGCCGCCTATCTGGTGCCGCGCTTCCGGCTCTACCGGGAGATCAGCGAGCAGGTGATGGGGCTCCTGGGCGCTCTTTCGCCGCTGGTGGAGCCGTTGAGCCTGGACGAGGCGTTCGTCGATCTGGAGGCCGGTGAGGCGGCCTGGGACGCCGCTTCCGCGGAGGCCGTGGGGCGGCGGCTGCGGGCCGACATCAGGCGCGTGACCGGGCTGACCGGGTCCGTGGGACTCGCCGCGTCCAAGATGCTCGCGAAGATCGGCTCGGAGGAGGCCAAGCCCGACGGGCTCGTGCTCATACGCCCCGGCACCGAGCGGGCGCTGCTCGGGCCGCAGTCCGTGCGCATCCTGCCGGGCGTCGGGCCCGCGACGGCGGATCATCTGCGGCGGGCCGGGATCCTGACCGTGGAGGAGATCGCGGGGGCCGGCGAGGACGAGCTGGTGCGACTCCTGGGGAAGGCGCACGGCAGCCATCTGTACGAGATGGCGCTGGCCCGCGACGAGCGGCCCGTGGTGGCCGAGCGGGACTCCAAGTCCGTATCGGTCGAGGACACGTACGACGTGGACATCCATGACCGGGTGCAGGTCAGGATGGAGGTGCGCCGGCTCGCCGGGCGGTGCGTGGAGCGGCTGAGAGCGGCCGAGCGCTCGGGCCGGACCGTGGTGCTCAAGGTGCGGCGCTACGACTTCTCGACACTGACGCGCTCCGAGACGCTACGGGGGCCGACGGACGATCCCGGGGTGGTGCGGGAGGCCGCGGCGCGGCTGCTGGAGAGCGTGGACACGACCGGTGGCGTGCGGTTGCTGGGCGTCGGGGTCAGCGGGCTCGCCGACTTCACGCAGGAGGACCTGTTCGCGCAGTTCGCCGCCGCGGAGGAGGCCGCCGCCGAGGAAGCGGAGGGGGAGTCGGGGCCGGTCGAGTCCGTGGAGGCGGCCGAGCCCGAGCCGGCGCCCGTGGAGCGGAAGTGGCTGGCCGGGCACGATGTGCGGCATGCCGAGTTCGGGCCGGGGTGGGTGCAGGGGAGCGGGCTCGGGCGGGTGACAGTGCGGTTCGAGACGCCGTACGCGGTGGTGCCGGGGAGGGTGCGGACGTTCCGGGTCGATGATCCGGAGCTGGAGCCGGCGGAGCCGATGCCGCTCGTCGAAGGACCCGAAGGGGATCAGGTCACCTCGTCCTCCGCGCCCGCGACCTTGCCGAAGGTGACGTCGGGCGACTGAGGGGCGGTGATGTCAAGGCCGTAGTGGTCGTAGAGCTGGAGCTCCTGCTCGGGGGAGAGGTGGCGGCCCACGCCGAAGTCGGGGGAGTCCTTGATCAGGGCGCGCTCGAAGGGGACGTGCAGGGTGCCGTCCGTGAAATCGCTCGGTTCGAGCGGCACGAAGGCGTCGCGGCTGAACAGGCCGGTTCGTATCGCGGCCCACTCCGGCACGCCCGTGGCGTCGTCGAGGTACACCTCGTCGATGGTGCCGATCTTGGCCCCGTTGCGGTCGAACGCCTTGCGGCCGATCAGATTGCGCGGATCGACATCGGTCTGCACGGGCCCTCCAACTGATCGCGATGATCGCAACTCGTCTGTAAGGACTACGAAAGAGCACATTACGTAAGGCGGCCACTCGGGGGCTCCGGCCAAGTAGCCGCTGGTAGGCTGGCAAATGGCTGCTGACCCCGTGCGGGAGAGTCCTCCGACAGTCGTCGGAAGGCGCCGAAGGAGCAAATCCTCCCCGGAATCTCTCAGGCCCACGTACCGCACGGACGAGGTCACTCTGGAAAGCAGGGCGGGGTGCACGGTTTCCGCTCTCACCGACGGTGCAAGCCGGTGCGTTCCGTGTTCTCGCGGGGTGGGCCGGTGAAGCTCTCAGGTTGAGATGACAGAGGGGGAGGCCGTCCGGGTACCCGCGCCGTGGTGCCCCTCGTAGGTCGCAATGACCAGGAGGCCTCCGCAATGACCGCCAACCGTATTCCGCTCTCCCAGCTGGAGCGAGGAATCCCCTTCGAGCAGCGTCACATCGGTCCCGACGACGCCGCTCAGGCCAAGATGCTCGCGCAGGTCGGCTACGGCTCGCTGGACGAGCTGACCGCGGCCGCGGTGCCCGATGTGATCAAGAGCGCCGAGGCTCTCGACCTTCCCGCCGCCCGCAGCGAGGCCGAGGTGCTCGCCGAGCTGAAGTCCCTCGCGGAGCGCAACCAGGTGCTCGGCTCGATGATCGGCCTCGGCTACTACGGGACGTTCACGCCGCCCGTCATCCTGCGCAATGTCATGGAGAACCCGTCCTGGTACACGGCGTACACGCCCTACCAGCCGGAGATCTCGCAGGGCCGCCTCGAGGCGCTGCTCAACTTCCAGACCATGGTCGCCGAGCTGACCGGGCTGCCCACCTCGGGCTCCTCGCTGCTCGACGAGGGCACCGCCGCCGCCGAGGCGATGGCCCTCTCGCGCCGCGTCGGCAAGGTCAAGAACGGTGTCTACGTCGTCGACGCAGACGCCCTGCCGCAGACCATCGCCGTGATCCAGACGCGCGCCGAGCCGACCGGTGTCGAGATCGTCGTCGCCGACCTGAGCGAGGGCATCCCCGCCGAGGTCGCCGAGCGCGGTGTCGTCGGCGTGCTCGTGCAGTACCCGGGCGCCTCCGGCGTAGTGCGGGACATCAAGCCCGTGATCGACCAGGCGCACGAGCTGGGCGCCATCGTCACCGTTGCCGCCGACCTGCTCGCTCTGACGCTGCTGACCTCGCCCGGCGAGCTGGGCGCGGACATCGCCGTCGGTACGACGCAGCGCTTCGGTGTCCCGATGGGCTTCGGCGGGCCGCACGCCGGATACATGGCCGTGCGCGAGAAGTTCGCGCGCTCGCTGCCGGGCCGCCTGGTGGGCGTCTCCGTCGACGCAGACGGCAACAAGGCGTACCGCCTCGCCCTGCAGACCCGTGAGCAGCACATCCGCCGCGAGAAGGCGACCAGCAACATCTGCACCGCGCAGGTGCTGCTCGCCGTCATGGCCGGCATGTACGCCGTCTACCACGGGCCCGAGGGCCTCAAGTCCATCGCCCGTCGCACCCACCGCTACGCCACCCTGCTCGCCGCGGGGCTCACGGCGGGCGGCGTCGAGGTCGTGCACGGCGCGTACTTCGACACCCTCACCGTGCGGGTGCCGGGCAAGGCCGCCTCGGTCGTCTCCGCCGCGCGCGAGGGCGGCGTCAACCTGCACCTCGTGGACGCCGATCACGTCTCGGTCTCCTGCGACGAGACGACCACGCGGGCCCAACTGGGCGCCGTGTGGACCGCGTTCGGTGTCGACGCCGACATCGAGGCGCTGGACGCCGAGGTCGAGGACACGCTGCCCGGCGGGCTGCTGCGCGACGACGAGTACCTGACGCACCCCGTCTTCCACCAGTACCGCTCCGAGACGGCGATGCTGCGCTACCTGCGCATGCTCGCCGACCGCGACTACGCGCTCGACCGCGGCATGATCCCGCTGGGCTCCTGCACGATGAAGCTCAACGCGACGACGGAGATGGAGCCGGTCACCTGGCCCGAGTTCGGCCAGCTGCACCCCTTCGCCCCCGCCGAGCAGGCGCAGGGCTACCTGACGCTCATCCGTGAACTGGAGGAGCGGCTCGCCGAGGTCACCGGCTACGACAAGGTGTCGCTGCAGCCGAACGCCGGTTCGCAGGGCGAGCTCGCCGGTCTGCTCGCGGTCCGCGGCTACCACCGGGCCAACGGCGACGAGCAGCGCACCGTCTGCCTCATCCCGTCCTCCGCGCACGGCACGAACGCCGCGAGCGCCGTGATGGCCGGCATGAAGGTCGTCGTCGTGAAGACCGCCGACGACGGCGAGGTCGACATCGAGGACCTGCGCGCCAAGATCGAGCAGTACGCCGAGCAGCTCGCCGTCCTGATGATCACGTACCCGTCGACGCACGGCGTCTTCGAGGAGCACGTCGCCGACATCTGCGCCGCCGTGCACGACGCGGGCGGCCAGGTCTACGTCGACGGCGCCAACCTCAACGCGCTGGTGGGCCTCGCCAAGCCGGGCCGCTTCGGCGGCGACGTCTCGCACCTGAACCTGCACAAGACGTTCTGCATCCCGCACGGCGGCGGCGGCCCGGGTGTCGGCCCGGTCGGCGTGCGCGAGCACCTCGCCCCGTACCTGCCGAACCACCCGCTGCAGCCGGCCGCGGGCCCCGAGACGGGTGTCGGCCCGATCTCCGCGGCGCCGTGGGGCTCCGCCGGAATCCTGCCGATCTCCTGGGCGTACGTGCGGCTCATGGGCGGCGAGGGCCTGAAGCGGGCCACGCAGGTCGCCGTGCTCTCCGCCAACTACATCGCCAAGCGGCTCGAGCCGCACTTCCCGGTGCTCTACAACGGCCCGGGCGGGCTCGTCGCCCACGAGTGCATCGTGGACCTGCGCCCGATCAGCAAGGCGACCGGTGTGAGCATCGACGACATCGCCAAGCGGCTCATCGACTACGGGTTCCACGCGCCGACCATGTCGTTCCCGGTCGCCGGGACGCTGATGATCGAGCCGACCGAGAGCGAGGGCATCGAGGAGCTCGACCGGTTCTGCGACGCGATGATCGCGATTCGCGGCGAGGTCGAGCGGGTCGCCTCCGGCGAGTGGCCGGCGGACGACAACCCGCTGCGGAACGCTCCGCACACCGCCGGGATGCTCGGCGGCGAGTGGGAGCACGCGTACAGCCGGGAAGAAGGTGTCTTCCCGGCCGGGGTGGTCGCTTCGGACAAGTACTGGCCGCCGGTGCGGCGCATCGACCAGGCGTTCGGCGACCGGAACCTGGTGTGTTCCTGCCCGCCGCTCGACGCCTACGAGGGCTGATCCACTCGGGGCTGTGCGGCCGTCGTCCGGTCGCGCAGCCCCGCTTGCCTTGTCCCTACGCCGCCGTCACCACGGTGCCCAGTGGGCGGTGCGGGGCGATGATCCTGCCGCTCGGCAGCAGCTCGCCGGTGTCCTCGAAGAGCAGGACCCCGTTGCAGAGGAGGCTCCACCCCTGCTCGGGATGGTGAGCCACAGGGAGTGCGGCCTCCCTGTCCTCGGATTCCGCTGTCGGGCAGGCTGGCTGGTGCTGGCACATGGATGGGATCTTTCGCTGCGAAGTGATCTCGATGACGTGGGCTGTGCTTGCAGTACTGGCGGTGCTGCTGGTGGTGCTCGTGGTGCCTGTCGTGCTGCGGCTTGAAGGCTTGTTCATGGCCGCCCCCCGATTTCGTGAGTACCGGAACCCAGTGTTGCCCTGTGGGCGTCAATCCGCAGGGATTTCCTTGCAGCGGTCCTTATGGGTTGTCAGACGCATCACCCGTGCGGACGGTTCAGTCCAACTCCACTCTCCCTTCGGGTGGTTAGGAGTGGTCGGTACGGGCTAGTCCGCTCGGGCAGGGCTGTGCCCCGCGACCGGACGGCGGACGGTGCGGGGCACAGGAGTGTGTGACAGGGGTCGTCGGCGGACCCCGGTCGGTCAGGCGAGCAGGCCGGCGGTGGCCGGGGCCGGTGTCAGCCGGTGGGTGAGGACCGGCAGGAGCTCGGCCACCCGGTGCGGGCGGTGCGGGGCGATGCCGGGCGGGGCGGGTGCCAGCGGGACGAGGATGTCGTCGGCCGCGGGCTGACCGCTCGCCGGGTCGGCGGTGCGCTCGCCGTGCAGCCACAGCGTGAGCATGTAGAGCTCGGGCACCGAGAGCAGTCGCGGCTGATAGTCCTGGGGCAGCGACTCCGCCTGGCGCAGCGCCCGTTCGGTGGACCTGATGTAGGGGCCCTCGAAGAAGTGCGAGAAGGCCCAGCCGTCGGGAGTGAGCATGGTGTCGGCCGCCGCCACCGCGCGCTCGCCGCAGCGGATCAGGAAACGCCAGCCGGTCAGGCGGGCCCTGGACGGCCCGGTCGTCTCGGTGATGTGGTCCAACACATGGAGCGGCAGCGGGAGTTCGGGGGTGGCGGGTCCCTGGGCGGCGCGCAGGGACGGGGTGCGTGCCTCACGGACGGCGGTGGGGGAACCGAGGGCCGTGAGAACGCTGCGCAGGGCGGGCGCGGGAGCCGGTGGGACGTGCAGCGGCATGGTGGGTCGCCTCTCATTCGACAGGCATGTGATGCGAGGGCGGTGCGGGACGAGCGGACGGCGCTGTCTGCTGCGGGTGCACGGGGGTACACGGGCCAGAGGGGGCGGGGGTCCGGTCCGAACCCGGGCCGCGGGCGCCAACTCTCTGTCTCGCCAGCGGAGTTTATACGATGCGTGTTCACGGAGTGTTTCCGCTAGCACGTCGCCCGGATTTCGCAAGGTGCTATTCGGGCGCGTCAACCATGGGGTTTTGTCGGCATTCTCCCCATCTTCGGCGGGGCCGCCGTGCGTGACCTCGATGTCTTTCGGTCGAGCGGTCGGCGCGTTCTTGTCGGCGTTTTTCACCAGGGCCGCGAACGACGGAATCTGCGGCCGGCCGCATGCCTGAGGAATGTGCCCGTGGGTAACCGCCTAGAGAGTACTGCTCCGTGAACGCGCGCGGGGCGTTACGGATCACATTGCCGGGGCATCATCCACCGTGACACGCGGCCGGGGCGGAGCAGCAACGGGTCGCCCGTGCGAGGAGGGACGCTTCCAATGGGGGAGAAGGTCGTTGCGGGCGCGGTCGGTCTTGCCGATCCGCGGCGCTATCGGGAGAAGCTCAAGGAGTGCCTGGAGGGGTTCGGGCGGCTGCTGGACGAGAAGCGCTTCGACCGTCCGCAGAATCTCATGGGGCTCGAGATCGAGCTGAATCTCGCCGGGCCAGACGGACTGCCGAGAATGATGAATGCGGAAGTTCTGGAGCGCATCGCGAGCCGCGATTTCCAGACCGAACTCGCGATGTTCAATCTCGAAGTGAACATTGCCCCGCACCGGCTCGGCGGCCGCGTTCTCGACCAGCTCGCAGAGGAACTGCGCACGGGGCTCGGATATGCGCACCGGAAGGCGAACGAGGTCGACGCGGGCATCGTGATGATCGGCATCCTGCCGACGCTGGCCGCGGACGACCTGGTCTCCGCGAACCTGTCGGACGTCGACCGCTACACCCTGCTCAACGACCGGATCGTGGCCGCGCGCGGCGAGGACTTCGCGCTCGATATCGCCGGGGTCGAGCGGCTGACCTGCACGTCCTCCTCGATAGCGCCCGAAGCGGCGTGCACGTCCGTGCAGTTGCACCTCCAGGTGACGCCGGGGCGTTTCGCCGATGTGTGGAACGCGGCGCAGGCGGTCGCCGCCGTGCAGATAGCGCTGGGCGCCAACTCGCCCTTCCTGTTCGGCCGCGAGCTGTGGCGGGAGTCGCGGCCGCCGCTGTTCCAGCAGTCCACCGACACCCGGCCGCCGGAGCTCGCGGCACAGGGCGTGCGGCCGCGGACCTGGTTCGGGGAGCGCTGGATCGATTCCGCGTACGACCTCTTCGAGGAGAACCTGAAGTACTTCCCGCCGCTCCTGCCGATCCTCGACGACGAGCAGCCGCTCGACGTCATCGCCAAGGGCGACACCCCGAGCCTCGCCGAACTCGTCCTGCACAATGGCACGGTGTACCGCTGGAACCGCCCCGTGTACGGCATCGCGGACGGAGTTCCGCATCTGCGCGTCGAGAACCGGGTGCTGCCCGCGGGCCCCACCGTCACGGACGTCATCGCCAACACCGCCTTCTACTACGGCGTCGTCCGCGCCCTGGCCGAGGAGCAGCGGCCGGTGTGGTCGCGGCTCCCCTTCGCCGCGGCCGCCCGCAACTTCGACACCGCCTGCCGGTACGGCATCGACGCGCGCCTGGAGTGGCCGCGCAAGGGCCGGTTCGGCGGTACGGAGCGGGTGCCGGCCGTGAACCTCGTACGGGACGAGCTGTTGCCGCTCGCGGCGGCCGGGCTCGACGCGTGGGGCGTGGCGCCGGCCGACCGGGACCTGTACCTGGGGGTGATCGAGGAGCGGTGCCGGCTGCGGATGAACGGTGCGGCGTGGCAGTCGGCGACGTATCACCGGGCGCTGGAGAGCGGTCTGGCGCGGGACGCGGCGCTGGCGGCGACCACGCGCCGGTACTGCGAGCTGATGCACCAGGGGCGGCCGGTGCACGATTGGCCGGTCGGGCTGCCGGAGCCGACCGTGCCGCTGGGCTGAGGGCCTGGCCGGGACCGGTTCAGCGGCCCTTGGCGCCCGCTTCGATGATGGCCTTCAGGATGACCTGCTGGATGTCCGCGGGGTCGCTGACCTGGTGGCCCGAGCCGCCCGTCGCCTCGGCGACCTGCTCGACCTCCCGTTTGTCGGTGTCGGGTCCCACGGCGATGACGATCAGCGGAACGGGGTGCTTGGGGTCGGTGAGGCCCTCGAGCTTCTTGATGAGGTTCTCGCGGGAGATCGACCCCTGGTCCTCGTTCACGCCGTCCGTGACCACGACGACGGCGTTGAACCTGCCGCTCTTGTACGAGGACGTGGCCTCCTTGTAGGCCGCGAGCGTCGTGTCGTACAGCCCTGTGGCCCCGCCGGGCACCGGTTGCAGCGCGGTGAACGCCGCCGCCAGGCGGTCGCGCTGGGTGCCGGAGCCGACGTGGTCGCCGAGGCGCTCGGTCGGCACGAGCTTCTTGTAGTCGCGTTCGCCGTCGAGGAACGTGGCGAACTCCCACAGGCCGATCTCGTCCTCCGGTGTGAACGTGGAGAGCGCCGCCAGCATGGACGCCTTCGTCACCTCCATGCGGGACTCGCCGCGGCTGGGCACGATGTTCCCCATCGAGGCCGACGCGTCCACGACCGTGGTGAGGCGGGCGCTCTGCACCGTGATGGTCCACATGCCGAGCGTCTCCTCGAGCTGCTCCCCGGTCGGCGCCTTCGCCGCCACGCGCGCGTACGGCTGCGGGGAGCGGCCGCCCGCCCGTGAGACGACCGTCGCGGGGGACCGGCCGCTGTCCGTGCGGAAGCCGTGCTTCTCCAGGATCGAGCGGCCCTCGGGCGCGCCGAGCAGGGTCATGAGGCGGACGGCGGCCCGGCTCTCGTCGGTGCTCAGCCGGTCCTCGCCGACCAGCGAGAACGGGTAGTCGAGCGCAGGTGAGCCGTCCTTCGGGTAGAAGAGGTCGACCGAACCCGCTTCGCCCGCCTCCTTGTTGTGCGCGTACGCGGCCTGCTCGGACAGGATCAGCGCCTCGTTGCGCCGCGGGTTGCCCTGTTCGGTGCCTGAGCTGTTGCGCGGCACGGTGTCCATGAGCTGCGCGTCGCTGTCGGACGTGCGCTGCGAGAGGCTCTTGGCCATCGCGGCGGCCTGCGTGCCGTCGCCCTTGTCGGAGGTGGCCGCCAGCTTGGTGAGGGCGAGCAGTCCGCTGGCGCTGCGGGCGGGGTCGGCGGCGCCCAGGCGCAGCTTGTCGTCACGCATGGCGGCGCCCGTCAGCTGGGCCCAGGTGTACGTCTTGCGCGGCCAGCCGAAGGACTTCGCGGCCGCGGGCACCATGCCCACGCCGACCGGTGAGGAGGCGACGTTGCCGGCCGGGGTGACCTTGGTGGCCCCCGTGTCCGCGGTGACCCGCTGTACCCAGACGTCCGAGTCCGGCACCCAGACCTGGAAGTCCGCCGCGCCCTTGCCCGCGCGCAGGGTGTCGGCGACCTTGTACGCGTCGCGCGCGGTGACGGCGACGTCGAGGCAGTTGCCGTCGGAGGTGAGCCGCTCGCGGCGGGCGTGCTCCGCGGCCTCGCGCAGTGCCGGGGCCAGGTCGGGGGAGGCCACCACGTCGAGGTGGACCTCGTCCTCGCAGCCGCCGCCGAGGCCGAGCAGCTCGGGGCGGACCACGGCGACCGTGCCCGCCGTGGCCACGAGGACGAGGGCCGTCGCGATGGCCACGGTGCGCCCGCGCGAGCGGGAACGGGGTGCGGTGGCGGCCGTCCCGTACTCGTCGGGCATGCTGCTGTGACGTCCCATGGCGGTGGAGCCCCTCCCTGAGCCACAAAGGCAGTTGCGGTATAAGCGGTGGAGCAGTGGAGGGGAGCGGTGCGCCGAATTGCGTCGCCCCGGCCCCCTCGGCCTGTCGCACGCGATCTTCGTACCTGCATTCGGGACCCTAGGGTCCTTCTGACGGGTCAGGCTGGGTGCGGGTGGCCGCCACGTGCGGTGCCGGTGAGCGGGGTCTGGCGCGTGCCAGGGCCCGCGACTCCAGCAAGATCCGTCAGAAGGACCCTAGCGGGGCGCTGTGACGGATGCGGCGGGAATACTCAACTGGAGGCAGGTGTGCAGGTGGAGGCGGAGCCGATGCCCGGTTCTTCTCCCGAGGGGCGGCTCTCACGGCGCTTCTTGCGGGACGAGACGCTGCTCGTTCTGGCGCTTTCGCTCGGTGCGAGCGCGGTGTCCGCGCTCATCAGCTTCGTCGGCTCCGCCACGAAACCGGGCGGCCTCAAGGACCAGGCCGCGACGCTCAACGCCTCGGCGGCGCCGGGCCGTCCGTGGCTCGACCTCGCCTGGCAGCTGTTCGGCATCGCCAGCGCCCTCGTGCCGGTCGTGCTCGTCGCGCACTTCCTGCTCAGGGAGGGCGAGGGGATGCGCACGATCGGCTTCGACCGGAAGCGTCCTTGGTTCGACACGGGCCGGGGCGCCGCGGTGGCGGCCGTCATCGGCAGCACGGGCATCGCCTTCTACCTCGCCGCGCGCGGCCTCGGCTTCAACCTCACCGTGGTGCCGGAGGCGCTGCCCGACGTGTGGTGGAAGTACCCGGTGCTGATCCTCTCTGCGGTGCAGAACTCCGTGGTGGAAGAGGTCATCGTCGTCGGATATCTGCTGCGCAGGCTCGGGCAGTTGGGGTGGACGCCGGGGGCGGCGCTCGTCGCGTCGTCCGTGCTGCGCGGCTCGTACCACCTGTACCAGGGCATCGGCGGGTTCCTCGGGAACCTCGCGATGGGCGTCGTCTTCGTCTACCTGTACCGGCGCTGGGGGCGGGTCGGGCCACTGGTGGTGGCCCATTCCCTGCTGGACATCGGGGCGTTCGTCGGATACGCGGTGCTGGCGGGCAAGGTGGACTGGCTGCCCACCGCGTAGTCCGGGTCATGCGTGCAGTTCGCCCTCGATGGTCGTGACCGCGCGGCCGGTCAGGAGGGTGCGCTCACCGCGCAGGGCGACGCGTACGAGTCCGCTGCGGGCGGATGCCTGAAGGCCGGTCAGCTCCTCGCGGCCCAGGCGCGCCGCCCAGAACGGGGCGAGGGCCGTGTGCGCGCTCCCGGTCACCGGGTCCTCGTCGATGCCGACGCCCGGGAAGAAGCAGCGCGACACGAAGTCGTAGCCCTGGGAGGGGTCCTCGGCGCGGGCCGTGGCGATGATGCCGCGCCGGGAGAGGCCCACGAGTGCCTTGTGGTCGGGGGCGAGGGCCCGCACGGTCTTCTCGTCGGCGAGCTCCACCAGCAGGTCGCCGACGGACGGGCCCGTGTCGTGCACGGAGAGCGGCTCGGCGCCGAGGGCCTCGGCGAGCCCCGCGGGGGTGGGCTCCGCGGTGAGCGGCGCCGTCGGGAAGTCGAGGGTCAGCGAGCCGTCCGCGGCGGGTGTCGCCACGAGCACGCCGCTGCGCGTCGCGAAGCGCACGGGGTCGCGCGTGACCCCGGTGGAGTGCATCACGTGGGCGGTCGCCAGCGTCGCGTGCCCGCACATGTCGACCTCGGTGGCGGGCGTGAACCAGCGCAGCGCCCAGTCGGCGTCCCCGCCCTCGGGCAGCGGGTGCGCGAAGGCGGTCTCCGCGTGGTTGACCTCGAGCGCGACGTTCTGCAGCCAGGCGTCGTCCGGGAAGGCGTCCAGGAGGAGGACCCCGGCGGGGTTGCCCGCGAAGGGTCGGTCGGTGAAGGCGTCGACGATACGAATACGCATGCCGACGACGTTAATTGCCCCCACTGACAACCGCCCAAGGCCAATCCGGCGCGGCTGGCCCGTTTTCCCGCGGAGCCGCCCCTTCCACTTCTCGCGTGCTTGCTCGCATCGGCAGAGGCTTGCCATCCGAACAGTCCCGATATATCGTTGAGGCATCGCGATCGGTTGATGATCGTGTTCAATGAAACCCCGATCAGTTGTGAAAGGACTGATTCCCATGCGTCACCACGGACACGAACACGGACATGGCAACTTCGGCCCCGGCCACCTCGGCATGGGCGGATTCGAGCGCGGCGGCTTCGAGGGCCGGCGTGCGGCGTTCGGGCCCTTCGGGCCCGGCTTCGGCGGCCCCGGTGGCCCCGGCCCCTGGGGGCGCGGCGGTCGCGGAGGCGGGCCTCGCGGACGGGCGCGGCGCGGCGACGTGCGCGCCTCGATCCTGGCCCTCCTGAAGGACCGCCCGATGCACGGCTACGAGATGATCCAGGAGATCGCCGAGCGCAGCGGCGGCGCGTGGAAGCCGAGCCCCGGCTCGGTCTACCCGACGCTTCAGCTGCTCGAGGACGAGGGCCTGATCGCCAGCGCGAGCGAGGGCGGCAAGAAGCTCTTCTCGCTCACCGACGACGGCCGCACCGCCGCCGAAGAGGGCCCCGAAGCCCCTTGGGAGGAGGCCGGCCGCGGCGTCGACTGGGAGGCCATGAACGAGATCCGGAGCGCGAGCTTCGGTCTCATGGAGGCCTTCGGTCAGGTCTGGAAGACCGGCAGCAAGGATCAGCGCGACAAGGCGATCTCCGTCATCAATGACGCGCGCAAGAAGCTGTACCTGATCCTCGCCGACGAGGACTGAGCCCCGTGCGGGCCCAGACAGGCCACAGAGCGCGGAAGAGGCGTCCCGTACGAAAGGTGCGGGGCGCCTCTTCGCGTACGTACGTAGTACGTACGTAGTACGTACGAAGGGCGGGGCTCCTCAGGTCACCAGTCCGTTCAGCTTGCGCAGCGACTCGTCGAGCGCGGCCGTCGCGGAGTCCTTGAGCTTGCCGGCCATCAGGGAGACCGCCGCCCCGGTGAACTCGCCCTTGATGCGGGCCGTGGTCGCGTCGCCGTCCGGTGCGAGCGAGTAGTGCATGAACAGGTTCACGCCCATCGGGCCCTTGCCCCTGATGGCGAAGGTGCGGGCGGTCTCGAGTTCCTCGATGGTCCAGGTGACCTCGGCCGGGAAGCCCATCAGCTTCATGTTCTCCTCGAACTGTCCGCCCACTTCCAGTGCGGCGGGTCCGCCCTTCGGGAAGTCGGTGTGGGTGGCGTTCCACTTCCCGTACGAGGAGAAGTCGGTGAGCTGCGCCCAGACCTTCTCCGCGGGCGCTTCCATGCGGGCTTCCGCGCTTACTTCGGCCATGTGGCCACCCCTTTGAGTCGAGAGCCATGACGGGCTTCGGTGTCGCGTCGTCGCGGAAAGTAGCCGTGTGGCCTCGAACATTCAATACTGATGACCCGTCAGTTCTGGGGTGGCGGATTCCGGTCCCCTCGGGGGTCGGCGGCTCGATCTCATCCGTAAGGAGGAGATGTTCTTGATCAGTGCCCAACTTGTGTCGGACATGAGAATGCTCCTCACCGTGGATGTTCCAAAGGGTCCCCGCTGATGGGGTGGGGAGTGTGCATAGCTCAACCCCGTCCGATGCCGACGCGCTCGGCCCCACCAGTGACGAACCCGTAGACGCCCAGCTCAGCGACGAGCTCGCGGCGGTCGTCGCGGGCGCCCGGCGGCGCGCGGTGCGGGACGGGGACCGGCAGGTCGACACCGCGCACCTGCTGCACTCCCTCCTCGAGACGGACCCCGACGTGCGCTCCGCGTTCCCGGAAGGCGCGCAGGTGGCGCGGCTGCTCGGCTACCTCGTGCAGCGCAGCATCGGCTACGGGCTGCGCTGGCAGGGCTCGGTGGAGGACTCCGGGGCCGTGCCCCTCGTACGCTCCGCCCCCGGCTGGTCGCCCGTCGCGGCCGCCGCGATGGAGGCGGGCGTGGAGCGGGCCGCGTCGCGCGGGGACGAGCGGGCGCGCGGTGTCGACGTGCTCGCCGCGCTCGCGGCGGATACGGAGTGCCGGGCGGTCGAGGTGCTCGGCCGGGCCGGCGTCGATGTGGAGCTGCTGCGGCAGCGGCTCAACTGACCCCTCGTGAGGTGTGCGGGGTCTCGACCGGCCTCCCGCGCGAGACGTCCGAGGGGGCCGGCGTCCACCTCGTGAGACAGGGGTCAATGGGGATGACGGTCCTGACGCGCCCTGCCATGATGTGCGCGTGCACGAGTCAATGGGGTCTTCGGGGAAGCAGGCAACCCGCGGGCGCGGCATGGGACTGGGCCTCGCCCTTCTCTCCGCGCTCGCGTTCGGCGGTTCCGGGGTGGCGGCCAAACCGCTGATCGAGGCGGGCCTCGACCCGCTCCACGTGGTGTGGCTGCGCGTCGCTGGCGCCGCCCTGGTCATGCTGCCGCTCGCCTGGCGGCACCGCGCACTCGTGCTGCGCAGGCCCGCGCTGCTCGCCGGATTCGGACTGCTCGCGGTCGCGGGCGTCCAGGCCTGCTACTTCGCCGCGATCTCCCGCATCCCCGTCGGCGTCGCCCTGCTCATCGAGTACTTGGCGCCCGCGCTCGTACTCGGCTGGGTCCGCTTCGTACAGCGCAAACCGGTCACGCGCGCCGCCGCGCTCGGCGTCGTGATCGCCGTGGCCGGCCTCGCCTGTGTCGTCGAGGTGTGGTCGGGGCTCGGCTTCGACGCACTCGGCCTGCTGCTCGCGCTCGGCGCGGCCTGCTGCCAGGTCGGCTACTTCGTGCTGTCCGACCACGGCGGCGACGCGGACGGGACCGGGGCCGAGGTGCCCGACCCCTTCGGGGTGATCGCGTACGGGCTGCTCATCGGCGCCGCGCTGCTCACGGTCATCGCCCGCCCCTGGGGCATGGACTGGTCGGTGCTCGCGGGCAGCGCCTCCATGGACGGAACATCCGTGCCCGCGTGGCTGCTGCTGGGCTGGATCGTGCTGCTCGCCACGGTCGTCGCGTACCTCACCGGTGTCGTATCGGTACGTCTCCTGTCGCCCCAGGTGGCCGGGGTCGTGGCCTGCCTGGAGGCGGTCGTCGCGACCGTCCTCGCCTGGGTGATGCTCGGGGAGCACCTGTCGGGGCCGCAGTTGTTCGGCGGGGCGATGGTCCTGGTCGGGGCGCTCATCGCGCAGTCGTCGAAGCCGGTGGCCGCGCCGCCGGAGCCGTCCGACGCCGCTCCGGAAAATGTGTTGTCGCGCTCCGGCGGGGCTGTCTAGGGTGCCGGGCATGCACGCACGCGCACTCGTCCTCCCGCCTCCGGCCGTCTGAGGGCTGCCCGGCCGTCGTGGCCGGGCCCGGTCCGCCGGGGATCTCGCCACTGTGGGACCGCCACCTGAGGGTGCCGGTCGAAAACGTGCTGCCCGAGTGATCCCCGGGATCGTGCGAGGCCCTTGTCGCGGGCGGCGCTTCCCGGAGGGACAGGCCGTCCGCTCACGACGGTCCTTGTTCCTGGCCCCCGCGCGTCCGCGGAGGGCCGCTCTCCGTGGAGTGTCACGTGTCGCATGCCGTAAAGGCGGGCGCAGCCGCGCCTGCCGACTCTGCTTCTGGATCATCCGTTTCCGGATCTTCTGGTTCCGCACGTCAACTGCCGGTCGCCCGCGGCCTGGTGTATCTGGTCGTCGCCGGGGTCGCCTGGGGCACCGCCGGGGCCGCCGCCTCGCTGGTGTTCCGGGGCAGCGACCTGGGGGCCGGCGGCCTGTCGTTCTGGCGCTGCGCCGGCGGGCTGTCGCTGCTGGTCGTCGCGCGCTTGCTGCGGCGTACGCCTGCCCCGGTGTCGTACGAGACCAGGGGGCGCAAGGCCGTCCGGATCGGCGTGCTCGGGCTGTCGCTCGCCGTCTTCCAGACCGCCTACTTCGCCGCCGTGCAGGCCACCGGGCTCGCCGTCGGCACCGTGATCACGCTCGGCGCCGGGCCCGTGCTCATCGCGGTCGGCGCGCGCCTGCTGCTCGGGGAGCGGCTCGGCGCGGGTGGACTGCTGTCCGTGGCCGGGGCGCTCGGCGGGCTCGCGGTCCTCGTCCTCGGCGGCGGCGACGCGACGGTGCGCCCGCTCGGGGTGCTGTGGGCGCTGCTGTCGGCGGCCGGGTACGCCGTGATGACGCTGCTCACCCGGTGGTTCGGGCGGCACGGCGGGGGAGGCGACGGCCTCGGCACGACCGTGGGCACGTTCGCGGTCGCCTCGCTCGCGCTGCTGCCGCTCGGCGCGGCCGAGGGCCTGGTGCCGCACACCGGCCACCAGCTGGCCGTGCTCGGCCTGTTGGCGTACATCGCCTCCGTGCCGACCGCGCTCGCGTACGCCCTGTACTTCGCGGGCGCGGCGGCCGTGCGGTCCGCCACCGTCTCCGTGGTCATGCTGCTCGAACCGGTCGGTGCCGCCGTCATCGCGGTGACGCTGCTCGGCGAGAGCCTCACGGCGGCGACGGTCGTGGGCACCGCCCTGATGCTGGCGGCGGTGACGGGCCTCGCCGTGGCGGAGACCCGGTCGACCGCCTGAGCCGCTGAGCGGCTTCCCGGCCCGCTACGCGGGCTGGTGGCGCCGCCGTCGCTGCGTGGCGAGGGCGGCGGCGTCACGCGGGTCGCCGCGCTCGGCCAGGCCCGCCGCGATCCGGTCCTGGACCTCCTCGGGCTTGTGCCCCGCGTACTTGAACTTGGCGCGTACGTCGGTCACCTGGAGCAGCAGGCCCCGGATGCCCGGCAGCATCCGTCCGTACGGGGCTTCGCCCGCGGCCACGGGCACCGAGAGGCCGGGCGGCTGGAAGTGGCCCACCTGGCGGTTCAGGAGCGCCGCCTTCTCCTCCGGGTCGTCCACCACGCGCGCGGTGCAGCGCAGTTGGACGGCGGCGTAGAAGCTGGTCGGCGTGCCGTGCTCCGGCGGGACGTCGGGCGGCGCCTGCCAGGGGCCGGGCACGAACGCGTAGTCGTCGACGACGCTCAGCAGCACCTCCGGGTTGGCGTCGAGCGCCGACCACAGGGGGTTGGGGCGGGCGAGGTGGGCGACCACCTCGCCGAAATCGCCCGGGCCTTGCGGGTCGTACGCGAAGTGCATGGGCTGTACGAAAGGGGGTTCGCCGGCGAGGCCGTTGACGGCGAGCTGGCCGAAGTCGTGGGTGGCGAGCCACTGTTGCCACTCGGCCGTGTCGCGCGCCGCGTCCCAGGGGTGGATCAGCATCACAGCCCCTTGAGGTACGGCGGAACGTCGATGCCGGCGGCGAGGTCGTCCGAGGGGAGCAGCTCGCCGTAGCCGCGCTGTACCGGGACCACGCCCGCCCAGTGCGGCAGGTCCATGTCCTCGGGCTCGTCGTTCGGGCCGCCCGCGCGGACCTTCGCCGAGACCTCGGCGAGGTCGATGCGCAGGACGGCCGTGGCGGCGAGCTCCTTGGCGTTCGCGGCACGCGAGTCGGCGGAGCGGCCCGCCACCACGTGGTCGACGATCGCGTCCAGGGCGAGCCGCTTCTCCTCGGCGTCCGTCACCTGGTGCGCCGTGCCGTGCACCACCACGGAGCGGTAGTTGATGGAGTGGTGGAAGGCGGAGCGGGCGAGGACCAGGCCGTCCACATGGGTCACCGTCACACAGACCGGCAGGCCCGGGTCCTGCTGACCCGCCATGCGCAGCGGGCGCGAACCCGTGGAGCCGTGCACGTAGAGCCGCTCGCCGACGCGCGCGTACAGCGTGGGCAGCACCACGGGGGCGTCGCCGCGGACGAAGCCGAGGTGGCAGAGGTAGGTCTCGTCGAGTATCGAGTGCACCAGGGTGTGGTCGTACGCCGCGCGCTCCTTGGCGCGGGTCGGGACCGTGCGGTCCGTGGGCGCGTAGGAGGCCGTCGACTGTTCCTGGGTGACGCTCATGTTGCCAACTCCATTGCACTAGTACATAATGCTGTTTGTGCTAGGAGAGTATCGGATCAGTGGCAGTCGCGCAGCGGATATCTGCGCCAGCGTCGAGCGCGGGGTGATCGCCGGGGGCCTGGAGCCGGGGCAACTGCTGCCTCCCATGCGGGAGTTGGCGGAGCAGCTCGGGGTGAATCCGAATACGGTCGCGGCCGCCTACCGGTCGCTGCGTGAGCGCGGGGTCATCGAGACGGCCGGGCGGCGCGGCAGCCGGGTGCGTCCCAAGCCGGCCATCACCGCGCGCGAGGCCATCCGCGTGGACGTGCCGGAGGGGGTGCGGAACGTGTCGGACGGCAACCCCGACACGGCGCTGCTGCCCTCGCTGGTCGAGGCGTTCGCGGCCGCCGCGGGCGTCGCCGACAAGGAGCCGATGCTGTACGGGGATGACGCGCTGGAGCCCCGTCTGGTGCGCCGCGCGCGGGCCGATCTCGACGCGGACGGGGTGCCGGACGGGCCCGTCGCCGTCACGTCCGGTTCGCTCGACGCCATCGAGCGTGTGCTCGCCGTGCACCTCAAGCAGGGGGACGCGGTCGCCGTGGAGGATCCCGGCTGGGGCAGCATGCTCGACCTCGTGCCGGCGCTCGGGCTGCGGACGGTGCCGGTGGGGGTGGACGACGAGGGGCCGCTGCCGGGTGACGTGGAGCGGGCGCTGGACGCGGGGGCCCGGGCGATCGTGGTGGCGGACCGGGCGCAGAATCCGACCGGGGCCGCGGTGGGTTCGGGCCGGGCGGAAGCGTTGCGCGCGATCCTGGGCGCGCACCCGGAGGTGCTGCTCATCGAGGACGATCACGGCCACGGGATCGTCGATCTGCCGCTGCATCCGCTCGCGGGGGCGACGCGGCAGTGGGCGTTCGTACGTTCCGTCGCCAAGGCCTACGGGCCCGACCTGCGGCTCGCCGTGCTCACGGGGGACGCGGGGACGGTCGACCGGGTGCAGGGGCGCCAGCGGCTCGGGCCTGGCTGGGTCAGCCGCATCGCGCAGCGGGCCGTGGCCGGGCTGTGGGAGGCGGGGGCGGTGGACGCGGCGGCCGTGGCGGCGTCGTACGGGGAGCGGCGTGACGCGTTGATCGCCGCGCTGGCCGAGCGGGGGGTGGTGGCGCATGGGCGCAGCGGGATGAACGTGTGGGTGCCGGTGCCGGACGAGACCGGGGCGGTGGCGCGGCTGCTGCATGCCGGGTGGGCGGTCGCGCCGGGGGCGAGGTTCCGGATGGAGGCGGGGCCGGGGGTGCGGATCACGGTGTCCCGGTTGGGCGTGGAGGAGATCGGTGGGGTGGCGGACGCGGTGGTGGCGGCGGTGGGGTCGGGGCCGCGGAGGCATTACGCGTGAGGTGGGGCGTGGTCCCGGTGCCGTGTCGGGGTGGGGCCCTGAGGTTCCGGTGCGCGGCACCGGGGTGCCGCCTTGCCCGCCCTGCCGCCCAAGGCGGCAGATTGCCCAAGGCGAGGGGGACGGGTCGAGGTGGCGGATTGCTCAAAGCGGGGTGGGGGATTGGCCGAGGTGGCGGATTGCCCAAAGTGGCGGATCGCCCAAGCGAGGCCGGTGGTCGGTCCTTCGTGGTCAAGGCCTCCGGCGGGACTGTGTCAGGGCCGCGCCCGCCAGGACGATCGCCGCGCCGATCGGGGTCGACCAGGAGAGGGATTCGCCGAGGACCGCGACGCCCGCCGCCGTCGCGATGACCGGGACGAAGTACGTGACCATCTGCGCGGTCGTCGGTCCGACCTCGGCCACGAGCCCGTACTGGATGAGGAACGCGACGCCCGTGCCGAGCGCGCCCAGCGCCGCGATCGCGAGCAGCGGGACCGCCGCGAAGTGCGTCGGCCAGGAGGTGAACAGCGGGGTGACGAGCGCGAGTTGGGCCGTGGCGAGCAGCAGTTGGGCCCCGATCATCGACACGTTCGACTCGCCCGTGTTCGCCAGCGTGCGGCGGACGTAGATCCAGCCGATGGGGTAGGAGAGCGAGGCCAGCAGCGCCATCGCCGTGCCCGCCACGTCCAGGCCGTGGAAGCCCTGCCAGACGCCGAGGACGGTCAGGACGCCGAGGAAGCCGATGCCGAGGCCCGCGACGCGGCGCCGGGTGGGCCGGTCCTCGGAGAGCGCGACCAGCGAGAGCGCCATGCCCCACAGCGGCGACGTCGCATTGCAGATCCCGGCGAGCGTCGAGGGGATCGTCTCCTCGGCGAACGCGAAGAGCGAGAACGGCAGCGCGTTCAGGAAGAACGCCGCGACCGCCAGGTGTCCCCAGGTGCGGGCCCCGCGGGGCAGCCGCTGCCGCTTCACGATCATGGCCACGACCACGACCGCCGCGCCGAACAGCAGACGCCCCAGCGTGACCTGGAACGGGGCAAAGCCCTCCGTGCCCACCTTGATGAGCAGGAAGCTGAAGCCCCAGATGAGGGCCAGGATGCCGAAGCGGACGCGCCAGTCGAGGGCGCGGCGCGGGGTGGCGGCGGTGGGTGGAGCCGTGGCGGCTCGGGAAGCGGTCGTGGTGCTCATGGGGTCCAGATTGGCTCCCCGGATCTTCGTAGCACAAGCGAGATTGTTTTCCCGGTACCCATTAGTATCGCTTACATGTTGAACCTGGAGCGCCTGCGGGTCCTGGACGCCCTGGCCCGGCACGGATCGGTGAGCGGCGCGGCCGAGGGGCTGCACGTCACCACGTCGGCCGTCTCGCAGCAGATGGCCAAGCTGGAGCGCGAGGCGGGGCAGCAGTTGCTCGCCAAGCGCGGGCGCGGTGTCCGGCTCACGGACGCGGGGCGGCTGCTCGCGGAGCACGCGGCGCGCATCCTCTCGCAGGTCGAGCTGGCGCAGTCCGACCTGGAGGCGCAGCGCGGGCAGGTCGTGGGGGAGCTGCGGCTGTCCGCGTTCCCGACGGCCGCCCGCGGCCTCTTCCCCGGCGCGCTCGCCGCGCTGCGCGCCGAGCACCCGCAGCTGCGCGTGCGGTCCCGGGAGCTGGAGCCGGAGGCCGCGGTGACCGAGGTGATCCGCGGGGACCTCGATCTCGCCGTCGTCCTCGACTGGTACAACAAGCCGATGCCCATGCCGGAGGGCCTGGTCAAGGCGAGCATCCTCGACGACCCGGCGGACATCGCCATGCCGGTCGGCCATCCGCTGGCCGGGCGTGCGGAGGTCGGTCTGGAGGACTTCGCGGACGACGAGTGGATCACCTGGGGGCAGGGCGAGTTCTGCCACGAGTGGCTGATGTTCACGCTGCGGGCCAAGGGTGTCGAGCCGCAGGTCGGCCATCGCGCCGCCGAGACGCACACCCAACTGGGCCTGGTCGCGGCCGGGTTGGGCGTCTGCGTCGCGCCGCTGCTCGGCCGCGATCCGATGCCCGAGGGTGTGGTGACGGTGCCGGTGCGGCAGAAGGTGCGGCGCCATGTGTACGTCGTGTGGCGCGCGGACGCGGACCGGCGGCCCTCGATCCGCGCCGCGGTGCGGGCGCTCCAGAAGGTGGGAGCGGATCTCGGGCGGCTCGCCGAGGGGTGACGTCAGCGGCGGCCCGGATCGGCCAGCTTCCGGAAGTCCCACGACGCGATCTTGTCCGGGGTGAGCCGCACCCAGGCGTGCCGACCGTCGTAGACCATCTCGGTCATCCCGAAGTTCTTGTGCGCGAACAGCCGCTCGGGGGCGTCGAGTTCGGGGCACGGCTCGCCGGTGCGCGGCGCCTCGCCGACGAACTCGATGCGCCCGGACAGCTCGACGCCGCGCAGCTCCCCGTACTCCTCGCCCGCGTCGATTACCACCGCCACCCGGCCGTCGGCCCGCAGATCGGCCCAGCGGCGGCTGCGGTTCAGCGAGTAGAGCCACAGCGACGTGCCGTCCCAGGCGAACCAGAGCGGGCTGACGTGCGGTGTGCCGTCCGCGCCCACCGTCGCGACGCGGCAGGTGCGCTGCTCGGCGAGGAACGCGTCGCGCTCCTCGGGCGACATCATGATCTTCCGGCCGCGGCGCTGGGTGGCGGTGGTCATCAAGGCTCCCTTGTCCGGCATCCGAGGTGCACCCCGGCGCGTCTGACGTGGTATCAGGAACGCAGCATGCGGCCTCTTCCCTGTACACGCAATGGTGGCTACCCTCCAGCAGCCCGGAGAACCAGCCCGGAGAACCAGCCCGGAGAACCAGCCCGGAGAACCAGCCCGGAGAACCAGCCCGGAGAACCAGCCCGGAGAACCAGCCAGCAGTCAGGGGGCGCTCATGCCGTCGCAGGACAAGCGCGGGAAACTGGCCGAGCTGCTCGCCCCGGCGAGCACGGTGCTGTTGACCGTCGAGTGCCAGCAGGGCGTCGTCGGCCCCGACAGCGCGCTGCCCGAACTCGCCGAAGAGGCACGGAGTTCGGGCGCACTCGACAACGTGGCGCGACTCGTAGCCGCCGCCCACGAGAGCGGGGTCCAGGTCCTGCACGCCGTCGCGGAGCGGCGCCCGGACGGCCGCGGGGCCAGCCGCAACGCCCGCCTCTTCCGCGCCACCGAGCGCCTTCCCGTGAAGCAGCTCTCCGGGACCGACGCCGTGCGCGTCGCCCCGCCCGTCGAGGTCGCGGACGAGGACCTCGTCGTCCGCCGGCTGCACGGGCTCTCGCCGATCGCCGGCACCGACGTGGATCCGCTGCTGCGCAATCTCGGCTGCCGGACGCTCGTCGTCACGGGGGTCTCCGCCAACATCGCGATCCCGAACGCCGTGTTCGACGCGGTGAACCTCGGCTACACCGTGGTCGTGCCCCGGGACGCCGTCGCGGGGGTGCCCGCCGACTACACCCCCGCGATGATCGACAACACGCTCGCCCTGGTCGCCACCGTGACGACGACGCCGGACGTGCTCGACGCGTGGAAGCGCGCGTAGGCCGCGCTACGCCAGCTCGATCGAGTCGCCGCTGACCTTGAGCTGCCGCTCCTCCAGGGCCTGCGTGGCCGGCGGACTCGTGACGCTGCCGTCCTTGATGGAGAACTTGCTGCCGTGGCACGGGCAGTCGATGGAGCCGTCGGCCACCTTGTTCACCTTGCATCCCTGGTGCGTGCAGACATTGGTGAACGCCTTGAACTCGCCCGACTTGGGCTGCGTCACCACCACCCCCGCGTCCGCGAAGATCTTTCCGCCGCCCTCCGGGATGTCCGAGGTCTTGGCGATCGCCTGGCCTTTCTTCTCGCCGCCGCCCGAGGACGCGTTGCCCGCGGGCTGCGACGTGCCGTCGTCCGAGCTGCCGCACGCGCTCAGCGCCGCGGCGATCCCGGCGGCACCGACCGCCGTGACGACGGTGCGGCGCGACGGAACATGGCTCGTGGGTGCGGGCTCCTGCGAAGCGGTCATGGGGTGAAGGTCCCTTCATGGGTCGGTCGGGTCGAGGGGACGTGCTGGATCCCGTGGGGGTTTCCCTGAGGTACGTACGGTGATCCCTGGACGTTCAAAGCCATCCTGATCTCATAACCTGGGCGCATGCTCACCGAAGTCACCGCGACCCGCTATGTCACCCCATTGAGGGAAGGCGGGTCGCTTCCCGGTCTCGTCGAGGCCGACGACCTCGTCCCGTACGTCATGAAGTTCACCGGCGCGGGACAGGGCCGCAAGACGCTCGTCGCCGAAGTGATCTGCGGCCAGTTGGCGCGCGCCCTCGGGTTTCGCGTGCCGGGGCTCGTCACCCTCGACCTGGACCCGGTGATCGGCCTCGGCGAGCCCGATCAGGAGGTGCAGGGGCTGCTCAAGGGGAGCGGCGGCACCAACCTCGGCATGCGCTTCCTGCCGCGGGCGCTCGGCTTCGACCCCCTCGCATACGTCGTCGATCCGGTGGAGGCGGGCCGGATCGTCTGGTTCGACGCGCTGATCAACAACGTCGACCGGTCCTGGCGCAACCCCAACATGCTGGTCCAGGGCGGCGAGCTGTGGCTCATCGACCACGGCGCCAGCATGATCTGGCACCACAACTGGCGCGGCGCGCACGCCTGGGCGGACAAGCCGTACGACGCGAGCGACCACGCCCTCGCCCGCTTCGGGCCCGACATCGAGGCGGCCGCCGCCGAGCTCGCGCCGCGCGTCACCGAGGAGCTGATCGCCGGGGCCGCCGCCGACGTGCCCGACGTGTGGCTGGCGGACGAACCCGGGTTCGACACACCGGACGCGGTGCGACGCGCGTACGTAGAGACGCTACGCGCGCGTGCCGCCACCATCCACGAACGCGTCACGCTGCCCGACGGCGGCGCCCGGCCCGCCGGAACCCCCGGCTGGGTGACCGAAGGAGCGACCCGATGAACACGCGGAGCGCGCCCGAACGCCATGTCTTCGAGTACGCCCTGCTGCGCGTCGTGCCGAGCGTCGAGCGCGGGGAGCAGATCAACGCCGGGGTCGTCGTCTACTGCCGCGCGAAGTCCTTCGTCACGGCCCTCACCCACCTCGACGAGAAGCGGCTGCTCGCGCTCGACCCCGAGGCCGACGTGACGGGTGTGCGCGCCGTCCTCGGCGCGGTCGAGCGGCACTGCCGCGGGGGAGACGACGCGGGGCAGGCCGCCGAGGACGACGCCGGGCGGCGCTACCGCTGGCTCGTCGCGCCGCGCTCGACCGTCGTGCAGCCCGGTCCCGTGCACACGGGCCTGACCGCCGATCCGGCCGCCGAGGCGGAGCGCCTGCTCGGGCTGCTGGTGCGTTGAACGTCCAGGTCAGGGCCGACGAGTGAGCAGCGGCACCTGATCGGCACGTTGACACCGGGTGCCAGGGCTTCTAGCGTCGCACGCACAGGGTACTAAGCGGTTGCTCACCCGCACTGGGTGGCGCGGCCGCACCTCTAGGGCGAGGAGACCGAAGAGCATGTCCACCACTGAGCAGCGCGTAGCGATCGTCACGGGAGCCGCGCGCGGCATCGGCGCCGCCACCGCGATCCGTCTGGCCGAAGAGGGTCGCGCCGTCGCCGTGATCGACCTCGACGAGGCCGCCTGCAAGGACACCGTCGAGGCGATCACCGCCGCCGGTGGCAAGGCCCTTGCCGTCGGCTGCGACGTCTCCGACGAGGCGCAGGTCGAGGCCGCGATCGCGCGCATCGCCGAGGAGCTCGGCGCCCCCACGATCCTCGTGAACAACGCGGGTGTGCTCCGCGACAACCTGCTGTTCAAGATGAGCGCCACCGACTGGGACACGGTCATGAACGTGCACCTGCGCGGCGCCTTCCTGATGACGAAGTACGTCCAGAAGCACATGGTGGACGCCAAGTTCGGCCGCGTCGTGAACCTGTCCTCGTCCTCGGCGCTCGGCAACCGCGGCCAGGTCAACTACTCGGCCGCCAAGGCCGGTCTCCAGGGCTTCACGAAGACCCTCGCGAAGGAGCTCGGCAAGTTCGGCGTCACCGCCAACTCCGTCGCCCCGGGCTTCATCGTCACCGAGATGACCAAGGCCACCGCCGAGCGCGTCGGCATGGGCTTCGAGGACTTCCAGGCCGCGGCCGCCACCCAGATCCCGGTGCAGCGCGTGGGCCGCCCGGAGGACATCGCCAACGCCATCGCCTTCTTCACCGGTGAGGCGGCCGGATTCGTCTCGGGCCAGGTCATGTACGTGGCCGGCGGCCCGCTCAACTGAGGCCGGAGGCAACGGACATGACCACTACTGAACTCCCGGAGCTCTCCGGCAACGTCGCGCTCGTCACGGGCGCGAGCCGCGGCATCGGCTACGGCGTCGCCGAGGCCCTCGTCGCGCGCGGCGACCGCGTCTGCATCACCGGCCGCGGCGAGGACGCCCTCAAGGAGGCCGTCGAGCAGCTCGGCTCCGACCGCGTGATCTACGTGGCGGGCAAGGCGCACGACGAGGCGCACCAGGCCGCCGCCGTCGAGCGCACCATGGAGGCGTTCGGCCGCGTCGACTTCCTCGTCAACAACGCCGGTACGAACCCGGTGTTCGGCCCGATCGCCGACCTCGACCTGAACGTGGCACGCAAGGTCTTCGAGACCAACGTCGTCTCCGCGCTCGGCTTCGCGCAGCAGACGTGGAAGGCGTGGCAGAGGGAGAACGGCGGCGCGATCGTCAACATCGCGTCCGTGGCGGGCGTCTCCGCCTCGCCGTTCATCGGCGCGTACGGGGTCAGCAAGGCCGCCATGGTCAACCTGACGCTCCAGCTCGCGCACGAGTTCGCGCCGCAGGTGCGGGTCAACTCGATCGCCCCGGCGGTCGTGAAGACCAAGTTCGCCGAGGCGCTGTACGAGGGGCGCGAGGCCGAGGTCGCGGCCACGTACCCGATGGGCCGGCTCGGTGTGCCGGAGGACATCGGGGGCGCCGCCGCGTTCCTCACGTCCGGGCAGTCCGCCTGGATCACCGGTCAGAACCTCGTCGTGGACGGCGGCAAGTTCCTCAACGCCGGCGTCGAATAGGCCCCCGGGCCCTGTCGGCCCCGAGGGCAGATTCCGGACGTTGCCCGACAACGTCCGACAAACGTTCTCGCTCGTGAAGTGCCCCGCTGTTTCAACCAGTTGAACCGGCGGGGCGCTGCGATATTGTCTGCCGACCTGGCATGGCTGATCGAGGAGCGAGCGCGTGTTCAACCGGTTCCCTGCCCCTCGCGCGTGGGCGGCTTTGGCGTCGATGACCCTGCTCACGGGGTGCGGGCTGATGAATTCGGGCGAGGGCTCCGACGAGCGGGCCATCGCCGTCGGCACCACCAGTGTGCCGAGCACGCTGGACCCCGCGATGTCCTGGGACGGCTCCTGGGAGCTGTTCCGCAACGTGTACCAGACCCTGGTGTCGTTGCCCTCGGGCGCCGCCGAACCGCAGGCGGACGCGGCCGAGTGCCGGTTCGAGGACTCCGCCAACCGCGTCTACCACTGCGAACTGCGGGAGGACATGAAGTTCTCCAACGGGGACGCGCTCGACGCGAAGGCCGTGAAGTACTCCATCGACCGGGTCCGCAGGATCGGCGGGGGCGGCGGGCCCGCGGGACTGCTGGGCAGCCTCGACCGCGTGGAGACGCGGGGTGAGCGCGGCGTAACGTTCCGCCTCACCAAGCCGGACGCCACCTTCCCGTTCGTGCTCTCCACGCCCGCCATGTCGATCGTCGACCCCTCCTCGTACCCGGCGAAGTCCGCGCGTACGGACGGCAAGGTGACCGGTTCGGGGCCGTACGTGCTCAAGTCGTACGCCGACGGCAGCAAGGCCGAACTCGTGCGCAACGACAACTACCAGGGCTTCGCGGACCGCAAGAACACCGCGGTGACGATCCGCTACTTCAAGACGTCCGCCGCGATGGTCGGCGCCCTGAAGGCGAAGAAGATCGACGCGACGTTCCGCGGTCTCGCGGCCGACGACATCGTGAAGCTCCAGGACAAGCAGGGCGCCAACGGCCTGCAGCTCGTCGAGGGCGCGGGCATGGAGATCAGCTACGTGGTCTTCAACCCCAAGGACCCGTGGGCGGGCAAGAGCGCGGTGCGCCGGGCGGTCGCCCAGCTCGTCGACCGCGGCGCCATCGCGGACAAGGTGTACGCCAACACCGTCGAGCCGCTGTACTCGATGGTCCCCAGGGGCCTCGCGGGCCACACCACCGACTACTTCGACGAGTTCGGCGACCCGAGCCCCGCGAAGGCGGCCCGGATCCTCTCCAAGGCGGGCATCAACGCGCCCGTGCCGCTCACGCTCTGGTACGCCTCCGACCGGTACGGCTCCGCCACCGCGCCCGAGTTCGCCGAGATCAAGCGGCAGTTGGAGGCGTCGAAGCTGTTCAAGGTGACGCTCAAGAGCCGTCCCTGGAAGTCGTTCGAGCAGGGATACAAGAAGGGTGAGTACCCGGCGTTCGGACGCGGCTGGTTCCCCGACTTCCCCGACGCGGACAACTTCATCGCGCCCTTCGTGGGCGAGAAGAACGCCCTGAGCACGCCGTACGTGTCGCCCGAGATCACCGACAAGCTGCTGCCGCTGTCCCGCAAGCAGAGCGACCGCGGCGTCGTGGCGCGGCAGTTCGAGCAGGCCCAGCACATCATGGTGCGGGACGCCCGGCTGCTGCCGCTGTGGCAGGGCAAGCAGTTCATCGCGGCGAGCGAGGAGATCTCGGGCGGCGAGCGGGCCCTCGACCCGTCGACGATCATGATGATGTGGGAGCTGCACCGCAAGACGAGCTGGTGAACCGGCCTTCTTGATCCCTCCCGGGTGCGGGCGTCGATTGTCAGTGGGCGCCGGTAGGTTTCTGGGTGTTGAAGCACTTGCCCGTACCCCGGAGGTTGTTGACGTGACCGACACCGCGATGCTGCCCGAGTCCTGGCGCGGCGTCCTCGGCGACGAACTGCAGAAGCCCTACTTCAAGGAGCTCACCGAGTTCGTCGAGGAGGAGCGCGCCAAGGGGCCCGTCTACCCGCCGCGCGAGCAGGTCTTCGCCGCCCTGGACGCGACGCCCTACGACAAGGTGAAGGTGCTCGTCCTCGGCCAGGACCCGTACCACGGCGAGGGGCAGGGCCACGGCCTGTGCTTCTCCGTGCGGCCCGGCGTGAAGACGCCGCCCTCGCTGCGCAACATCTACAAGGAGATGCAGGCCGAGCTCGGCACCCCGATCCCGGACAACGGCTACTTGATGCCGTGGGCCGAGCAGGGCGTGCTGCTGCTCAACGCCGTGCTGACGGTGCGGGCCGGCGAGGCCAACTCGCACAAGGGCAAGGGCTGGGAGAAGTTCACGGACGCGGTGATCCGCGCCGTCGTCCAGCGCCCCGACCCGGCGGTCTTCGTGCTGTGGGGGAACTACGCGCAGAAGAAGCTGCCGCTCATCGACACCGAGCGGCACGCGGTCGTGAAGGGCGCGCACCCCTCGCCGCTGTCGGCGCGGAAGTTCTTCGGCTCGCAGCCCTTCACGCAGATCAACGAGGCGATCGCCGCCCAGGGGCACACGCCGATCGACTGGACCGTCCCGGACCTGGGCTGAGCCGGGGCCCGGCTCGCGGGAAGCCGCGCTTGAGCTGGATTGTCAGTGCCGCCGGTTAGCGTCGTCGGATCGGACATCGTGGTCGGGCGCACCGGGCGGCCGGGCTTGGAGGAGACAGTGGCACAGCAGCGTGAACAGGCGGCGGACGACGCCATGATGAGCCGCATCGGGCAGGCGGTCATGCTGCACCACGGCGGTGACCGCGAGGAGGCGCAGGGGCGCTTCCTCGGCCTGTGGGCGGAGATCGGGGAGGACGGCGACCCGCTGCACCGCTGCACGCTCGCGCACTACATGGCCGACACGCAGGACGACCCGTCGGACGAGCTGGCCTGGGACCTGCGCGCGCTGTCCGCCGCCGACTCCCTCACCCAGGAGCGGCTCGCCGAGCACGAGTCGTCCCTGGCGCTGCAGGCCTTCTATCCGTCCCTGCACCTCAACCTGGCGGCGGACTACGTGAAGCTGGACCGCCCCGAGCCGGCCCGCAGCCATCTGACGCGGGCCCGCGCGGCGGCGGGCGCCCTGGGGGACGACGGGTACGGGGACGGGGTGCGCGCGGCCCTCACCCGGCTCGAGGAGCGGGTGGCCACGATGGGGGCGGGACCGGCGGAGCCGAGAGCGGGGCGCGGGCCCGGCGGGGAGCCGCTCGGGCCGCCGCGGGCCGGGTCGTAGGCGAAGGGGCGCCGCGGCGGACCGGTACGTTCGGTCAACGTCCGTATGTGTCACGGCAGATGGCCGACTGGGGGCTGTCCCGGTCCCAGCCGCCGTAGCGACGGCCGAGGGCGCAGACGTCGGTCTGGGCGGGGGCCTTCGGGAGCTTCTCGGCCCGGCGGTTCTTGGGGGTGGTACGGGGTTCGGGGACGGTGGTCCGGCGCGGGGCCGGGGCGACCTTCGGGGCCGAGTGCGGGGGAGCGGGGTCGGCGGTCCGCCGCGGCTGCTCGGCGTGGCGTGCCGGAGTGCGGTGCGGGGCGGTCGGCTTCGTCCGCTCCAGGGCTTCGCGCGCCGGCGCCTCGACGACCGGGCGGTCGGCGTGACCCTCGGGGCGGGGCGCCGGGGCGGAGACCGTGGGGGTGGGCGCCTTCGGGGCGGCCGGCGGGCGGACGCTGACGCAGCCGGAGGCGGTGGCCGCGGTGACGGCGGCGGCCGCCGCCGTCAGCAGGATCGTGGTTGAGCTGGACGTTCTGGGGGTTCTGGGCACGGGGTCACTGTGGGGGACGGCGGGGGTGCGGTGGGGGTGATCGGGGGAGGTTGGTCCGCATGGGTGACGGGTGCTCCGCAGGGGGCGGGTGTGGTGGTTGACGTCGCGGGGCTCTGCCCCGGACCCCGCTGCTCAATCGCCGCAGGGGCTGGATTTGCGGGTCCCTCGCCGTCGAAAGGCCTGCTCAATCGCCGCAGGGGCTGGATGTACGGGTCATTCGCCGTCGAAAGGCCTGCTCAATCGCCGCAGGGGCTGGATGTCGAAAGGACTGCTCAATCGCCGCCGAAGTCGGCTCAGGGGGTTGCGCGTGTGGTGAGGAATCCGGTGAGTAGTTCCCTGTAGCCGGTGCGGAGTTCCGGGAGGGTGGGGGTGGTTGCGCGGAAGGAGCCAGCCACGCACGAGAACATGATGCCCTCCGTCCATGCGACCAGGGACAGGGTGTGTCGCTCGGGGGTCGTGGAACCCGCCGCCCGAAGCAGTGCGGTGAGTGGTTCGCGGAACTGGCGGCCCGTCTCGTCGAAGAAGCTGCGCAGCTCGGGCCTGCGGGTCGCCTCCAGGGCCAACTCGTAGCGGCAGACGAGTAGTTGAGGGTGGCGGTCGAGGTAGCGGTGCAGGGCGAGTGCCATGCCGTCGACCAGGGAGTCGAGGCCGCCCGCGGAGTCCGGCAGTTCGTCGACCGAGAGCACCTGTCCCTCGCGCACCGCGAGCCGCCGCACCGCCGCCTCCAGGAGGGCCAGCCGGGTCCGGGCGTGGTTCGAGGTCGAGCCCTGGGGCAGTCCCGCGGCCTCGTCGACCGCGCGGTGGGTCAGCCCACGCATGCCACGCTCCGCGAGCAGCGTCAGAGCGGCGTCGGCGATCGCATCGGGACGGTTCTCGGCGCGGTTCTCGGGGCGGTTCTCAGGGCGGTTCATGGGAGTAATCTACCGCGATCACTACAGCTGTAGTACGGTCGCGGTACGAGTTCACTACAGGTGTAGTGATCGTTTCGGTGCTTCATTGGGAGGCGTCATGTCCCGACAGGTCAAGCCACGGTCCCGGCCCCGTGCCGTCGTCATCGGAGGGGGAATCGGCGGGCTCACCGCCGCGCTCGCGCTCCACCTGCGCGGATGGCAGGTCACCGTACTGGAGCGGGCGAGCGGGCTCAGGCCCGTCGGGGCGGGGATCTCCCTCGCGCCCAACTCCCAGCGCGCCCTCGACGTCGTGGGGCTCGGCGCCGAGATCCGGGCCCTGGAAGCGTGGAAGGGCGACGGCGGGCTGCTCACGCCGAAGGGCCGCTGGGTCTCGCGGGTCGACCCGGGGCTCGCGGCCGAGCGGTTCGGCGGCTCCATCGTGCTGCTGCACCGAGCGACCCTGATCGACAGGCTCGCTGGCCGGCTGCCCGCCGACGCCGTGCGCGTCGCGTCCGAGGCGCGGCTCGCCGACCCCGGCGACCCGGGCGACCCGGCCCGGCCCGCACGCGTCACCACCGCCGAGGGCGACCTGGAGGCGGAGCTCGTCGTCGGCGCCGACGGCATCGGCTCCGCCGTGCGCGGAGCGCTCTTCCCCGAACACCCCGGCACCGAGTACACCGGCTTCACCACCTGGCGCGTGCTCGTGCCGCCGCTCGGCCGCCCCTTCACGCAGGCCGAGACCTGGGGCCCGGGCCGGATCTGGGGCACCCACCCCTTCGCCGACGGCACGGTCTACGCGTACGCGGCGGCCATGGCCCCGGCCGGAGAGCGGGCGCCCCGCGGCGACGAGAGGGCGGAACTCCGGCGCCTGTACGGCAGTTGGCACGACCCGATCCCCGCGATCCTCGACGCGGTCGAGCCCGGAAAGGTGCTGCGGCACGACGTCCATCAGATCGCCGAGCCGCTGCCCGCCTACCACCGCGGCCGCGTCGCCCTGCTCGGCGACGCCGCGCACGCCATGGCGCCGACCCTCGGCCAGGGCGGCAACCAGGCCATCGAGGACGCGGTCGTCCTCGCCCACCACGCCTCGCCCGACACCCCGCTCGACCTGCCCGGCTACACCGCCGCACGGCTGCCCCGCACCACGATGATCGCGCGCAAGGCGATGACCGTCAGCCGCGTCAACCTCACCGCGAACCGGCCCGTGATGGCCCTGCGCAACACCGCCATCCGCGCTGTCGGCTTGCTCGGCCCGGCCTTCCTGCTGCGCGGCATGGACGGCATCGCCGACTGGCGCCCGCCCCAGCGCGAGCCCTACGAGGCCCCGTATGCTGCCGGGACCCAGCAGCGGGCGGGCACGGCCCGGCCATCGCAGAAGCAGGACAGGAGCACACAGACGTGAA
Organism: Streptomyces sp. NPDC059897; assembly: GCF_042730865.1. Taxonomy (NCBI): domain Bacteria; kingdom Bacillati; phylum Actinomycetota; class Actinomycetes; order Kitasatosporales; family Streptomycetaceae; genus Streptomyces; species Streptomyces sp. NPDC059897. The sequence goes on along the minus strand of NZ_JBHWKQ010000048.1, from coordinate 16,136 downwards.
AGTCGGCGTCATCGGACTCGGCGACATCGCCAAGAAGGCGTACCTGCCGGTGCTCGGCGCGCAGCCCGCGCTCGAACTGCACCTGCAGACGCGTACGCCCGCGACCCTGACCGAGGTCGCGGACCAGCTCCGGGTGCCCGCGGCGCAGCGTCACACCGACTTCGACTCGCTCCTCGCGCAGGGCCTCGACGCGGCCTTCGTGCACGCGCCCACCACCGCGCACCCGGAGATCGTCACGCGGCTCCTGGAAGCGGGCGTCGCGACGTACGTCGACAAGCCGCTCGCCTACGAACTCGCCGAGTCCGAGCGGCTCGTACGGCTCGCCGAGGAGCGCGGCGTGAGCCTCGCCGTCGGCTTCAACCGCCGCTACGCGCCCGGGTACGCGCAGTGCGTCGAGCACCCCCGCGAGCTGATCCTGATGCAGAAGAACCGCGTCGGGCTCCCCGAGGAGCCGCGCGCGATGGTCCTCGACGACTTCATCCACGTCGTCGACACGCTGCGCTTCCTCGCGCCCGGCCCGGTCGACGACGTGACCGTGCGCGCCCGCGTCACGGACGGCCTGCTCGAACACGTCGTCCTCCAGCTCGCGGGCGACGGCTTCACCGCGCTCGGCGTGATGAACCGGCTGAGCGGCTCCACCGAGGAGATCCTCGAGGTGTCCGGGCAGGACTCCAAGCGGCAGGTGCTGAACCTCTCCGATGTGGTCGACCACAAGGGGCAGCCCACGGTCCGCCGTCGCGGCGACTGGGTGCCCGTCGCCCGCCAGCGGGGCATCGAGCAGGCGGTGCTCGCGTTCCTCGACGCGGTGCGGGGCGGCAAGGTGCTGAGCGCGCGGGACGCGCTCGCCACGCATGAGCTGTGCGAGCAGGTCGTGCGCGAGGTGGGCCGGACGGTCTGACCCGGCGGGCTTCGACGGATCGTCCGGACCGCGACGGCGTTACGGGCTCGGGGCCCCGCCCCGGACCCCGCCGCTCCGTCGCCGCAGGGGCTTGAAGGACAACCACCGCGCGGCTTCGAACGCCGCGAACAGCACCAGGACCGTCACCGCCCCGTGCACCGGCCAGTCGCCGAAGCGGACGTACGGCGTCGTGCCCTGCGCGGTCGGCAGGTCGTAGACGCGGGCCGTGCTCGCCGAGGTGCCGAGCCAGGCACCGGCGCGCGCCCCGTCCGGACCGTACACCGCCGAGACCCCGGTCAGCGTCGCGTGCACCATCGGGCGGCCCGTCTCCGCGGCCCGCAGCGCGGCGAGCGAGGCGTGCTGCTCGGGCGCCCAACTCTGCTGGAACGTCGACGTCGAGGACTGCGCGAGCAGTACCTGCGCCCCGTCCCGCGTCAGCTGCCGCGTCATGTCGGGGAACGCCGACTCGAAGCAGACCAGCGGCCCGACGCGCAGCGTCCGCTCGCCGTGGCGGACGTCCATCACGACCTGCCGCGTGCCGCGCATCCGGTCCTCGCCCGCCGCCTTGCCGACCGAGGTGGCCCAGCCGAGGAGGGAGCGCGCGGGCACGTACTCGCCGAAGGGGACGAGCCGCATCTTGTCGTAGTGGTCGCCGGTGAGGCCGTCCCCGCCGACCAGCACGGAACTCTTGTAGATGCCCTGGCCGGAGCCGTCGGCCGCGCGGCGCCGCGCGTCGACGTTCACGAGGATCTCCGCGTCCACCTCGCGGGAGAGCGCGGCGAGCCGGCGGGCCAGGGCGGGGCGGCGCGGCAGGTCGTAGCCGACGCTGCTCTCGCCCCAGACCACGAGGTCCACGTCCCGGCCCGTCAGCTGCCTGGTCAGCTCCACCTCCCGGTCGAAGCGGGCCTTGATGCTGCCGATGCCGTCGACCACGCCCGGCTGCACCACCGCGATCCGCGACCGCCCGTCCGGCTCCGGCTTCGGCGCCCACGCCCACGCGGCCCCGGTGACCGTGACCGTCGCGACCAGGCCCGCCACCGCCGGAGCGCGGGCGCCGCGCGCGACGACGAGGAGCGTCACGCCGGTGTTCACCGCCACCACGAGCAGGCTGAGCAGCCAGACGCCGCCCACCGAAGCGAGCCGCAGCGCGGGCGTCACCTGCCACTGACTGGAGCCGAGCAGCCCCCACGGGCCGCCCAAGCCCTCCCAGGAACGGACCAGTTCGACCATCAGCCAGCACGAAGGGACGGCGAGCAGCGCGGTCGCCGCCTGCCCCGGCGTCGGCCGGCCGTGCAGAAGGCGGCGCAGCAGCCAGCCCCACGGCGCCCACAGCGCGCCGAGCAGCGCCGCGAGCAGGAGCGTGAACACGTGCAGGCTCGGCAGCAGCCAGTGGTGCACCGCGAGCATGAACCCGAGCCCGCCCAGCCAGCCGTCGAGCGCCGCCCGGCGCGGCGTCCCGGCCGAGCGCGCGAGCAGCATCCACGGCACGAGCGCGACGTACGCGAACCACCACAGGGAGGGGGCCGGGAACGCGAGCGCGGGCAGGGCGCCCGCACCGACCGCGGCGGCGCCGCGCCACCACCGTGACGTGTCGAGCCGCTGCCGCCACCGCTCCATGCGCCGCGCCTCCCGACCCGTACTCGTACGACCATCGCCCAGCGCTCTCCAGTGTGCGCGCCGCCGACGATCAACGACAGTGGGCGAAGCGGGCGCGGGTCAGCTTCCCCTCACGACCTGCTGGGGGACGCGGCGCCACTTCTCGTAGACCGTCACCCGGTGCAGCCGCCAGCCGCTGGGCGCCCGCACCAGGTCGAAGGCGTACCGGCCGCCGCAGATGAAATCGGGGGCCGTCGAGTCGCCGTCGCCCGCGAAGCGCATGGGGTTGAAGTAGTCGGCCCGGACGCGGCCCGTGTCGCCGATGTCGCGGTCGACGGTGTCGAAGCGGACCCGCCGGTTCACGATCAGGTGCTGACGCATTGGGAACAGCTCCATCGTCTTGGACAGCCACTGCGCGATTTCCTCCGCGCTGCCCTCGATGCCTCCCGCCTCCCGGTAGTCGGCGCGGCCCTCCGGTTCGAACAGGGCGCGGTACGCCGCCCAGTCGCCGTCGTCCACGGCCGCGGCGTAGTCCGTCACCAACTCGTCGACGGCGAGGCGGTCGAGGACGGTCGCGAGTTCCACACGCTGCGTCATCGGCTCAGTCTCGGGCCCTGGGCGCACGGAGCCAAGAGGCGTGCGCCGTCGGGTCGAAAACTCCTGGGGAGCGCGGGGCGTGCGCTGTTACGGTCGCGCCATGTCAGCTGATCCGAACACGCGAGTCCCGGCCGGGGCACCAGGACCCGTCACGGCGGAGGACGTCGTGCGAGCCGTCGAACTCGCGGTCACCGCGCTGCGCACCGCTCCCGCCGACGCCGACTGGAACGCCCCGGCGGGCCCGCTCGAGTGGACGTGCTGGGAGACCGGCGAGCACCTCGCCGACGACCTCTTCTTCTACGCCGCGCAGATCGGGTCACTGCGCCCTCTGGCGGACGACTACGTGCGCTGGGGCTACAGCAGGCGCCGCGCCGAGGGCCCCGCCAACACAATCACCGTCGAACTCGACGCGGGCCCGTCCGCGATGCTCGGCGCCCTGGAGTCGGGCGGCGGCATCCTCGCCGCGGTGGTGCGCGCGACCCCGCCGAGCGCCCGCGGATTCCATGTCTTCGGGGCCTCCGACCCCGAGGGCTTCGCCGCGATGGGCGTCGTCGAGACGCTGGTGCACGCGCACGATCTGGCGCTCGGCCTCGGCATCGCGTTCGAGGCGCCGGCCGACCTGTGCGCGCGCACGCTGCAGCGCCTCTTCCCCGACGTCCCCGGTGACACCGACCCCTGGGCGACGCTGCTGTGGGCCACGGGGCGCGGCGAACTGGAGGGCAGGGAGCGGCGCGGGAAGTGGCGCTGGTACGGTGCGCCCGGCGCGACATGATCATCGTCCGCGTGGCCACATCCCGGTCCACGGGGACGTACTTCTGACCAGGAGGCCCCCTTGAACCGCCCCATCACGCTGGTCACCGGCGGCAGCCGGGGCATCGGCGCCGCCACGTCCGTACGTCTCGCGCGCGACGGGCACGATGTCGCCCTGTCCTACGTGAGCGACAAGGACGCCGCCGAGCGCACCGCCGAGGCCGTGCGCGCCGAGGGCGCCCGGTGCGCCGTCGTGCGGGCCGACACCTCCCAAGAGGCCGACGTGGAGCGCCTGTTCGACGAGGCGCGCGACGGGCTCGGTCCGCTCACAGGCCTGGTGAACAACGCGGGCGTCACCGCGCCGGTCGGCCCCTTCGCCGAGGCGCGCACCGAGGACTTCCGCCGCGTCCTCGACGTCAACGTCCTCGGGGTCCTGCTGTGCTGCCGCCGCGCGGCGCGCGACATGACGGCGGCGGGCGCGGGCGCCATCGTGAACGTGTCCTCCGGGGCCGCCACCCTCGGCAGCCCCGGCCAGTACGTGCACTACGCCGCGTCGAAGGCGGCCGTGGACACGATCACGCTGGGCCTCGCCAAGGAACTCGGCCCGGCTGGCGTGCGGGTCAACGGCGTCGCGCCCGGCATCGTCGACACCGAGATCCACGCCACCAGTGGAACGCCCGACATCGCGTGGGAAGCGGCCCCGGGCATCCCGCTGCGCCGCCCCGGGGCGGCCGAGGAGATCGCGGCGGCGATCGCCTGGCTGCTGTCACCGGACGCGTCGTACGCGACAGGGACCGTGCTGAGGGTGGCCGGAGGCCGCTGAGCGGGCCGGGGGACCGAGGGGGATGAAGGCCGGAGGCGGTTCAGGCCGCCTTCACGACCTCCGCGCGCACCGCGGCCGCCCACTCCGTGACCAGCAGCGCGTACTCGGCGCGCTGCTCGCCGCTGAGCCGGCCGCCGGTGCGCAGCCACAATCCGCGGATCTGCTCGTTGACTTCCTCGGCAGACCGCACAGGACCAGAAGTGACGGGCGGCATGTGCCAAGGCTACGTGCGGGGCACCCGATTGGGAACCCTGAGCGAGCGGTACTGAGCATCAAGTGACCGATGCTGTAAAGGAGTTGGTTCCGGGCCTGGTCAGGCGCCGACCATGGTCGGCAGCACCGCGGTCGTCAGCAGCGTCAGGCGGTCCGCGTCCGGGGTGCCGGGTTCGGCCGTGTAGAGCATGACCCGCAGGTCGTCGCCCGCGACCGTGAGGATGTCGCAGTCCAGCGTCAGCGGGCCGACCTCCGGATGGTCGACCGTCTTGCGCGCGGCGGCGTGCCGGCCGACGGCGCCCGAGTCCCACAGCTCGGCGAAGCGCGGGCTGCGCGTGCGGAGTTCGTCGACGAGCGTGTGCAGGCGCGGGTCCAGCGGGTAGCGGCTCGCGGTCGTGCGCAGGTCCGACACCAGAGCCGTCTCCATGGCCTGCCGCTCGTCGGGGGTCTGGCGGACCCGGCTGGTCGGGCCGAGGAACGTCCACCACACGGCGTTGCGCCCGTGGCCGCCCCACTCGGGGCGCTCGCCGAGCAGCGCCGTGTACAGCGGGTTCGCCAGCAGCAGCGTCCACGCCGCGTCGAACACGGCGGCCGGTGTCCCGGACAGCCGGTCCAGGAGCCGCCGCACGCCGGGCGTCAGCCGGGCCGGCACCGTCTCCAGGCCGGGCGGCGCGAGGCCCGCGAGCCGGAAGAGGTGCTCGCGCTCGGTGTCCGTGAGCCGCAGCGCCCGGGCCAGCGCCTCCACGACCTGGTCGGAGGGGTGGGTGGCGCGGCCCTGTTCCAGCCGGGTGACGTAGTCCGCCGAGATCCCCGCGAGCAGCGCCAGCTCCTCGCGGCGCAGCCCCGCGGCCCGCCGGGGCCCCACGGACGCGATCCCCGCGGCCCCCGGCGAGACCCGGTCCCGCCAGCGCCGCACCGTGTCCCCGAAGTCGCCGAGCTCCGCATGTGCCATGTCACCACTGTGCCCCGTCGGGGCCGGATCTTCCTGGTACGGGCGGTCCCAGGAAGACCGGAGCGCTGGTTGCGGGGCCGCCCCCGGCGCAGCCTGGACCCATGACCACCACACTGATCACCGGGGCCAACAAGGGCCTCGGCCGGGAAACCGCCCGCCGCCTCGTCGAGGCCGGGCACACCGTCTACGTCGGCGCCCGCGACGCCGAGCGCGGCCGCCGCACCGCCGAGGAGCTCGGCGCCCGGCACGTCGTCGTCGACATCACCGACGACGCCTCCGTCGCGGCCGCAGCGAAGACGATCGAGGCCGAGGGCGGCCTCGACGTACTGATCAACAATGCCGGGATCGAGGGCCGCACCGAGGGCAACGGCATCGTGCTCCCGGCCGACGAGACCGCCGACACCCTGCGCCCGCTGTTCGAGACGAACGTCTTCGGTACCGTCCGCGTCACCCACGCGTTCCTGCCGCTGCTGCGCCGCTCCGCCGCCCCCGTCGTCGTCAACGTCAGCAGCGGCCTGGCCTCCCTCGCGGGCGCCACCGACGCCGGGAACCCGGCCGCCGCCTACCCCGGCCTCGCCTACCCGGCCTCCAAGACCGCCGTGAACATGCTGACCGTGCAGTACGCCAAGGCGTTCCCGGAGATCCGGATCAACGCCGTCGAACCCGGCTTCACCAGGACCGACCTGAACGGGAACACGGGCGTCCAGACCGTGGAGGAAGGCGCGGAGATCATCGTCCGGATGGCACGGGTCGGGGCCGACGGGCCCACGGGCACGTACGTCTCCGCCGAGGGGCCGCTGCCCTGGTGAGACCCCTACGGCAAACGCGGCGGGCCGCCGCTCGTGCGGGAACCCCGTCAGCCCGCCGACTCCGCCGCGTGCGGGCTCAGCACGCCCACGCTCACCAGCACGAACAGGGCGATGCCGAGGGCGATGCGGTAGTAGACGAACGGCATGAAGCTGCGGGTCGAGATGAACTTCATCAGCCAGGCGATCACCGCGTAGCCGACGGCGAAGGCGATCAGCGTGGCGAAGATCGTGGGTCCCCAGGAGACATGGCCGCCCTCGCTCGCGTCCTTCAGCTCGAAGACGCCGGAGGCGAGGACCGCGGGGATCGCGAGGAGGAAGGAGTAGCGGGCCGCGGACTCGCGGGTGTAGCCGAGGAAGAGGCCGCCGCTGATCGTGGCGCCGGAGCGGGAGACGCCCGGGATCAGGGCGAGCGCCTGGCACAGGCCGTAGATCAGGCCGTCCTTGACGGAGAGGTCCTTCAGCTCCTTGCGGGGCCGCGCCGCCCGGTGCCGGCCGCCCGCCTCGTCGCGGGCCGCGAGCCGGTCGGCGATGCCGAGGACGACACCCATCACGATCAGCGTCGTCGCCGTGAGCCGCAGATCGCGGAACGGGCCCTCGATCTGGTCCTTGAACGTCACGCCCAGCACGCCGATCGGGATCGAGCCGACGATCACGAGCCAGCCCATCTTCGCGTCGTGGTCGCCCCGCATCGTCTTGTCGGTGAGCGACCTGAACCACGAGGAGATGATCCGCGCGATGTCCTTGCGGAAGTAGATGACGACCGCTGTCTCGGTGCCGAGCTGGGTGATCGCCGTGAAGGCGGCGCCGGGATCGTGCCACCCCGCGAACGCGGCCGTGAGACGCAGATGGGCGCTCGACGAGATCGGCAGGAACTCGGTGAGGCCCTGGACGAGCCCGAGGATGAAAGATTCGAACCAGGACATGAGGTGGGTACGCGATCCAGGTGCTCGGCGGGTCCTGCCGCGAACGCGGGCCAGGCGGGGCGGCGCGAACTCCCGGCACACGAGGCCCAGAGGTCGCGTGGGGCAGAGTAGCGTTCGAAAGTGACGGGAGCACCACAGGGGCGTGAGCGCGGCCTTTACAGGTCCGGCCGACCGGCCCGCAGCAGCGTGTCTCCCGCCGGCGTACGGACGTAGAGCACCGAGCGGCCCGCCCTGCGCCGCTGTACGAGGCCGGCCCCGTGCAGCACCTTCAGGTGGCGGCCGACCGAGCCGAGGCCCTGGCCGGTGAGGGCCACCAACTGGGTCGTCGTCAGCGGCTGTCCGAGGAGGACGAGGACCTGGGCGCGGGCCGCGCCGAGCAGCGCCGCGAGCGCGCCGGGCGGCGCCGTCCTGTCCGTGTCCGCGAGGGCGCCCGCGCACGGGTAGATCACCGCGTACCGGTCGACCGGGGTCTCCTCGGGCCACGACACCCAGCCCTGCTTCGGGGTGACCGGGACGAACAGGAGCCGTGTGCCCGCGATGTTCCGCGGCGGGTAGTCGTGGGCGTTGATCCGCAGCCGGCCCTCGCCGAGCCAGCCCATCGTGGGGCGCATCCCGCCGAAGGCCGCGGCCCAGCCGCCGCGCGTCAACTCCCTGGTCCGGGCGAGGACATCGGCCTCGATGATCCGGCGGCGGCGCGGCCACTCCGGCAGCACGGTCTCCCGCCACACCCACGCGAGCAGGTCCGCCGCGCGGTCCGCCAGGTCGTCGGCGCGGGCGAGCGCGTCGGGCAGCGGGCGCGGCGAGGAGACCGCGAGGTTCGCGCGGACGGCGTCCGGCGGCGTGGCGCGGATCCGATCGAGCCCGTCCGCCAGATCGTCCTCACGGACGCCGTCCGGCGTGGGCGTCATGAAGTCGGCGATCCACCGCGCCCCGAACGCGGCGTCCAGCAGCAGCGCCGTCGTCGGCTCTGCGGCGAGCCGCGCACGGTAGGCGGGCAGGTGCGCGTCCAGCCAGCGCCGTTCGCCGGGATGCGCGGCGACGGGGGCCGCCAGCTTCTTCAGGCTCGCGGTCGCCTCCGCAAGCCGCGACACGACAAACCGGCTGCCCGCGAGCGTGTCCGCGTCGACCTGCCAGATGCCCATGGCTCCGCCTCTCGACTCGCCTCGTCCCCGCGAGCGGTGTGTCTCGCGGCTGCGTGCGCTGCGCTTGTGTGCTGCCGCGAGCGGGTGTCCCGCTGCCGCGTGTCCCGGGTCTGTGTGCTGCCGCGAGGGGCACGTCTCGTGGCGATGTGCTCCGCTTCCGCGTGCCCCGCGCCCATGTGCTACCGCGCTCGCGTGCCCCGCACCCACATGCCCCCGCACACCCGCCCCCCGACCCGCGACCACAGTGTCGTCACCGCACGCCCCGCCACCACACCTTTCGCTAGTCCGCGAAACATTAACGCCCCACCTCCCGCGCCCCGCAGCCTCACCGCATGGACACCTACCGGGGCCTGTTCCGTACGCCCGAATATCCGGCCCTGTTCGCCACCGTCTCGCTCCAGATCGCCGGGCAGACGGTCGGCGGGCTCGCGCTCGGGTCGCTCGTCTATGCCGCGACCGGGTCGCCGCTGTTGTCCGCGCTCGCCATGTTCGGGCCCTCGCTCGCCCAGGTCGTCGGCGCGCTCACGCTGCTCTCGGCGGCGGACCGGGTGCCGCCGCGCGCGGCCCTCGTCGGGCTCGCGCTCTTCCTGGGACTCGCCACGGCGGCGCAGGCGACGCCCGGTCTGCCGACGGCGGCTGCCCTCGCGCTGGTTCTCGTCCAGGGAGTGCCCTCGGCGCTCGGCGGCGGGGTCCGCTACGGCATGCTCACCGACATCCTCGCCCGCGACGGCTATCTGCTCGGCCGTTCCGTCCTGAACATGAGCGCGGGCGTCTGTCAGATCCTGGGGTACGCGCTGGGCGGGCTGCTCGTGGCCGTCCTGTCGGCGCGCGGCACGCTCCTCGTCGCGGCCGGTCTCTACGCGCTCGCCGCGCTGGTCGCCCGGTGCGGACTGGCCCGGCACCCGGCGCGCGCCGCCGGGCGCCCGTCCCCGCGCGAGACGATGCGCGGCAACGCCGCCCTGTGGTCCTCGGTCCCGCGCCGCTACGTCTATCTCGCGCTGTGGGTGCCCAACGGGCTGATCGTCGGATCCGAGGCGCTGTTCGTTCCCTACGACCCCGGGCACGCGGGCGTGCTGCTCGCGAGCGCCGCCCTCGGCATGCTCGCCGGGGACGTCCTCACCGGCCGTTTCCTGCCGCCCCGGTGGCGGGCCCGGCTCGCCGCACCGCTGCGGCTGCTGCTCGCCGTCCCGTACCTGGTGTTCGCCCTGCGCCCGCCGCTGCCGTTCGCCGCGGTGGCGGTCGCCCTCGCCTCGGTCGGCTTCTCCGCGAGCCTGCTGCTGCAGGAGCGGCTGGTGGCGCTGACCCCGGAGCGGCTGAGCGGGCACGCCCTCGGCCTGCACACCGCGGGCATGCTGACCATGCAGGGCGTGAGTGCGGTGCTCGCGGGCGCGCTGGCCCAGGCGACCTCGCCCGCCACCGCGATGACGGTGCTCGCCGCGGCCTCCGTCGCGGTGACGCTGCGCCTCGGCAGGGGCCTCAAGGGGGAGCCGGTCAGTCCGACGCCCGCTTGCGCAGCTGATGCCGCTTGCACCACGCCACGACCGCGCCCGCGCACCCCGTGACGACGATGAAGCCCATCGCGATCAGGAAGATGGGCGACGTGGGCGTCGAGGCGCGGGCGCCCGCCACCACGTACGCCGCCGTGTTCGGAATCGAGCCGAGCGCCGTGGCGAGGAGGAACGGGACGATGCTCATCCTCGAGATCGACGCGCAGTAGTTCGCCGCCCAGAACGGGACGCCGGGAAAGAGCCGCGCCGCGAGCATCGACCGGAAGCCGTGCTCGCTGAGCTGGCCGTCCGCCGCCTTCAGCCAGCGCCCGCGCAGCAGCGGCCGCAGCGCGTCCTGGCCGAGCAGCCGGCCGAGCAGAAAGGCAAGGCCTGCGCCGAGGACCGTCCCGCCGAGCGCGCCGAGCAGCCCCAGCTGGGAACCGAACAGGGCGCCCGCCGCCAGATTGAGCAGCGGTTTGGGGACGAACGCGACCGTGCACACCCCGTACGCCACCGCGAACAGGACGACCGCCGCCGCCCCGTTCACCTGGGGCGGCCAGCCCTGCGTGATCAGCCGCTGCGGCTCGAAGAGGAGTACGCACGTCCCGCCCGCGGCCAGCAGCAGCACCAGCAGCGAGAGCCGCGACCAGGGCGACAGCAGCGCCTGGCCGAAACGGGCGGCGAACCCGGCGGGACGGGCGGGGACGGTCTCGAACATCCGGGGAGACTAACCGACCCCCACATAAGATCGCCGTAGGTTGTGTCTCATTTTCGTGGATCCTGCCCCAGTTGCGAGGAGCGTCACGTGCCTGTCACCGCGCCGCCGTCCAGCGTTCTCGCCGACACCCTGCTCGCCCGCCTCCCCGAGGTCTACGGCGCCTCCGCCGATCCCGTGCGGGCCGCGCACATGCGTGCGTACATGAAGGACGTGGCCCCCTTCCTCGGCCTCGCGTCCCCCGTGCGCCGGGGGCTGACCAAGGCCGTGCTCGACGGCACGCCGCGCCCCGGCGAGAGCGACCTCACCGCCGTCGCGCTGCGCTGCTGGGCGCTGCCGGAGCGTGAGTACGCCTACTTCGCCATCGACTACCTGCGCCGCCATGCGCGCGGCCTCACGTCCGGCTTCCTGCCCGTCGCGCGCGAGCTGATCACGACCGTGCCGTGGTGGGACACGGTCGACCTCCTGGCGGCGCACATCGTCGGCGGCCTCGTCGCGGCCGACCCGAAGCTGCGCGCCGACATGGACGCGTGGATCGAGGACGAGGACCTCTGGGTGGCCAGGACCGCGCTGCTCCACCAGCTCCGCCACAAGGACGCCACCGACACCGACCGGCTCTTCGCGTACTGCCTGCGCCAGTCCGGACACCCGGACTTCTTCATCCGCAAGGCGATCGGCTGGGCCCTGCGCGAGTACGCGAAGACCGACCCCGACGCCGTACGGTCCTTCCTCGCCGCCCACCGGGGCACCCTCGCGCCGCTCTCGGTGCGCGAGGCCCTGAAGAACGTGGGCTGACAACCCCCGCTCGGGGCGCGGAAAATCGTTCGACTCGGGGGCCCGAGTCGGAGAAGATCTGCCACATGTTCCGGCACGCCTTCCACGCAGCTACGCCCGCAGTCGCGGGCGCTGCTCAGGCTGCCGCTTTCCTGACCGCCGCGGCAGCGGACGGCGCGCGAAGCTGACCCTCCCCGGACACTCCGGCGGACCCCGCAGGGGGAGGGTCGGTCCGGCTCAGGGGTCCCCGCCTCGGTACCAGGAGGCTTCACTTTTCTTGTTCCGGAAAGGAACACGGCCAGCCATGCCCAAGACGGCATACGTGCGCACCAAGCCGCACCTCAACATCGGCACCATGGGCCACGTCGACCACGGCAAGACCACCCTGACCGCCGCCATCACCAAGGTCCTCGCCGACCGCGGCGCCGGCAGCGGTACCCAGTACGTTTCCTTCGACCGCATCGACAAGGCGCCCGAGGAGGCGCAGCGCGGCATCACCATTAACATCGCGCACGTCGAGTACGAGACCGACACCCGGCACTACGCGCACGTGGACATGCCGGGCCACGCCGACTACGTCAAGAACATGGTCACGGGCGCCGCCCAGCTCGACGGGGCGATCCTCGTCGTCTCGGCGCTCGACGGGATCATGCCGCAGACCGCCGAGCACGTGCTGCTCGCCCGGCAGGTCGGCGTCGACCACATCGTCGTCGCGATCAACAAGGCGGACGCCGTCGACGACGGCGAGGACACGGTGCTCACCGACCTCGTCGAGCTGGAGGTCCGCGAGCTGCTGTCCGCGCACGGGTACGGGGGCGAATCCGTGCCGGTGGTGCGGGTGTCCGGCCTCAAGGCCCTCGAGGGCGACCCGCGGTGGACCGCCTCGATCGAGGCGCTGCTCGACGCCGTGGACACGTACGTTCCGATGCCGGAGCGGTACGTGGACGCGCCGTTCCTGCTGTCGGTCGAGAACGTCATGACCATCAGCGGGCGCGGCACGGTGGTGACCGGAGCGGTCGAGCGCGGCCGGATCCGGGTGGGGGACCGGGTGCGCGTGTACGGCACGGCCGACGACCTGGAGACCGTCGTCACCGGCGTCGAGACCTTCGGCAAGCCGATGGAGGAGGCGCAGGCGGGGGACAACGTGGCGCTGCTGCTCCGCGGGGTGCCGCGCGACGCGGTGCGGCGCGGGCACGTCGTCGCCGAGCCGGGCACGGTCAAGCCCGCACGGCGCTTCACCGCGCAGGTGTACGTGCTGTCGGCGGCGGAGGGCGGCCGTTCCACGCCCGTCGCCACCGGGTACCGGCCGCAGTTCTACCTGCGCACCGCGGACGTCGTCGGGGACGTCGACCTCGGTGAGGTGGCCGTCGCCCGGCCCGGGGACACCGTCGGCATGACGGTCGAGCTGGGGCGGGACGTCCCGCTTGAGGCCGGTCTCGGGTTCGCGATCCGTGAGGGCGGGCGGACCGTGGGGGCGGGGACGGTGACCGCAGTGGAGTGAACCGGAGTGGGGCCGGGACCGTACTGGTCGCGGCCCCACAGCGGCACAATGTGCACGTGAACGCATCCCCGCCCGACCCCGAGCCGATACCCGTCACCCGCGACGTCGACCACGGCACCGCCAAGCTGCTGCCCGACGTCGACCGGCGGCGGGCCTGGCTGCTCACGGTGGACGGCTCGCCGCAGTCGTACGTGGACCTGGACGAGCCCGCCCACCTGGAGTTCGAGTACGCGCGCCGGCTCGGCCACGTCCTCGACTGCCTCGGCGCCGAGGGCGCCCCGCTCGACGTGCTGCACCTCGGCGGCGGCGCGCTGACCCTGCCCCGGTACGTCGCCGCCACCCGGCCCGGCTCGCGGCAGGACGTCGTCGAGGCCGACCAGGGGCTGCTCGCGCTGGTCGCCGAACATCTGCCGGTGCCGGACGGCACGGGCATCACGGTGCACGGCGGCGACGCGCGGGCCTGGCTGGAGGCGGCGCCCGACGCCTCGGCGGACGTGCTCGTGGCGGACGTGTTCGGCGGCTCCCGGGTGCCCGCGCACCTGACGACCCTGGCGTACGCGCGGCAGGCGGCGCGGGTGCTGCGGCCCGGCGGCACGTACGCGGCGAATCTCGCGGACGGCGCGCCCTTCGCGTTCCTGCGGTCCCAACTGGCCACGTTCGCCGCCGTGTTCCCGAACGTCGCGCTCGTCGCCGAGCCCGCGGTGCTGCGGGGGCGGCGGTTCGGCAACGCCGTGCTGCTCGCCTCGCGCGACGAGCTGGACGTGGCGGAGCTGGCCCGGCGCACCGCCCGCGACGCGTTCCCCGCACGGGTGGAGCACGGTGCGGCGCTGCGCCGCTTCGTCGGCGACGCGAAGCCGGTGGCGGACGCGGACGCGGTGCCCTCGCCGGAGCCGCCGGGCGGTTCGTTCAGCGTGGGGTGACGTCAGGGGCCGGCGGTGTGACCTCGGCCTGCGGCGTCGTACCGCCTGCGGCGACCTTGGCGCCGCCCGGCTCGCGCCGCCGCAGATGCCGTACGTCCGGCACGAACAGCACCGCGGACGTGGCGACGACGACGAGCGCCGCGCACCCCCACAGCGAGGCGGTCCGCCCGAAGGCCGACTCGGCCGGGCCCGCGAGCGCGGTGGCCAGCGGCACCATCGCCACCGAGCCGAACCAGTCGTAGGCCGAGACGCGCGAGAGCTTCTCCTCGGGGATCTCCTGGTGCAGTGCGGTGATCCAGGAGACGCCGAATATCTCGATGGTGACGCCGCTGACGAACATCACGGCGATCAGCCAGCCGAGCGGCACGGGGACCGCGAGCGCCGCCGACGGCAGCGCGAGCGAGAAGACGGAGAGCGTCGCCGCGAACAGCAGCCGCTGCGGCTTCCACCGCATCATCAGCAGTCCGCCGAGGATCGTGCCCACGCCGAACGCGCCGAGCGCGATGCCCCACGGCCCCGCCCCGCCCAGTTCGTCGCGCGCCACCAGCGGCCCGAACACCGACTCGGCCGCGCCGACCACCGCGACCACGACCGCGAACTGGGCGACGATCGTCCACAGCCAGGGCCTGCCGATGACCTCCCGCCACCCGTCCCGCATGTCGGCGAGCAGCCCGCCGCCCGGCTCCCGCGGCGCGATGTGCTTGACGTCGAGGAACATCCGCAGCGCTCCCGCGACCAGGAACGCCACCGCGTCCACGGCGAGCACCCAGCCGGGTCCGAACGCCGCGACCATCGCTCCGCCGAGCGCGGCGCCGCCCACCCCGGCCCCGGACATCCCCATCCGGAACAGGGCGAAGGCGCGGCTGGCCTGCTCGCCGGAGACGGAGGCCATCAGCATGCCCTCGGCCGCCGGATTGAAGAAGGCCTGCCCCATGCCGCCGAGCGCGCTGAGCGCCATCATCTGCCACAGCTTCGGATCGCCCTGGAGGACGAGCAGCGCGAACGCGCCCTGGGAGAGGAAGTTGAGGGCGTTCGCCGCGACCATCACGTGGTGCCGCGGCAGCCGGTCGGCGACCGCGCCGCCGACGAGCAGGAAGACCACCAGGAACAGCGTGCGGGCCGCGGCCACCAGGCCCACGTCGCCGCCGTCGCCGCCCGCGTCGAGCACGGCGAACGCGGAGGCGATCAGCGCGCCGTGCGCTCCGAGTGTCGTGACGACCGCCGAGACGGAGAGCAGCGTGTAGTTCCGTCCGGCCCACGTGGGGCGCAGGCGCGGACGCTTCGGGTCGGGGGCGGCGGCAGAGGTCACGGAGGGACTATCGCCGCCATGGCGCTGAATCGACAAACCGTTTCCCCGGACACCGGGTGATTGGTCGGCCGATGCCTGATATCTCCCGGTTGACCGGGTGGGCGATCGGGTGCGTGAGCGGGTGCGAGCGGGGGATGGCCAAGCGGGCTACCCGTGGGTAACATACGGGCATGAGCGCTGATCAGATGTCCATCGGCGAGATGCTCGCCGCCACGGTGCCGATGGCCCGCACCCTGAACCTCGAGTTCCACGAGACCTCGCCCGAGAAGGCGGTCCTCTCGCTGCCCGACCAGGCCGACTACCACAACCACGTGGGCGGGCCGCACGCCGGCGCGATGTTCACGCTCGGCGAGTCCGCGAGCGGCGCCATCGTGCTCGCCGCCTTCGGCGACCAGCTCTCCCGCGCCGTGCCGCTCGCCGTGAGCGCCGACATCGCGTACAAGAAGCTGGCGATGGGTCCGGTCACCGCCACCGCGACGCTCGGCCGTCCGGTCGCCGACGTGGTCGCCGAGCTCGACGCGGGCGAGCGCCCCGAGTTCCCGGTGAGCATCGCGATCACGCGCGAGGACGGTGCCGTGACCGGCGAGATGACCGTTCTGTGGACGCTGCGTCCCAACAGCTGAACCATCCGTGCCGCGGGGGGGGGGGGGGGGCCCGCGCGGCGCCGAGGGGGGGCGGGGCGTCGGCCGGGCCGGGCGGCGGGCGGGCGGCCCCGAGGGCGCCCCCC